>CAZBFI010000117.1:0-5433 GCA_964491165.1 uncultured Faecalibacterium sp.
ATTTTGCGAGGTTACACCGCATTTTCTAAAATACTTCCTTATTCACCCGGAGCATGATTCTCCGACGGTTTTATTTTCATTTTCAGCAATTTTAAATCAGAGCTTCAATAAGCATCAGCTTATTTCTTCATTTCAATGCCCTGCTTTGCAAGAGAATCAATGATTCCGTTGACAACATCCATTACCTCGTCCTTTGTCAAGGTCTTTTCCGGATGTGTGAAATAAATTCTGACGGTTATTGATTTTCCGTTTTCATCACGGTAGGTATCAACCACTTGTGTATTCTTAATAAGAGGACAATTTGCCTGTCTGATAGCCTCACCGATGGGTGCGAATTTATCACTGACAAAGGAAATATCAATGTCAATTCCGGGGAACTTTGACGGCTCTTCATACTTAATTGCATCGGATTCGACATTTGAAAAATCGGTAACATCAATTTCAGCATAAACTATGATAGCTTTTTTGTCAATCTTCTTTGAAACGACGGGATGAATCATACCGATTTCACCTATCTCAACACCCTTGCAAAGAATTTTGTTGAGATTCTTTGGATGCTGATATGAATGAGCTGCCTGAGCAGTCTGATAAGAAAGCTCACAGTGCTTAATATCTCCAACGGTTGTTGCAATAATATCACGAAGCTCAAAATAAAGCTGCTCTGCTGTTTTCGTCTTTGAGAAGAGAGTGACGGCAAGCTTTTTCTTTTCATTGCAAAGTCCATCTGATTTCAAACCGTCAACAACTCTGCCAACTTCAAAAATACCGAAATCGGCAGCAAAGCCCGTGTTAAGCTTAATCTGGCAAAGCTGTGTGGGAATCATTGATTTTCTGATGGTTTCAATGTTCGGATTCGTTGCATTTATAAGCTTGATATTATCCTCAACCTCGATTCCGAGTGCCTTGCATTCATCGTAATAAGCCCAAAGATAAGAGTGTGTCTCATGAAGTGAGAAGCGTTTGACAAGGATATCCTTAATCTTGTCCTCCGTTGTCTTTTCGGGATCGGGACGAACCGGATAAACGGGAGTTTCTGTTGTGTGGACATCAAAGTTGTCATATCCGTAAATTCTTGTAATTTCTTCAATGATATCAGCCTTGATTGTGACATCCTTTGTTGCTCTCCATGACGGAACATCAACAGTGAAGCTGTCATTTTCAAGCTTAACCTTAAAGCCGAGAGATTCAAGTGTTTTGACGATTGTGTCATTGCTTATCTCGATGCCGGTGTAACGATCGACAAAGCTCTTATCGAAGCTGAGACTTACATCGTCATATTTTTCGGCATATTCATCTGTGAGTGAGGAAACGACCTTAACACCACCGTCGATGTCCTGAAGAAGCTTGACAAATCTTGCGATTGCGGGAACAGTCATTTCGGGGTCAAGGCATTTTTCATAACGCATTGAAGCATCTGTTCTGTGTGAAAGACGGACTGTCGATTTACGAATTGAAACTGCATTGAAGGTTGCACTTTCAAGGGTAAGCTTTGTTGTGTCCTCAACAATTTCACTGTCAAGTCCACCCATGATGCCGGCAATCGCAACAGGTGTGTCCGAATTGCAGATCATAAGTGTATTTTCATCAATCTCCCTTTCAACGCCATCAAGAGTTGTGAATGTGAACGGCTTGTCAAAACGCTTAATGCGCAGCTTCTCAACCTTGCGTGAATCGAATGCGTGCATGGGCTGACCCATTTCAAGCATGAGATAATTGGTAAGGTCTGCAAGAAGATTGATTCCTCTCATTCCGCAATAGAAAAGACGGATTCTCATGTTTACGGGGCTGACATTTTTGGTTATGTTTTCAACCTGAAGGCATGAATAACGCTGGCAAAGCTTGTCCTCAATTTTCATGTCAAGCTTGGGAAGATTATCATACTTTGAAAGCTCAACTGTCTCAAGAGGCTTTAATTCTCTGCCGCAAAGTGCAGCAAACTCTCTTGCGATTCCGTAATGTCCCCAAAGGTCGGGGCGGTTTGTAAGAGACTTATTGTCAACCTCAAAAACGATATCTTCAATTTGATAAACTTCCTTGATGTCTGTGCCGTTTTCAACATCCTCCATGATGTCCATGATACCGGAATTGTCGTCGCTTATTCCGATTTCCTTTTCACTGCAACACATACCGTAAGATGTATAGCCTGCAAGATTACGGGGAGTGATTTCGATTTCACCGATTTTTGCACCGATTTTTGCAAAAGCCGTTTTCATGCCGACTCTGACATTGGGAGCGCCGCAAACAACATCGGTAAGCTTGCCGTCACCTGCATCAACCTTGAGCAGATGAAGCTTTTTCGATTCCGGATGATTATCTACCTGCATAATTTGAGCAACAACAATACCGCTGATGTCGCTTCCCTTGAAGAAAATTTCATTTTCAACCTCAGCCGTTGAAAGTGAAAAACGGTGAATAAGCTCAAGCTTATCAATTCCGTCAAAGTCAACAAAGTCTGAGATCCAATTCATTGATAAAAACATATTATGCTCCCCCTTCCTTATTCGTCAATAAACTGTGTGAGTGTTTTAAGGTTACCGCTGTTAAGGTCACGGATATCCTTAATTCCGTACTTCATCATGACAAGTCTTGTCAGACCGAGTCCGAAAGCAAAGCCTGTATACTCATCGGGGTCAATTCCGCCTGCTTTAAGCACCTCGGGATGAATCATACCGCACGGGCAAAGCTCAAGCCAACCACTGTGCTTACATGAAGGACAGCCCTCGCCGCCACAAATCAAACAGCTTATATCAAGCTCGAAGCCGGGTTCAACAAACGGGAAAAATCCGGGACGGAGTCTTACCTTTATATCCTTTTGGAAAACCTCGGAAAGCATTGTTTTCATGAAGTAAATAAGGTTTGAGATGGATATATTCTTATCCACCATAACGCCCTCCATCTGGAAGAAGGTGTTTTCATGGCAAGCATCGGTAGCCTCGTTTCTGAAGCATCTGCCGGGGAAAATTGCTTTTATGGGAACACCGTCATTGATGAGTGCATCCTTATATTTTTTATAAATCGCATTTTGTGCTGCCGATGTCTGACTTTTCAAAAGCTGTCCGTTTTCAAGATAATATGTATCCTGCATATCTCTTGCCGGATGATGCTTGGGAATGTTGAGAGATTCAAAGCACTCATAGTCGGAAACAACCTCCGAATAATCTTCAACAGTAAAGCCCATTGATTTGAAGATTCTTTCACACTCACGCTGAACAAGAGTGATGGGATGATAAGAGCCTTCATTAATTGACGGCGGCATTGTGATGTCAAAATCGGGAACACTGTCAATTTCCTTTTGAATTTCCTGCTTTTTAAGCTCATCAAGGCAAAGAGTAAGCTTCTCGCTTGCAAATGCTTTAAGCTCATTTACCTGCTGACCGAAAGCCTTTTTCTCCTCCGGTGAGAGACCCTTCATTTCTTTCATAAGCTCTGTAATAAAGCCTTTTTTTCCTAAATAGGCAACTCTGAGAGCTTCAAGCTCAGCTATTGAAGAAGCTTTTGCTGTTTCTTCAACAAATTGGCTTTTCAGCTGTGCAATTTTACTGTTCATAAAATAACCTCCGTGAAGTATTTTTTATAAAAATAAAATCCGTCTCATAAAATAATGAGACGGAAAAATTTACCGTGGTACCACTCAAATTGCGAGGATGTTATCCTTGCCACTTTAACTGCCCTTAATGCGGTGCATACATTCTGCTTTTCACAGACAGCTCGTGAGGCGAAATTCGACCTTGGGGTTCACTGCAACCTTTCAGCAACCGTTGCTCTCTTTAAGTGAATTGATCCAAAGCTACTTGTTTCTCAGTCTCAGCTTTTTTTATATAACGCATGAATTATATCCCATAACGCAAAATAAGTCAAGGGTGTTAAGTCACAATTTTAAACAACTGCACTTGCAATAAGCGCAAAGACGGCAACAATCACAACCGAAACAGCGCAAGCGATGATAACCGACTTTTTATCTGTTCCACCGACCTTCAATATGTATTCAAGCCTCAAATTCTGAGGAACTTTGAGTGCTTCATCGGCAGTTTTTCTCAAATGCTCCATATAAATTCCGTTGCCGCAAATTCCGCAAGCAGCCCAAAGAAGCACAAGCAATATCACACTCAAGACTCTGAGTCCGGGGAAAAAGACGATGGAGCTTGCAAGCAGAGCAAAAAGGAGAAGAATTGAAATGCCCTGAGCATACATCTTACGATAAATGAACCAAAAGCCCGTAAAGATGAAAGAAGAGAAATTCCACGAAAGCTTAAACTTTGCCTTTTCCATGTCAACAAAGCTCTTCATAAACTTTTCACTCTTATCACCGGCAAGCATAACAGCCGTATCCGCCTGAGTGTCCGGAACAAAATAATCACTGCCCTGCGGATAAAAAACAAGGTTCATAAGCGGATTTGTGGGTCTGCCGCATTTTTTGCAATATACATACTCCTTTTTTGTGGGGGTATGACAATAAGGACACATACCCATGGGTCTGCGATTATATTCACAGCCCTCGGTGACGCAACCGTTATTTGCAAGCCAGCAGTCCTTATGATAATCCTCTTTACATGAAGGGCAGTATACTCTATACTCCTCCATTTTTATTTCCTGTCCGCAATAAGCACAAATTTTAGTTTCCATAAAATAATCTCTCCTAAAACTAATCTCAGTACATTATAATACAAAAATATCAGCGTGTCAAGGTAAAGAAAAAATGAAAAAAGAAAGTGCAAAAAACATAAGTTTTCCGCACTTTCTTAATGCAATTACTCAAATGAAATTATTGCTCAACAGCGTAAACGCTAACCTTCTTGCGATCCTTACCGTAACGCTCAAACTTAACCTTACCGTCAATGAGAGCAAAGAGAGAGTCATCTGAACCTCTGCCAACATTGTTGCCGGGATGGATGTGAGTGCCACGCTGCTTAACAAGGATGTTACCTGCAAGAACGAACTGGCCGTCTGCACGCTTAACACCGAGTCTCTTTGATTCAGAGTCACGGCCGTTACGGGTTGAACCCATACCTTTCTTGTGAGCGAATAATTGAATGTTTATCTTAAGCATTTGTTACACCTCCGTATTAGTCAATTAACAGTTTTTCTTTGCAGAGAATATATTTGTTATACTGCTCTGCCAAAGCATTAAAATGAAGAAGCATACCTTTGTAAATAACCTGAACCGTATCGGAACAGTCTGAGGAAACGAATTTCAGATATCCGTCATCAACAGTAACATCAGCTCGAATGCCGACAATCTCTGTCAGGGTGTTAGCCGCCATGTATGCCACCGATGAAACGGCACTGCAAACAATATCGGCTCCCGCATCCGCAAAGCCACTGTGACCGCTGATTTCAAAACCACTGAAACGCTCCCCGTTTTTGAAAAAGGTAATCTTAATCATTAAGCATTGATTGAAGAAATTTCAATCTTTGTGTAGGGCTGTCTGTGAC
>CAZBFI010000118.1:0-5405 GCA_964491165.1 uncultured Faecalibacterium sp.
CATACAAGCAACAACAAGAGCATCCTCAAAGTTATAAATATCCTCAAGCTGATTCGGAGCAGTTGACCAACGTTCAACGGGTGCGCCGTTTGAATGATACCACACATTCCACTCATCAAAGGAAAGGTTAATCTGCTTTTTCGTTCTCTTTTTTGCCTTGACAAAGTCACAGGTACAAATGACACTGTAAATAAAATCGTCAAGCTCAAGGCTTTTTGCAAGAAATGACGGCGTATCCTTTGCATGATTGCCGTAATACTGATGCAGAGAAACATAATCAACATTATCGTAAGCGATGTCGAGCGAGGTTGCTTCCCAGTCACCGAAGGTTCTCATTCCTCTTGAGGAAGAGCCGCAAAGAACCGTTTCAATCGACGGATCGACCCACTTCATCAGCTTTGAAGCTTCATTGGCGGTTCTGCCGTATTCCGAGGCTGTTTTCGAGCACATTTGCCATGGCCCGTCCATCTCGTTTCCAAGACACCAAAGCTTAACATCCCATGGTTGCTTATAACCGTGCTTTATACGCAAATCGGCATACTTTGAGTCCGACTTATGATTGCAATATTCGACCAAGGCTCTTGCTTCATCCGGCCCTCTTGTGCCTAAATTTACTGCCATCATCGGTGAGGTGTTTGCCTTTTGACACCAACGCATGAACTCGTTTGTGCCAAAGCTGTTCGGCTCTGTCACTCCCCATGCAAGCTCAAGCCTTTTCGGTCTTTGTTCAACAGGGCCTACTCCGTCCTCCCAATTATAACCGGAAACAAAATTTCCGCCAGGATAACGCACTATGGGTACATTAAGCTCGTTTATAAGCTTGATAACATCTGTACGAAATCCGTCTTCGTCGGCAAGAGGATGTCCCGGCTCATAAATTCCGCCGTAAACGGCACGGCCGAGATGCTCAACAAAAGAACCGAACATTCTTCTGTCAATTTCTCCGATTTTCATTTCACTTGCAACGGTAATTTTTGCTTTCATATTTTCAATCCTTCCCGAAAATTTATCTTTTCGTCAGTTTAACATATCAAAGCGACAATGTAAAGTATATTTTATCTTTTTTAAGCATCGGAGACTTAACCAAACTCGATTTGTTTTGGATAAGTCTCCGATGCTTAACTTAAACTTAAAGGGCTTCTTTGGCAGTCAAACCGAAAGAAGCCCTTTGCTTATCTTATTTTATGCAAGTGTTTTTATTTCACGAATTAAGCTTTTCGATGCTGTACACCGTCGGAATCCGACAGGGATAGGTTTCATAAACCGTTCCGTCAAAAACGATTTTCACCTCATCGTCCTTTTCAAAGCTGTCCGTAACTGAAATATAAGCCTGAGTGCCAACGGAAAGCAAGCTGTTGCCCTTATCGGTAACCTCAATAAGCACTGTCGAATTTTCTCGAACCTCTGTAATCCTTGCCGAAAAATAAAGCTCGGCAACCTGAGTTGTTATCTCAAACAACACTGTGCTGTCCTCTGTCGGCTCATAAACCGATGAGGTCATTGCATTTGTCAGCGCCACTGTTGTTTCGGCATATTGATCGAGATCCTTTTGGGTATACTCTTCAAGTTCATCGTGCTTATCCTCCTCGGCACTCATAATCTCACAGCTTCTGAGCAGCTCTGCGGTGTTTATATCAAACTCGCACACGCTGTAATTTGTCACTGTATAAAGCTTTTGACCGATATAAGTGCCTCTGAAAATATTGGGGTAATACTTATCAGTCTGATGAACATAGCCCAAATGATTGCTTATTTCTCCGTTTTCGATTTTCAGCAGCTTATAGCTTAAAACATCATGGTTATTGTCATAATGAACCACGGGGAAGCCTATAAGATTTGCCTGAGGATAGGTTATAAACGCCTTGTGATCGTATAATGCATCCGACTGAACATCTTTTAAAATGAAGGAGTCAACCTCTTTGGGATTTTTAAGGTCGGAAACATCGAAAAGAGAAACTTTAAGACTTCCGGAAACAATATTTTCCTCGTCACCGTCATATCCGAGACCGACAAGCAGGCTTTCGGATATCGGATGAAGATAAGATGAAAAGCCGGGAAGCTTAACCTCACCCACAACCTTAGGTGCAGTCGGATTGGAAAGATCGAGAGTGAAAAGCGGATCGGTGTTTCGGAAGGTCACAATATAGCCTACCTCACCCATAAATCTGACGGATTTAACCTGCTCATCATTAGCTATATCCTCCAACGCTCCGATAAGCTGAAGATTTTTGTTTAAGACATAAACACTGCTTACATCTATATCGTGCTTATAGCTGTAATAAGTTGTTGCAACTCTTAAATTTTCCTCATATTCATCAAAGGAAAACTGATTCAAAAACGTGCCTTTCACTGTACCGGAGGCGCGGTATGAAATATCGGTGCCATTAAGCTTAAAGGAATAAATCTCGGTATAATTTTCGTCATAGCTATAATTTGTTCCGGCAACATAAAGTGCATCCCTTGAGCAATAAACCTCTTCGCCCATGCCGAGAATCGAAAGCGAGGTAACGATGCTGTCGGCTTTTCTTGTATCATAAGCGGTAAGAATTACATAGCTGTCGCTGTCATAATCGTAAATATAAACGCAGTCGCAATTCATTTCTTGACCGTTGACACTCGGAACGGCTTTTTCGTTGATCTCTTTTTCGCTCTTTGCTCTGACTCTATATAAGCTTATGTTATATAACACACCGTCAATCATTCTTGAGCTGATATACCTGTTTCCGTCTTGAGTAACCGTACGCACAAGCTTGGGATTTTCTCTGTCGGAAATGTCATAAAGCAGTGAAACAACCTCTCCCGAATCGTAGCTTCTGCCGTAGTATATTTCTATATCCGCATCAACTTCCTTTTTTTCTTCCTCGGAAAAACGCTTTGCCAAAATGATAAGTCTGTCGCCGTCAACATACATTTCCTGAATGTTATAATAATAACCGCTGTCATTCAGCTCTATTTTTGAAGCGACCTTCATGTTCTGTGCATCGAGGATTGTAACCCGTTCTTCTGCGTTAAAGCTTCCGCCGGAAAGAATATAAATATATTTGCCGTCATTTTTGATTATGTCCGCTTCATTGACATTTTCAACCTGAGTATTGGTCTGTCCGAAGCTATCCTTTGATTCCTCAACATCCGCCATGTCATAGCTTTCGGAGGCAGGAGCCTGATATCCGGCAGCAGTTATGGTTTGCGTGGTCATCGGTATTGTTTCCGAATCCACGGCAGCCATATTATCAGCTGATTTAGCGGCAAAAAAGTTTAAATTATCAATCATATCATCAAGCTTATTCAAGCGATACATTCTCAAAAAATGGTTTTTCAGATCCTGCTTGCTTTCAGCCTGCATAAGCTTGCTTGCCTTAAAGCCGTTGTCGATAACCGTATAGGAAGCATTTACAGACGATTCACCGGCAGACATATTCGCCTCGACAAGTCCTTTTTCGGGCAAGGCGAACAAATAAATGAAAACAGAGGAAAAAACTATCAGCAAGGCAGCTGCCGAAGCGAGAATTTTTGGGAAAATACGCTTTTTCTTTTTTGTTTCGGGTTTATTCTTTTCTAACATTTCAATCACTTTCTCCTTTTTCAAGCTATCGGGAAGCATCGGAGCTTCATCGTTGAATTTTTCGATTAAGTCAAATTCGGAGTTTATGTCTTTACCCATGGTTACATCACCTCTTTTTTCAGCTTTTGCATTGCTCTTGAAATTTTTGAGCGCACGGTATTTTCATTGACTGTCAGCATAAGACTTATTTCCTTAGAAGTATAACCGCTGCAATAATAAAGGATAATAAGCTCACGCTCATCACTCGGAAGCTTCAAAAGCGCATTCTTCAAGCTGATTTTTTCATTGGAAGCTTCATCAAAGCTATGTACACCGGAGTAAACCTCTTGAGTTGGAATTTCCCGTGAGCGTTTTCTGAACGATTCAGCACAGCAATTACGCAGAATTCTGAAAAGCCAAGATTTAAACGAAGTCGCATTTTTCAATTCAGTCACCTTACGAAAAGCCGTCAGCACCGCTTCACTCACGCAATCCTGTGCGGCTGTCTCACTTCCGGTGTAGTAATAAGCAAAACGAAACATATCGTTACTGTACATTTCATAAAGCTCTCCGAAAGCCGAAGCATTACCCTGTTTTGATTGTTTGACCAGATTTTCAACATTTGAGCTCATAGTTTTATCACATCCGTTCACTTATTAGATGTTTGAAAAAGGAGTTTTGTTGCAAGAAATGTTAATTTATTACAATAATAACCTATTTTGTATTTTTTAACAACTATAATTTAATTCAAAGAGTCAAATAATATTAGCGAGGTGATTAAACATGGAAAGAAAAAAGAGTCAAAGAAACAGTCACAGAGAAGGCAAAGCGACGAGCAAAAACATCGACTCGCCCAAATTCAACAAAAAGAATGAGGACATTCCCACCGACATTCTCGGCTCATACACCGGAGTGCCGTTAAATCCTTTGGAGACACCCGTTCAGGATGTCGATGACCTTTAATGAAGCTGTAATAAGCGAGAAAGTGATAAGGGGCTGTAAAAAAAACTTTCGTTTTTTTACAGCCCTCACTGATTATATTGCGTGCTTGCATTCAAAAGGCAGAAAAGCGACGCTTTTCTGCCTTACCAAGCTTATTAAATATTACTTAACTGCAATGCTTTCACCGGTCATCTGCTCGGGTTGAGCAAGTCCCATTATTTTAAGCATTGTCGGAGCGATGTCGCAAAGCTTTCCACCCTCACGAAGCTCACATTCGTATCCGCAAACAACAAAAGGAACGGGATTTGTTGTGTGAGCAGTGAACGGTGAACCGTCAGCCTCATACATTTTATCTGCATTGCCGTGGTCAGCCGTGATAAGCATCACACCGTTCATTTCCATGACTGCATCATAAACCTTGCCGACACAAGTGTCAACTGCCTCAACGGCTGCCTTTGCAGCATCGAAAATGCCGGTATGTCCGACCATATCGCAGTTTGCAAAGTTAAGGATTATAGCGTCATACTTGCCGGTTCTGATTGCCTGTGTAACCTTATCGGTAACCTCGAAAGCGCTCATCTCAGGCTGTAAATCATAAGTTGCAACCTTGGGAGAAGCAACAAGGATTCTGTCCTCACCGTCATACTGCTTTTCAACGCCTCCGTTAAAGAAGAAGGTAACATGAGCATACTTTTCGGTTTCGGCAATACGCAACTGAGTTTTGCCCATCTTTGCAAGATATTCACCGAATGTGTTTTCAAGTGTCTGAGGCTTGAATGCAACATGAACATTGGGCATTGTTGCATCATACTGTGTCATGCAAACATAATAAAGCGGGAAAAATCCGTTCTTTCTCTCAAAGCCGTCAAATGACTCATCAACAAAGGTTCTTGTGATTTCTCTTGCTCTGTCGGGACGGAAG
>CAZBFI010000119.1:0-5396 GCA_964491165.1 uncultured Faecalibacterium sp.
ATTAAATAAACTGAAAACGCTTTTGAAATTACTTTCTTTACCGATTTTGTCGGAAAGTGAGAATGAGAGAAAGCTTTTCAGAAATAATAGTAAAAAACAGAAAAGGAGAAACAGCCATGGATGATTGTATTTTTTGTAAGATAGTCGCAGGTGAAATACCCTCAAATAAGGTTTACGAGGATGAGCAGGTAGTTGCTTTTTATGATCTTGAGCCTCAGGCTCCCGTTCATATTTTGATTATCCCCAAAAACCATATTTCCTCCTGTGCGGAAATAACAGCCGAAAACAGTGCGGTTGTTTCGCATGTTTTTGAGGTTGCCGCCATTCTCGGTAAGAAGCTCGGACTTGAAAACGGTTACCGTATCGTTAACAATTGCGGAGCTGACGGCGGTCAGACAGTTCAACATCTGCATTTTCATTTTATGGGTGGCAGACAATTCGGTTGGCCTGCCGGCTAAAACGGATAAAATAAAATGAATCAAGGGTTTCTTTCGGCGTTGTGTCAAAAGAAACCCTTGTAATTTTGTATGTTTGCTTCGATGCTCTATGGCGTTGGCGTTATAAAGAAAAAGATTATAGGAATATCCGGAATACCCACCTTAAAATTTTCAAGGGACTCTTTAAGCTTTTTTGGCAAAAAGAGTCCCTCGTGATATTATTTCATTTTTCAGTCGGCTTTAAAGATATCTCTCCCTCATACCGCTGACAACATCGGGAAGATCAGTGATGATGCCGTCAGAGCCGAGCTTGAGAAGCTTATCAATGGTTGCAACGCCGTCAACAGTCCAAGGATTGACTTTGATGCCCAGCTTGTGTGCATTTTCAAGGTAAGTCTTGTTGACAAAGACAAAATGAGGATGCACGCAGTCACAGCCGATAGACTTTGTGAATCTTAACTGTCTCCAGAACATTTTCGGCAAGGTGTTGCTTGTTGGCGAGTAAAGAAAACCTGTTTTGCAGTTTTTGTCGATGGCTTTTGCTTCAACAAGAAGCTTAGGGTCAAAAGAGGAAATGAGAAGCTTGTCAAAAAGATCATGCTCCTTAACTGCCTTGATCGTTTCACGAACAATAGCGGTTTCGGTTTCTTCGGGACTTTTTATTTCAATGTTGAGGATTGAAATATCTGTGGTTTCAACAAAGGAAAGAAATTCGTCAAGGGTCGGTATTTCCGTTCCCTCAAATTTTTTGCTGAAATATGAGCCGTAATCGTAGCTTTTAAGCTCATCGAGAGTCATTTGTGCAATTTTACCCTTGCCGTTTGAGGTCTCGTCGATGGTGTAATTGTGACACAATACGATTTTTCCGTCTTTTGTTATATGCACATCGGTTTAAAAACCGTCACAGCCCAATTCATAGGCTTTCTTGAAAGCAGGGAGGGTGTTTTGTGGTGCATATTTGTTAGCTCCGCGATGGGCGATTACCATGCTTTTTGACATAATACATTCCTCTGTTTCATTTTTTTGAAAATATTATATCACCGCATAATTCAAAAATCAAGTTTATGCGATAACTCTGACAAATTATTATTTATTTTTAATATTGACCTAAGAAGATATTTTATGTTAAAATAAAGAAAAACATTTCATAAAGGAGACAATTATGGATAGGAATGTGTTTATAAAGAAACTGATATTAAAGCTTTCAGCCTTGCTTTATATCATGAGCTCGATTGTCGGCTGGTTCAATATTAAGCCACAAAACTTTATGCTTAAATTTGACACCATTATCACTCAGCAGGAAATTACCGGTTGGGGAACTTCTGCTGCCTGGTGGGGACAGGTTGCCGGTGCAAGCGAGAAAGCCGATGATTATGCAAAGCTTTTGTATTCAAAGGAAGGACTCGGCTTGAATGTTTACCGTTATAATGTAGGTGCAGGTGAAAAGGATAATCCGAACAGCCGTCTCGACAAAAATTCATGGAGAAGCACAGAAAGCTTCCTTGTTTATAACGACGAAAGCGGCGAATATGAATACGATTGGACAAAGGATGCGGCAGCTCAGAATATGCTTGACAAATGTCTTTCATACGGCTGCATTGATACCGTTGTTCTTTTTGCAAATTCACCGCACTATTCAATGTGTGTTTCGGGTCAAGCCTCCGGTGGCTTAACTCCTGCTGCAAGCAATCTGAAAAAGGATTGCTATGATGATTTTGCAGAGTATATGCTTGACATTGCCGAATATTTCATTGAAAAAGGCGTTCCCGTTAAGTATATCAGCCCGATAAATGAGCCTCAATGGGATTGGGGCGGCGATTGGGTCGGTCAGGAAGGCTGTCATTACGAGATTGACGAAGTGATCGAGGTAGGCAAGGCTTTTGCTGCCGAAATCAAAGAAAGAGGACTTGATGTTAAGCTTTCACTTGCTGAAAGCGGTCAGGTCGGAGATCATGCAATGGACTGCATTGATAAGATTTATGAAAATTCCGACATAGTTGATGTTCTCGGCACATATTCTTATCATAGCTATTGGACAAGTGATTTTCTTTTGAAAAAAGCTTACGGAGAATACATTGACAAAAATTATCCGAATGTTGAGCTTGAAATGAGCGAATGGTGTGAGCTTCCGTGTCAGCATGAAATTGATGATATTGAGGGCGCTCTCATAATGGCAAGAACTATCAGCGAGGACATTTCCCTTACAGGTGTCAACAGCTGGAGCTCTTGGGTTGCTGTTAATCAGGGCGGTGCTTTTGCCGACAGCATGATTGCCGCTAACGATGACTTCTGCAACAGCTATGAAATTGCAAAGAGATATTATGCTTTGGCTCATTTTTCAAAATTTGTTCCCATCGGAAGTCACGCTGTGAACTTTGATGTCAGCATAGCGGACATTTCTGCCGAGGAAGCATGGTGGAAGCAGGAGATTGACGGAAGAGAATATCCCGTATACCTTGTTGAAAACAACATGAATGTTTCTGCATTTAAGACTCCCGAGGGTAATTTTGTTGTTGTCATCGTAAATCAGGGCGATGACAAAAATGTTCATCTTTGTATGCCGTTTTTCAATGTTAAGGCTTACACGACCGATGCTGACAGAAACCTTGAGCTTACTCATGAAAGCGGCGGTGTTTGCAGCGTCAGCATTCCCGAAAGCAGTATCACTACCATTGTTTTCGAAAAATAATATTTAATGAAAGGTGCGTCTCGGATGTTTTTTTGAATGTCCGTGACGCATGGTGATTATTATGAGACTTTTAAGCAGCGATGAAATGCAGCTGGTTGAGCAACACGCTTCAAGATTCGGATTTTCTTATCAGCGAATGATGGAAAATGCCGGCACAGCCTGTGCGAGAAACATTCGCAATGAAATTGAAAAAAACGATAATCAAAAAAGAAAAATTGCTGTCGTTTGCGGAAAGGGAAACAACGGCGGAGACGGTTTTGTGGTTGCAAGAAAGCTTTATGAAAACGGATACAATGTGTGCGTTATTCTGTCACTCGGATATCCGACGGGTCAAGAGGCAACTTATATGTATAAGCTTGTTCTGGATCAGTCGATACCTACTGTCTGGTACGATTCCGACAAAGCCAAAACGCTCCAAACGATAAAAAATGCCGATGTAATAGTTGATGCTGTTTTCGGATTCAACTTTTACGGTGAGTTTGATGAAGAAATGAGGGAGCTTTTTGTTGAGATGAACAATTCTCAGGCTCTCAAGTTTTCCATTGACATTCCGAGTGGAGCTTACTGTAACAGCGGTAATTGCTGTGCAGATTGCTTCAAGGCAGATTATACTGTTGCCATTTCATCTCTCAAGCCGGCACATATTATTCATCCGGCATCTGAGCTTTGCGGTGATATAATAATCGCAAACATCGGAATACCAGAGGAAAGCTACAATGTTGTTGACGGCTGTGTTTACACATATAACAAGCATGAGGTCAAACAGCTTTTCCCAAGGAGAGATTCCGTTTCTCACAAGGGAACATTCGGTCATGTGCTTTGCATTTGTGGCAGCAGAACAATGGCAGGCGCACCTGTTCTTGCGGCAAGTGCTGCTTTGAGAAGTGGTGCGGGTCTTGTCACTCTCGCTTTCCCGGAGGGCCTTTATCCGGTTGTTTCCTCAAAGCTTACGGAGGCACTTCTGATGCCTTTGCCGGAAAATGAAAACGGAACACTGTCATCACTTTGCATCGAAAAGCTTATTGCTGAAATCGAAAAATTCGACGCTGTCGTTATCGGCTGCGGCTTGGGTGTTAATGAAGATACCGAAGCAGTGTTTAATGCCGTTCTGGAGAATGTGAGAGTGCCTGTAATAATTGATGCAGACGGCTTGAATATTCTTTCAAAGGATATTTCCATTCTTGCAAAAGCAAAGGGCAAGGTCGTTCTCACACCGCATATCGGTGAGATGCAGAGACTCACTAAGCTTGACAAGGGCATTATAATTTCCGACAAGGTCACCGTGGCAAAGAAGTTTGCCGAGCATTACGGTGTTTGTGTGGCTTTAAAAGGCTCAAACACAGTTGTTGTTGATGAAAATGCAAAGGGTGTTTATATCAACAATACGGGAAACACGGGGCTTTCAAAGGGCGGAAGCGGTGATGTGCTTGCAGGACTCATGGGCGGTTTCGTTGCGCAGGGCTTTAATTTGAAATCTGCTGTCATATCGGCTGTTTTTGTCCACGGCTATACCGGTGACGCTGTCAGCGAAAGAACATCCAAAAGCGGTATGCTTCCAATGGATGTTGTCAACGAGCTGGCGTATACTCTTGCTGAATTTGAAAACTGAACTTTGCAAAGAGTTTGTAACTGATATAAGATGATAAACGGAGGGTTTCCTTTGAGCGAGAGGTTCAAGGAAACCCTTTAACATTTATTTTGAATGAGCATAAAATATTAAAGCAACTGTTTAAACGGTCACTTATCCGGTAAAACTATTGACAAAGATTCATTTTCGGAGGATAGTATGTCAATAAAACGAGGAGAAATATATTATGCTGATTTGAGTCCCGTTGTCGGCTCGGAGCAAGGAGGAGTCCGTCCTGTGCTGATTGTTCAAAATGATGTGGGAAACAAATTCAGCCCAACGGTAATTGCTGCGGCAATTACGAGTCAACGCTTCAAAACAAATTTGCCGACGCATATAAGGGTCAATGCAGATAACTGCGGACTTACAAAGGATTCAATTGTTCTTCTTGAACAGGTGAGGACACTTGACAAAAAAAGGCTCAGAGAAAAGATGGGTATACTTGATAAGCAGGACATGAACAAAATAGACAGAGCGTTGTCCGTAAGTTTTGGTCTTATGGATTCTTAAAAATACATAAGACAAAACAAATAACGGCTTAGTATATATATATATCTTTTCATGTGCTTAAAGGGATGCAAAAAAAGCGCAGACCGGATAAAACAGGATAAATAAAATTAGCTTTCCGTTAGAGAAATCTGAC
>CAZBFI010000120.1:0-5358 GCA_964491165.1 uncultured Faecalibacterium sp.
TACCTCTTTTACCCTCTTTTTGTACACTACTCCGTGTGTGCTTGTAGAACTAAATATATTATCCACTATATGTTGTGCTGACATAAGCTTTTATATCCTTTTTTCAATATTTTGATATTGTGATACTGTTTTTCTGTCTTTCAGCAGAATATAAAAAAGATGCAGAATGAATCGACCGAGTCAAAACAAAGTGTAGCTTTGTTTTGGTTTACCCGACGGCGTACATAGGTACTCAGAGAGCGAGGTTGGTTTATAGCATAAAACATAAAATTCACTTATCCCTTTACACCCACTAAATGTTAAAAGGGACTCCTTTAAGCTTACACTCAAAAGAATCCCTCTGCTTATTCTGTTTTATGCGGTCTGCGCTTTTTTTGCACTGCTATTTATTATACTATTATATATAGTATATAATCCAACGCCATAAGCTCAAGCCTCGGCAATAATCTCATGGACTTGTCCGCAGAAAACACATTCGTTACCGAAAACTGCCAGAATCTGACCGACAACATTGTGAACCTGTTCAATGGTGTCCCTGATAAGAATAACGGTAGTTTCAATAGTGTCGATAACATCTCCAACACTTATCTGCTGAGTTTCTGCAACCTCCGAAGCTGCCGAAACGGGAACTAAAGCAATCGAGAAGCTCATAACAAGTGCCAAAAGTAACGATAAAACCTTCTTCATCTGTTCAACCTCCTGTAAAATTTTGTAATTTTATTATAATCATACAAAATATTCTTGTCAACATTCTGATTAAATTATTTTAAAGGAGATTCATGCTTTTCTTAATGCCGTCGCCTTAAAGCCGTATCAAGTTTTTCCCAATGAAAAGGGGTTTCTTCAAGCCTTTACACTTTGAAGAAACCCTTTGATTATTATATTGAACGCTTAGCGATCCTCTCTGAAATATGCAAGACCTAAGCTTTGAGGAGGCTGATTTTCCTTTTTGTCACGGATGCTTGTGAAAATAAGCACGATAATTGTTACGACATAAGGAAGCATTTTGAAAATCTCTTTACTTGCAAAGCTGACACCTGTGATATAGCTGCTCATGATATAAAGTGCGCCGAAAATCACAGAGCCTAAGATTGCAAGGCTAGGCTTCCAGACAGTGAAGATAACAAGTGCAATCGCAAGCCAACCGATACCGTCTATGCAGTATTCCCAGTTACCGTTAAGGTAGTCCATGATGAATGAAAGTCCGCCAAGTCCTGCAATTGCACAGCCGATGCAGGTTGAAGCGTATCTATATTTTGAAACATTGATACCTGCGGCATCTGCCGTTGCCGGATTTTCACCGACAGCTCTCAAATTGAGTCCGACTCTTGTACGTGTCAAAACAAAGGAAGTGACAAGAGCAATGATAATTGCAAGATATATAAGCACACCGTGTGAGAAGAAAAGCTCACCGAACCAGCCGAGGTCGTCTGCAAACGGCAAAGACATTGTGAAATAACGGCTGCCTCTTGTGTAGATCGGGCCTGTCTCGGCAATCATATAGTCCGAAACACCAACACCGAAGGTCGTAAGCGCAAGGCCGGTAACATTCTGATTCGCACGCAATGTAACAGTCAAAAAGCTGAAAATGAAGCCCATGACAGCTCCGCCTGCAAGTGTTGCGAGAATCGGAATCAAAATTGCAAGAACGGCATTCGCATTTGTCTTAGCTTGTGTGAGATATAAATATTCCGCAAAGCAGCCGCAGGAAGCACCTACGCACATAACTCCGGGGATACCGAGATTGAGGTGGCCGGACTTTTCCGTGATTGTCTCACCGGTTGAGCCGAAAAGGAAAGCCATGCCGAGTCTTATTGCACTGACAAGAAAGGTTAACATCAGTCATTCTCCTTTCTGTTTTTTGAAATGAGAATTTCATATTGCAGGAAAAATTCGCAGCCGATGATGAAGAAAAGAATAATACCGGTCACGATGTCCGAAATTGCACTCGGCAAACGGAAATCGGTTGAAACCTGACCTGCACCCTTTTGAAGAAATACTATCAAAAGAGATGTGAAAATCATATAAATCGGATTGAACTTTGCAAGCCATGAAACCATGATAGCTGTAAATCCTCTGCCGTCAACTGTCGTTGTGCTGACTGTGTGATTCGTTCCGCCAACAAGAAGCAAGCCTGCCACACCGCAAAGCGCACCCGAAAGAACAAGAGTTCTGACGATGACCTTACGGACATTGATGCCGATATATTTTGCCGTGTTTTCACTTTCACCGACAACAGAAATTTCATAACCGTGCTTTGTCTTTTTAAGATAGATATAAACGACGGCTGTAAGCAAGGCAACAATGATTATGTTCAGCAGATACGGTTGACCGAAAAGCACCGGAAGTCCTCTGTCGGACATCGGCTCAAGAACACCAGAACCACTCTTAACATAATATTTAAGGAAAAATGCGGTAAGCTGAATTGAAACATAGTTCATCATCAAGGTGAAAAGTGTTTCATTTGTGTTCCACATAGCCTTGAAAAATGCGGGAATAACTGCCCAGATGATACCTGCAAGAACCGACGCAATAAGCATGACGGCAATAAGCAAGGGGTAAGGGAGCTTGTCTCCCAAAAATATCATCACACAGACAGTTGCAAGTCCGCCGATAAGCACCTGACCCTCGGCACCGCAGTTCCAGAATTTCATCTTAAACGCAGGCGTAACCGCCAATGAAATGCAAAGAAGAATTGCAACATTCTGCAAAAGACTCCAAATACGAAGTGATGAACCGAAGCAGCCGGAAATCATCGACGCATAAATTTCAAGCGGATTCTTCTTTGTCAAAAGCATAATCACAACAGCCGAAACGACAAGAGATGCCAGAATCGCTAAGGCTCGAATCAGCACATTTTTATACCATGCCAGAGGCTCTCGCTTGGCAATATGAAAGTTCAGGTTTTTCAATTCTGTTCACCTCCGTGATTATCTGCACCCTTTGTCATGAGTAAGCCGATTTCCTCCTTTGTGGTTGTGCGAGCATCGACAACGCCGGTAATACAGCCTGAGCCTATGACGATGATTCTGTCACAAAGCTCGATAAGAACATCGAGATCCTCACCGACAAAAATAACAGCTACTCCGTTTTCTTTTTGCTTGTTGAGAAGATTATATATAAGGTATGAAGCACCGATGTCAAGACCTCTTACGGGGTAAGCAGCCATAAACACTGTCGGTGAAGCCGCAATTTCTCTTCCGACAAGGATTTTTTGAATGTTACCTCCGGAAAGACGACGAACGGGAGTTTTCGCATCGGGGGTGACAACCTCAAGATCCTTGATGATTTTTTCAGCAAGATTTTTCGGCCCTTTTCTTTCAAGGAACATCGTGTTTCCCTTACGGTAAGATCTGAGCATCATGTTGTCGATGATGTCCATGTTGCCGACAAGACCCATACCGAGTCTGTCCTCGGGAACGAAAGAAAGACGGACACCGAGATCTCTTATCTGCATGGGGGTTTTATCTCTGAGGTTATCGCAGTTTCCGGTTTTCGGATTATTATAAAGAATTTCACCCTCATTGACCTTCTGCAAGCCGGCTATCGCCTCAAGAAGCTCTCTTTGACCTGAGCCTGCAATACCTGCAATGCCGAGTATCTCACCCGAATGTGCAACAAAGGAAACATCGTTGAGAATCTTAACACCGTCACGGTCAACGCAGTTAAGTCCCTTGACAACAAGCCTTTCCTGACAGTCCTTCGGCTCACTTCTGTCAATGTTAAGGCTGATTTTTTTGCCGACCATCATTTCCGTAAGCTGAGACTCATTTGTCTTTGCCGTTTCAACCGTTCCAACATATTCGCCCTTACGAAGAACAGCGACCTTATCGGAAAGTGAAAGCACCTCATGAAGCTTATGAGTGATGATGATGATTGATTTGCCGTCGGCTCTCATCTTGCGAAGAACATTGAAAAGCTTCTGCGTTTCCTGAGGAGTCAAAACTGCTGTCGGCTCATCGAGAATGAGAATATCCGCACCTCTGTAAAGCACCTTGATGATTTCAACGGTCTGCTTTTCGGAAACAGACATCTCATGAATCTTTTTCAGCGGATCAATTTCAAAGCCGTATTTATTACTGATTTGTCTGACCTTATCGGCGGCAGCCTTATAATTAAAGCGGCCTTTTTCGTTGAGACCGAGAACAATATTCTCTGTTGCGGAAAAAACATCGACAAGCTTGAAGTGTTGATGGATCATTCCGATCTTATATTTAAAAGCATCCTTCGGTGAATGAATGACAACTTCTTTTCCGTCGATGAATATCTGACCCTCATCGGGGAAATAAATTCCCGCAATCATGTTCATAAGGGTAGTTTTACCGCTTCCGTTTTCTCCGAGAATGGAAAGAATTTCTCCGCGGTTTACGACGAGATTGACATTCTTGTTTGCAATTTTTTTGCCGAAGCTTTTACTGATGTTTCTTAATTCAATTGCAATGTTTTGTGACAAGCCCAATACCTCCTCAAGTTTAAACACTTAAAAAGCAATCCCCTTTGAGATTGTTTTTTAAATGTTTGAATCTGCGTTTAAAAAGAACACTAAGCGGGACAACGAGTGCCCCGCTTATTAAATTTCAATCAAATCAGAATTTTTCGTTGAGAAGATTGATTCCGTCGATTCTGAGATCGAAGCAAGGAGCTGAACGATACTCTGATTCGTGGAAGAAACCGTCTGCGATAACTTCTGTGTCAGCTGTGAAGGCAGCATCTGTGTCAACATCAGCCATGTAAGTTGTAACAGCAGCGCCGTCCTTTGTGAAGTTAGCTGTGTCAAAAATCTTAAGCTCGCCTGCCTTGATGTCTTCTACAACAGCCTGGAGCTTTTCAACTGTGCCCTTAGCTGCAACATCCTGATTAACACCTGTGAGAACAACAGAGCCTTCTGCGATACCGCCGCACCAGTCAGCTGCGATTGCTTCGCCCTTGATGTACTGACCGATGATGTAGTTGTAATAGGGAGCCCAGTTGATAGCTGAGGAAACGATGAATGTGTTGAAGCATGAATCGTATGTGCTGCCGTTGTATGAAACGTTGGGAACATCTGCTGCTTCGCAAGCACCGGGAGCACCCATTGAGTCAGCGTGCTGGCTGATGAGCTTGCAGCCCTTAGCGATGAGAGCTTCTGCTGCATTCTTCTCTTCTGTTACATCATACCATGAACCTGTGAACTGAACATCCATTGTAACTGACGGGCAAACGCTCTTTGCACCGAGATAGAATGATGTGTAGCCGGAGATAACCTCAGCATAAGTGAAAGCACCGACATAACCCATCTTTGCTTCCTCTGCTGTGAATTCGCCGTTTTCGATCATTTCGTTGAGCTTGAGACCTGCTGCAACACCTGCAAGGTAACGG
>CAZBFI010000121.1:0-5320 GCA_964491165.1 uncultured Faecalibacterium sp.
TTTTCATGCTGGGTGATGGTGAAGAGATGAGCAATGAGCTTTTCGACCTCATTATTGAGGGTAAGGAAAAGGGCTTATCGAAAAAGGAAATTTTGAAAAAGGCATCGCAAATCAAGGGCGTTTATGTTCCGTCACTTTACAGTGTAAGCTATAATGACGACAAAACCATAAAAGCTGTTACGGCTTTAGATGAAGCACCGGAAAAGGTAACAAAAAGAATCATATCCGACCTTGATACCGTGCATTATCCCGAAAAGTTTATAGTGCCTTTTATCGAGGTTGTTCATGACAGAGTGGTTCATGAAATTTTGCGTGGCTGTATCAGAGGCTGCCGTTTCTGTCAGGCAGGCTTTCTCTATCGTCCGATAAGAGAAAAGTCGGCAGATGTCATCAACAGTCAGTGCTATAAGCTTTGTAAAAGCACAGGCTATGATGAAATTTCTCTTTCATCGCTTTCAACGAGTGACTATACGCATCTTGAAGAGCTGATGGAAAAGCTGCTTTCCTGGACGGAAAAGGAAAAGGTCAACATTGCACTTCCGTCCTTGCGAGTCGATAATTTTTCACAAAAGCTTATGGAGCATTTGAAAAAGGTCAGACGAAGCGGTCTTACCTTTGCACCTGAGGCAGGTACACAAAGACTGCGTGATGTAATTAACAAGAATGTTACCGAACAGGAGATGCTCAACACTGCCCGTCAGGCATTTTCGGGTGGTTGGACATCGGTCAAGCTTTATTTCATGCTCGGACTTCCAACGGAAACATACGATGATGTTGCCGGCATTGCAGAGCTTGCACAAAAGGTAGTAAACGAGTTTTATAAAAATCCGGACAAGCCGAAGGGAAAGGGCGTGCAGGTCAGCATAAGTGTTGCATCGTTTGTTCCCAAGCCGTTCACTCCGTTTCAGTGGGAGGCACAGGACACAATGCAGGAGCTTATCAATAAGCAAAATCATCTGCTTTCAAGTGTCACCACCAAAAAGGTTTCCGTTAGCTATCATAAGGTGAACATCAGCTTTCTTGAAGGTGTTTTCGCAAGAGGTGACAGACGGCTTTGCGATGTTGTCGAATACGCTTGGAGGCACGGCTGTAAGTTTGATTCATGGGACGACAGTTTCCTTTTCGATGTTTGGCTTGAAGCTTTTGAAAAGTGCGGTGTTGATCCGCTGTTTTATACAAGCAGAAAACGCTCTTATGAAGAGGTTTTGCCGTGGGATCATCTCGATTACGGCATCAGAAAGGAATTTTTGATAAACGAAAGCAAAAAAGCTTATAACAATGAAACAACGCCTCACTGTCGAATCAAGTGTGCAGGCTGCGGATCAAATATGCTCAACGGAGGTAAGTGCGATGCGATGCGTAAGAGTATGGTTTAAAAAAATGGGCATGAGCCGTTATGTTTCCCACCTTGATCTTATGAGAGCCATGACGAGAAGTGTAAGGCGTGCCGAAATTCCCTTATGGTATACCGAGGGCTTTAACCCCCATCCCTATCTTACCTTTGCACTTCCTCTTTCTCTTGGAATGGAAAGCCTTTATGAAAGCATGGATATGCGAATCGAGGGGGAGGACACCAACGAAAAAATATTTGAGCTTTTGAAAGGCTCAATGCCTCCGGGAATTGAAATTGTGAGCGTTGAAGACCCCGTTGACGACCCAAAGGAAATCGCTTACGGCGAATTTGACATTCTTTTTGACTGCGATGAACCCGAAAAGCTTTGCGTTGAAATTGAAAAAATGCTTTCCGGAGAAAGCCTTGTTGTGCAAAAGCTCGGAAAACAGGGCAGAAAAAAGGTGCTTAAGGACATCAATCTGCTTGAACACTTGAAGTCTTACAGCATTTCAAACACAGCAAGCCGTGTTAAGCTCACCGTGGTTTTTCCGGCAGGTAGCACCACGAACATCAACCCAACACTGCTTTCAGATGAAATTGTGAAAAAAGCAGAGGAGGATATGAGCGTTTTCGTGGTCAGAAAAAGGCTGATGAAAGCCAATATGGAAAATTTCAGATAATTTCTTGCGAAAATTTGAAAAAAACACTTGCTTTTATCGGCAACTTGTGATAGTATATTTAGGCATTTGTAACACAGGTGCGACTGAATTCAGTCAACATTAACGCAAGCGGTCCTCTTTCGGAGTTATTCCGTAACGAACGTGGCAGAATTTAGGAGGATTAAAATGGACGCACTCAAACTCATCTCAGACGCAAGCCTTAAGGCAGAAGCACCCGAAATCAACATCGGTAGCACAGTTCGTGTTCACGTTAAGATTCGTGAAGGCGAAAGAGAAAGAATTCAGGTTTTCGAGGGTACTGTTATTGCTAAGAAGGGCAGCGGCATTTCATCAACTTTCACAGTTCGCCGTGTATCATACGGCTGCGGTGTTGAAAGGGTATTCCCCGTTCACTCACCCAATGTTGCAAAAGTTGAGCTCGTCAGAAACGGTAAGGTTCGCAGAAGCAAGCTTTATTACCTTCGTGACAGAGTCGGTAAGTCAGCTAAGGTTAAGGAAAAGATCGGCTGATAAGCAAACAAATGGAAGGAAGGGGAATATTACCCTTCCTTTTGTTTTTATTTTTAAATTTTAGCTGAAAGGGGTTCAGAAAAATGGTAAAAGACATTTCAAAAAAGAACCAATCGGAGCTTACCTTTAAAGATAAGGTTATTATTAACCTTTATGATATGGCGTCGGTGTTGGCTACCGCAGTAGTTACGATTATGCTGATTTTCACTTTCATTTTCAGAGTTGTCGGTGTTGAGGGAACATCAATGGTTCCAACACTTCAGGATGAGGATTATCTCATCGTTTCGGCATTCGACAAGGAGCCGAGCTACGGACAGATAGTTATCATCACACAGCCCAATTCCTTCAATCAGCCTATAGTCAAAAGAATAATCGCAACTGAAAATCAGGTCGTTGACATTGATTTTTCAACGGGTGAGGTTTCCGTTGACGGTGTTGTTCTTGACGAGCCTTATATTAACAACAGCACAATCAATAACGAGGGAGTCAGCTTTCCGGTAACAGTGCCGGAAAACCATGTTTTCGTTCTCGGCGATAACCGTCAAGGCTCAACCGACAGCCGTTCGGAAAAAATCGGCTTCATTCATGAGGATTATATTCTCGGAGTTGCAAAATACAGAATCTTTTCAAAGAATGAAACAACGGGCAAGCTGGGGCTTAATCCTGTTTCTCAATGGAAAATAAACTGAAAATCAGATGAGCGAGGGGCTGTAAAAAACTGTGTTTTTTACAGCCCTGATGGAATATGGAATAATTTATTTTAAAATGATATAATACCGTCGGTTAAACAAAAATGCCGCAGGCTTTTCGGTAACGGTAACGAAAGGATGTTTTTTATGGATATGCATCAAAAAAGAAAGCTCAGACAGGAAAAGAGGAATAATAACGGTGATGAAAAATCAAACAAAGCCGTTGTTAACTGGTTTCCCGGTCACATGGCAAAAACAAGGCGACTTATCAAAGAAAGCTTGAGCCTTGTTGACGGTGTAACGGAAATATTAGATGCGAGAATCCCGATGTCGTCGAGAAATCCGGAGCTTGACAGCCTCACGGGAAGAAAACCGAGGATTGTTTTGCTCAATAAGTGTGATGTGGCAGATGAGAATATTACAAAAGAGTGGATCAAGTATTTTAACAGTAAGGGTCAGTATGCACTTGCAGTCGATTGCAAGTCGGGCAAGGGTCTGAATGCTTATCACGGACTTGTCAGACAGGTTCTCAGCGATAAAATAAAGCAAAACGAGGAAAAAGGGATGGCAGGTAAGCCGATTCGCATGATGGTGGTCGGTATCCCCAACACAGGCAAGTCCTCATTTATAAACCGTATGGCTGGCAAGAACCGTGCCAAGGTAGCCGACAAGCCGGGTGTAACACGAAGCAATCAGTGGTTTGCAATCGGAAACGGAATTGAGCTTCTCGACACTCCGGGAGTCCTTTGGCCGAAATTCGATGATCCCTTAGTTGGAGACAGACTCTTGTTCATCGGCTCGGTTAAAGATGAGGTTGTTGACATTGAAACAATGGCTGTAAGGTTGATTGAGGCATTGGTTGACGGATACGAGGATAAGCTGCTCAGTCGCTTTAAGCTTTCCGGCATACCCGATATTAAAAGTGCGATGCCTTGGGAAATTTTGGAGGAAATCGGCAGAGAAAGAGGAATGCTCATCAAAGGCGGAGAAATCAACACTCAAAGAGTCTCGGTGATGCTCCTTGATGAATACCGAGCCGGCAAGCTTGGACGCATATCATTTGAAAAGCCTGAAAAATAATTGGTTAAACTGCATTTTTGTTATTAAAATTTATACTTAATTTTGTATATTTATTGACAAAAATGTAAATGACTGATAAAATTAAGATACAAAATTTAAAATGGAGGAGAAATGATGAAAAAGTATGATGTTATCATAATCGGTGCCGGTAACGGTGGCCTCGCTGCCGCTGCAACCTGTGCCAGAGAAGGTCTTTCAACTCTTTTGCTTGAAAGACACAATATTCCCGGAGGCTCTGCAACATCTTTTGTAAGAGGCAGATTTGAATTTGAACCGTCTCTTCATGAGCTTGCAGGCACAAGTAATCCGCCTGACGACGATACTGCAGCAAGATTGTTTGAAAGACTCAATGCCGACTGCGACTTCTTGAAGCATGAATCGACGTTCCGTCTTGTTGTTCCTGCAAAGGAAGGTGAAAAGGACACATTTGTCAATGAAGATGGTATTGAGGTCAGCGTTGATGCCCGTATGCCCATCGGCTTTGAAAACTTTTCAAGAAAGCTCGATGAGCTTGTTCCCGGATCTTATGAGAGCTGCCGTAAGGCATTCGACCTTTCAATCAGAATGTTTGACACTCTCAACGCTTTAGACGATCCTTCAAAGCTTCCCGCACATTTTAAGGACTTCCCCGATATTCTCCGTATGGGTGCTTACAACATGAACGATGTTCTCGACACCCTCGGTATGCCCAAGAAAGCACAGGATATTTTCAATACATACTGGTGCTATCTCGGTGTACCCGGTTCAAAGCTCGATTTCCTTTATTACATGGCTATGCTTTACAGCTATGTTAAAAACGGAACTTCCATTCCTCATCTTCGCAGTCATGAAATGAGCCTTGCTCTTGACAAGGTTATCCGTGACAACGGCGGTGACATTTGGTATAACTCCGAGGTAACAAAGGTTATCATGAAAGACGGCAAGCCCGCAGGCGTTGTCATCAACGGTGAAAAAGAGGTTTACGGTAAGCGCTTTATTTGTAACGCTTATCCGAATAAAGTATGGAGTGACCTGTTTGAGCTTAAGGA
>CAZBFI010000122.1:0-5218 GCA_964491165.1 uncultured Faecalibacterium sp.
ATCAAGCAATGTATGACTATGCAAAATCGCTCAATTATGAAGTGATATGCCACTGCCGACCGAATTATGAAAGCAAAACCTTTTATAAAAACGAGCTGCGTAAAATCAAATATGACATTGTTTTCACAAAGTATTATGCCCGTGCAAAATATACCTTTTTATGCGACTACTATCTTCCGGCTTATGCAAATTCGCCCCGTAAAAATTCACGGTTAATTCAGCTTTGGCACGGTTGCGGAGCTTTCAAAAAATGGGGATATTCGACACGAGACAGCTCGTGGGGACTTAAAAGCGACTTTTTTGATAAATACAATGTTCATAAAACCTACACGGATATTATTACATCCTCCCCTGCCGTCAATGAAATTTATGCGGAAGCTTTCGACAGTGATATTTCAAAGGTTAAAGCACTCGGTGTTGCGAGAACAGATGTCTTTTTCAATGAAGAATATGTTAAGCAGAAAAAAGAAAAGGTCAGAAAAGATTTTAAAATCAGCGACGGCAAAAAGATTATCCTGTGGGCGCCAACCTACCGTGGAGACAGTCTGCAAAATTCACACAACGAAATTACACTTGAGCTTGAAAAAATGTTCAGTGAACTGAAAGATGATTATGTGCTTCTTATTAAGCTTCATCCTCATCTTGTCAAGGGCTTTAACGCAAGAACCTTTGCCCCCGATTACATGAAAGAGTTTGCAATCAAGCCACACCCTACATATCCGATTGACAGCTTGCTTTGTGCCGCCGATATAGTAATTTCCGACTACTCATCTTTGATTTTTGAATATTCACTTTTTGAAAAGCCGATGATATTCTACGCTTATGACCTTGAAGAATATGAAAGCTCGAGAGCTTTTTATTATGACTATAAATCATTCGTTCCCGGTCCTATCGTCAAAACAACCGATGAAGTTATCAGCGAGATAAAAAAATCGGAAAACGGCTTTGACAAGAGCAAAATCATAGCTTTCAAAGAAGAATTTATGAGCTCATGCGACGGAAAATCAACAAAAAGGATTTTTGATGAAATGGTGTCACTTTCATGATTTGAGTCGATTTAAGTGAATAAAGAAACAGGCTGTAAAACAATGTTTTTGCAGCCTGCTTTTATATTGAGTTAAAGATGATAATATCAAAGTGAAGTAATTTGCTTTGCAATTGTGAAGCTTGATGCTGACGCATCAAGTAAAATGAAATAAATCCACTCTCGCCGTCAGGCTCTTCACATGGCGAAGCCATATTTCACACGCGAAGCGTATTTCTCAAATCCCGTATGGGATTTATTTCACTGAAAAAAAAGCACTTGCAAAAAATGCAAGTGCTTTTTTCTGGTGCCGGTGGCGGGGGTCGAACCCGCACGGTATCGCTACCAACGGATTTTGAGTCCGCCTCGTCTGCCAATTCCAACACACCGGCTCAATACCCAAACATTATATACTATCTTGATTGAGTTGTCAAGTGAATCAGATATAAAAAATGAAAAAATGAGCCGTAAAAATCATGTTTTTTACAGCTCACTTTATATTCATTATTCTTCTGTCTGAACAGGCTCAACGGCATCAGTTGAAGTTGAAGCTGAACCGTACTTCATAAGATTATCGAAGGTTGTTCCGTCAACCTTTTCATTGACAATCAAGTATTCTGCAACACAACTGAGCTTGTCGATATTGTTTTTGATAATATCGACGCATCTGTTGTAAGCAGAAGAAATAATCGACTGAACCTCAACATCAATTTTTGCAGCAACATCTTCCGAGTAATTGCGTACATTGCTGTAATCCTTGCCGAGAAATACCTCATGGTCACCGCTGCCGTAAACAATCGGTCCGAGATTTTCACTCATGCCGTATCGGGTCACCATCTTACGAGCAATGTCGGAGGCTCTTTCGATATCATTCGATGCACCTGTTGAAATGTCGCCCAAAACAATCGCTTCGGCAACACGACCGCCAAGTAAAACAACGATATCATCAAGCATATCATTTTTGGAACGATAACTCCTATCCTCCGAGGGAATCGACATGGTGTAGCCTCCTGCCGAGCCTCTGGGAATGATCGAGATCTGATGAACGGGATCCTGTCCGGGCAAGAAATAAGTTGCAAGTGCATGACCTGCCTCATGATAAGCTGTAAGCTTCTTTTCCTTTTCGTTTATCTTTTTGCTCTTTTTCTCTGTTCCAACAACACACTTAACGGTTGCTTCTTCGATTTCCTGCATTGTGATTGCCTTTTTCTTTCTTCTTGCAGAAAGAAGAGCTGCTTCATTAAGAAGATTTTCCAGATCAGCACCGGTAAATCCGGCAGTTGACTGTGCAATAACCGAAAGCTTTACATCGGGAGCGAGAGGCTTATTTCTTGCATGAACCTTAAGAATTTCTTCTCTACCCTTAACATCGGGATAACCGACAGTAAGCTGACGGTCAAAACGACCGGGTCTCAAAAGTGCGGGGTCAAGGATATCGGGGCGGTTTGTTGCGGCGATGATAATAACGCCTTCATTTTCACCGAAACCGTCCATTTCAATAAGCAACTGATTAAGAGTCTGCTCTCTTTCATCGTGTCCACCACCCATACCTGCGCCACGGTGACGGCCGACAGCATCAATTTCATCAATGAAAAGAATTGAGGGAGCATTCTTTTTTGCCTGAGCAAAAAGGTCTCTAACTCGTGATGCACCGACACCGACATACATTTCAACGAAATCCGAACCGGAAATTGAGAAGAAAGGTACACCTGCTTCTCCTGCAACGGCTCTTGCAAGCAGAGTTTTACCTGTTCCCGGAGGGCCGACAAGAAGCACACCCTTGGGTATTCTTGCACCAAGCTCACGGAAGGCTTCGGGCTTACGCAAAAAATCAACGATTTCTTCAAGCTCAGCCTTTTCTTCATCTGCACCGGCAACATCATTGAAGGTTGTCTTTCTCTTCTCGTCCTTGCCGAGCTTGACTCTTGCTTTACCGAAAGAAAGGGTGCGGTTGTTCTCATTGATTATATTCTGCCCCATCTTTTTATAAAGGTAAAACAAAGAACCGATAACAAGCAGGATTGCAAACATTGTCGGGATCATGCTTGCCCACAATGAAGTGCTTGTGCCACGCTTATAGTCGTATTTGATGACAGAGTTTGGATTATTGAGATTATACTCAGTCACATAATTATGAATATCATTGATAAATATTTCCACATTGGGAACGACATATCTTTGCTCGACACCATCGGCAAGCTTGTAAACCATTACACCGTTTCCAAGATTCAGCGAGTATTCCCTGACGGCACCCGTTCTGAACTGCTCAACAACCTCATAATACTGTGTCTCTTTTTTCTCTGTCTTAGGCCCAACCATGAGAGCCAAAGCGATAACAAAAGCAACGGCAACAAAAATGTATAAAAGATTGCCCCAACGGGAATTTACAACTTTTACATTATAGTTGTTATTGCTGTTGTTTTCGCCTTTGTTGTTTTTATTGTTGTCCAATATTAAATCAACTCCTTATTTATCATAAACCTCTTGTTTGAGAACACCCACAAAAGGAAGATTGCGATATTTTTCGTCATAATCCAAGCCGTAGCCCACAACAAATTCATCGGGAACATTTTTACCTGTATATTTAAGCGTCAAGCTGATGTTGGGATCTCTTCTTTCCGGCTTATCAAGAAGAGAACAGCATTCAAGAGAACGCGGATTTCTTTGTTTCAGCTTTTCAACGAGCAAATTAAGAGTTCTGCCGCTGTCAAAGATATCCTCGACAATAAGAACATCATAATCGCAAATGTCAATGTCAAGATCCTTGTATATCTTTATTTCGCCCCTTGACTCTGTGCCTGAATAATAGCTTTTGGCAACCATAAAATCAATCGAGCAGGGAATGGTTATTTTTTTCATCAGGTCTGCCATGAGGCATACCGAGCCTTTAAGAATACAGACAAGAAGAAGATTTTTATCCTTATAATCTTCATTGATTTGTCCGGCGATTCTTTCAACGATCTCATTGATCTCGCTTTCCGAAACCAAAACCTCTTTGATACTGTTTAACATTTTACCCCGTCCTTTTTTATTGTAATTATTTTTTGGGAATTTTTATTCGGTGTGTATTTTGCATTGACTCCGATGCCCTCAATCCAGACAACACCATTATCGTCATGCAAAATTGCCGATTCGTTACGCTTTTCAACTGGTAACTTCATTTCGTTAAAAAGTTTTTTTACGCTCTTTGTTACCTTCCTCTTTTTAAAAGTGAATGTGTCACCTGCTTTTCTTGATGAAAGGTAAAGCTTCCCTTTAATTTTTTCTGCATCAAAGCTGTCATAAGTTATATCACTGCTGTCACAAAGAATGAAGCAGCCGTAAGGTGTCTCGGCTCTGTTTTGAGAAAAAGAAGCCATCCACTCCCCTGTCTCAATTTTTTTATGACGAAAATACAATATTCCACTGTCCGAATAAGCGTAAAAATCCTTAGCAATCTCGACCTTTGTGCCATCAAGCTTAATAAGCTCACAGCAAAGCTCAATATGCTTAGCCTCCGGCGGCTTTGACATTTTTTGCTTGAGAATATAATGCAAACATTTTTTCAAGACAGCAGGGTGTGCCTGCAAGAGAATCGGAATACTGTAACCATCATCACAGCTGCTTAAATCAAGGAGCTTTAAAGCACTTTCCTCAACAAACATATTCTCTTCTCTGAGTACATTCATCGCCCGTGAAAATGCCGATTCAAAATCACCGTTTATCCTTGCAAATGTAGGCACAATATTATGCCGAATGTGATTTCTCGTATAATCATCTGACAGGTTCGTCGAATCGGTCACATAATCGAGAGAATTATCCCGACAGTATTTTTCAACCTCATCTCTTGTGCAATCAATCAACGGTCTTATTATATTCGGTTCTCTTTTCGGACTTATACCGGAAAGGCCTTTAACTCCCGTTCCTCTTGCAAGGTTAAAAAGCATTGTTTCGATGCTGTCGGAAAGAGTGTGAGCAACTGCAACAGCATCACAGCCCGCTTTTTCAAAGCACTGATAACGGACAGCTCTTCCGCATTCCTCAACCGAAAGCTTCTTTTCCTTTGCAAGTGAAGGAACATCAACGCTGTAAACCAAAAGCTCTATACCGAGCTTTTGACAAAAGGAACGCACAAAATCCTCATCACGCAAAGCCTCTTGACCGCGTATATTGTGATTTATGTGAACAGCTTTTAATATAATACCATACTCATCC
>CAZBFI010000123.1:0-5174 GCA_964491165.1 uncultured Faecalibacterium sp.
TAATAATATACATTAAATTGTTATAAATTCAATACCAAAAGAAATTTTTGTTGAAAAAGCACAAAAAAGAATGTTTATTTTCTACTTGAACACAGCTTCAATAAAATGATAAAAGATAGATTTTTTATGTTTTTTGTGTTAGAATTACTCTTAACGATTGATTTCGGAGGTTATAATATGGAAGAAAAAAAATATGTACCCAAAAAAGAGGTCACGGCTTATGCGATAGCCGCACTCGGTCAAGGCTTGGTATACAGCTGTATGTCCAGCTACATAACCGACTATTATATGAGCGTGCTTAAGCTGAATGCAATGTTCGTAATCATGCTTATGCTTTTGGCAAGAGTCTGGGACGCTGTTAATGACCCCATGATGGGTATGGTAATGGACAGAGTTTCCTTTAAAAAAGGCAGAATGAAGCCCTATCCCATCGTTACTGCAATCCCCATTGCAATTTTGACAATTCTCATGTTCGTCAACCCCGGCTTTGACACAACAAACAAGTCCGTTTGGCTTTATGTGTTCACCGCTGTTGTTTATGTCCTTTGGGGTATGGTTTATACATCGAGTGATGTTCCGTTCTGGAGTATGCCGAATGTCATGACACCCAACGCAAAGGAAAGAGGAAACCTTATTTCTTATGCAAAAACAGTCGGCGGTATCGGTTCTGCCGTAACAGTTGCACTCCCCATCATTGTCGGCTTCTTTATTGCCGATATGGATGTTGAAAAAGCAGGTATCGTTAAATATGCAATCATGGCTGTTTCCATGTCATTGATCGGTATGCCTCTTTTTGCAATGTCATCATTCACCGTTAAAGAAAGAATCCAGCTTCCCAACGCTAAAAAGAGAGCTCCCGGTGAGCCTTCCTCACTCAAGAGAATCTTTAAGTGCAAGCCTCTCATGCTTGTTGTTCTTTCCGGTATGCTTTCATTCGGCAGATACATGCTTCAGGCTGCTGCTCCTCACGTTGCCCGTTATTCAGGCTTTTACATCGGCTCAAAGCCCGAAACCGTTGAGCAGTATAATACAAACATTTCAACAGTTGCAACAGTCATTCAGATTTGTGCCGCTGTCGGAATGTTCGGAGCAATGATTTTCCTGCCCAAGCTTTACAAAAAATTCGAATACAAGCAGATTATGATCGTTTCCTGCATCGGCGGTTTCATCGCAAGCTGCTTCACACTCGTTATAGGCTGGACAACGAAAAATCTTCTTATCTGTATCCCGTTCATGCTTATTTCAAGCATTCCTCTCGGTGTTATCAACAATGTTTCGTTCGCAATGGTTTGTGACTGCCTTGACTACATGGAGTGGCAGACAGGCTACAGAGACACAGGTCTGGGCTCGGCTTGTCAGTCATTCGTTAACAAAATCGGTAATGCTTTTGCAACCGTTATGATCATTGTTATGTATATGGTTGTTAATATTGATGTTAACAATCTTAATGTCGGAAGCGGTCAAGAGGTTGTTGATGCAATCAATCAGCTTTCAACAACACAGAACTTTGCAATGTTCTCACTTGTAACAATCGTTCCGGGAATCAGCCTTCTTCTTTGTGCAATTCCTCTGTTCTTCTATGACCTTACAGGCAAGAAAAAGCAGAAGGTATTTGATGAGCTTACAGCTCTCAGAAAGGAAAGAGGCATCACAATTGATGCTTGATAAATTTTAAAATCGGAGGGTTTATTTTGACTACATATTTATCAATAGCCGTAGGCTTGTGCTTTTTGATTGCTTTTCAGGTCATGTGTCACAAGCAGAGAAGCGTTTTAGGTGTATACATTAAAAATCTGACGAGTATTTTCTTCATCATCACCGCAGTTACGGGTGCTTTCAACAACACAACCGCAACTGATGTCTGGAAGTATACTTTTCCGATAGTTATCGGAGGAGTGTTCGGGCTTATGGGCGACATTTACCTTGATCAGAAGTGGCTTTATCCTCATCATAATGATCAGTATCTTAACATGGGCTTTATTTCTTTTGGAATCGGACACTTTTTCTATATGGGAGCGATGTATACCCACGCAGGCTTTGGTATCAAGGATATGATTGTTCCGGTTATTATCGGTGCTGTGATTATGGCGATAAATCTCTTGCTTGAGAAACCGACAAAGCAGCGTTACGGAAAGTTTTACGGCATTGTTACAGTATATTGCATTATCCTCGGAACAATGCTCGGAACAGCTTTCTGGGCTTACATCAAGACCCGTCAGCTTTCATATCTGGTTTATACAGTCGGCGCAGCATTATTCCTGCTTTCCGATGTTATACTCTCACCGATGTATTTTGCAGTTGATCAGGACAAAAACACTCCGTTCAACTTTGTGCTTAATCACACAACCTACTATATCGGTCAATATCTCATTGCACTCACACCGTTGCTTCTTGTTAACGGCTGATAAGCGTAAAAAACAAAATGGAATGTAAAAACGATGTTTTTACATTCCATTTTTTAATTATGTGAAAAATTCAAGTGAATATAATGCTCTTTATGTTCTCCAGAACTTTCTGTCAAGAGATCTGTATTGAACGGCTTCCGTTATATGCTCAAGCTCAATGTTTTTGCTTGAGTCAAGGTCTGCAATTGTTCTTGCAACTCTGAGAATTTTGTCATAGGCTCTTGCGGAAAGTCCCATTGTTTCAAAGCATCTTTCAAGCATTGCCTTGCTTTTTTCGTCAAGCTTGCAATATTCCCTTGTCATCTCTGCTGTCATTTTCGCATTGCAGGTAATGCTTGTTCCGGCAAAACGCCTGACCTGTATTTCTCTTGCCTTGTTGACACGCTTTTTGATTTCACTTGACGGCTCGCCCTTTTCGTCACTTGAAAGCTTTTTGAAGTCAACCTGAGGAACTTCAATGTGAATGTCCATTCTGTCAAGAAGAGGGCCGCTGACCTTTGAAAGATATTTTGCAGGCACACCCTTTGCACAGGTGCATGCTTTGGTCGGGTGACCGTAATAACCGCAAGGGCAGGGATTCATCGCACAGACAAGCATAATTTCACTCGGATAAGTAAGAGAGCCGGAAACTCTTGAAATTGTAATTTTTCCGTCTTCCACCGGTTGCCTCAAAGCCTCCATGGAAACCCGTGAAAATTCAGGCAGCTCATCGAGGAATAAAACGCCGTGATGTGAAAGGCTGATTTCACCCGGCTTTGGAATCCTTCCGCCTCCGGACAGACCGGCAGTTGAGATTGTGTGATGAGGTGAACGGAACGGCCTGGATTTTATCAGGGAGACATTGTCGGCAAGCATACCGGCTATTGAATAAATCTTTGTGACATCGAGACTTTCTTGAAATGTCATATCCGGCAGTATGGAGGGCAGTCTCTTTGCCAGCATACTCTTACCCGAACCGGGAGGGCCGATCATAAGGACATTGTGACCGCCCGATGCGGCAATTTCGAGCGCTCTTTTAACTTGAAACTGACCTTTGACATCGGCAAAATCAGGAACATATTCCCAAGGATGCTCATATTCTCCGTAGTAACGCTCATTCACCTTTTCAATGAGCTTTTTTCCGGTGAGATGGTCGTGAAGCTCCTTGACATTATGCACGGCATAAATCTCAATGTCCTTGACAATACAGCATTCGCTTGCGTTGTCGGAAGGAATGTATATTTTCTTAATGCCCAATTCCTGAGCTTTGATGACCATCGGTAAAGCTCCGTTGACCTTATTGACCTTTCCGTTCAGCGAAAGCTCACCGAAAAAAGCAGAGTCATCAATATTGCATTGCATTTGACCGGTAGCAATGAGAATGGCAACGAGAATCGGAAGGTCATAAATCGGACCCTCCTTTTTTATATCTGCCGGTGTGAGATTGACGGTATAGCGTGATGCCGGAAAAACGAAACCGCTGTTTTTAATTGCAGAACGAACCCTGTCTCTCGACTCACTTACGGCTGTATCAGGCAGACCGACGAGGTCAAAACGAACCATGCCCTTATCAACCGAGGCTTCAACACCGACTCCGTAGCTGTTCATGCCGAACATACCGATACTGTTGACTCTGACAAACATTTTTATCATCCTTTTAAATTTTTTCAAAATTATTATACAATGTAAATTTAATTTTGTAAATCATTATTTTTAATCCGGAGCTTTATGGCTTAATAAGCTCTGCTTCAGGATAGAAATGCTCAAGGATTTCGGTATAAGTGCTGCCTTGCCGTGCCATGTAATCGGCACTGTATTGACTCATGCCCACACCGTGACCTCTGCCGTAGACAGTGAAAACAAAACAGCCGTCTTTTATTGTCGCCTTGAAGGAGTTTGAGCCGAGTGAGAGGATTTTTCTGATGTCACGGGCTGAAAAATCCTTTCCACCGACAGTTAAAACCTTGATAAAGCCGTTTGAGCTTTTTTCCTTAACCTTGGCCCAGCTTTTGAAGCTTTCGGCATTAAGCTCAATTTCTCCGTCGTTTTCCATGACTTTTTTAAATTCCTCCGGTGTGAAGCTTATGACGCTTTCGTATTTTTCGGCAAGGGTGTCTCCGGGACATTCAACTTGTGTAAGATAGGGAATATCCTTGCCCCAAACCTCCTTTGCACTCAAGGTATAGCCGGAGGATAAGGCATGAAAAACAGTTATTGCCGTTTCACCGTTATAAGCGACATATTCACCGAAAACGCTTTTAACAGCCTCTTCGATTCTTTCACGGTTTTCCTGATAAGTATCCTGCCACTTTTCTTTTTGCTCTTTTTTATCTATGTATTTTTGATGCAGAGCCGATGAATCCGTTATATCGGAGCTTTCGGTTGAGGAACTGTTTTCACTTAACCATTTTGCATAGGTGTAGCTGACAACAGCCTGTGCCTTTAAAGCTTCCGTGCAAAAGCTTGCAGGCATTTCTCCTGCAACAACTCCGACAATGTAATCAAAAAGAGAGACCGTGGAAACCTCATCGGTCGATGTCCGCAAAACCTTAATTTCGTTGCTGCTTTTCTCTGTTGTCTTGTCCGTTTGTTGACTGAACTGTTGACTTGTGCTTTCGCCATCTGTGTTAATTCCCAACGAAAATTTTGACAAAAACGGGAAAAACACCATAACAATGCAGAGAATAAATGTTAAAATAAAGTACACCTTCATAAGCTTGATATTCCTTTCAGATGAAAATCATTTAAGAAAATAAATATTGACTTTATAATATGTATGTTATAAAATAT
>CAZBFI010000124.1:0-5041 GCA_964491165.1 uncultured Faecalibacterium sp.
CATTAAGATAGTATATATTGATGTAATATATCTCGGAGGTAGTTATGGAAACGATACTTATTGTTGACGATGATGCTTCTATCGCAGGCTTGATTTCCGATGTCCTTGAAGATGAGGGCTTAAAGACGGTCGTTAAAACAGACGGAAGAAGTGCCTACGATTACATAATGGCAAATTCAAATGACATTTCACTGATAACATTGGATATTATGATGCCGGACATTTCCGGTATTGAGCTTTGCAAATTTGTCAGAGACAATGTTGACTGCCCGATAATATTCATTTCGGCAAAGGGCAAAACCGTTGACATGGTGCAGGGACTTGAGGTCGGAGCAGACGATTATATTTCAAAGCCGTTTGTGGTTGAGGAGCTTGTTGCAAGAATCAAAGCAAATCTCAGAAGAGAAAAAAGACGCACAATGTCATGTGACTGTGACACGATAAAGGTCGGTGACATTGAAATTTCAATCGCATCCTTTGAGGTTTATAAAAACGGAAAGCTCATTCCTTTTTCAACAAGGGAATTTCAGCTTTTGCAATATCTGATGGAAAATGCGGGAAAGGTGCTGACAAGAGAGCAGATTTTTGCTCATGTTTGGGACACCGAATTCGGTGACATCGGCACTGTCGCAGTTAACATTAAAAGCATCAGAGACAAGATCGACCCCGATAACGAATACATCAAAACCGTGTGGGGAGTAGGCTATAAATTCGTGAAAATGGCAAAATAAGGCGGTGAACAAAGTTGAAGCAGGATAAAAGGGCATCTTTTCTTGTGATACTGATCTTGCTTGCTGCTGTTGTTGCTTTTGCCTTTTCCTATAACTCCTCGGTAACAACGGCAGTTACGAATGCTGCGTACAATGACAACGAGACCTTGCTTGCGTATAACAACGAAATCATCAAAAAGCTTACTGCCGAGCCGTCTGTCAGCACATGGACAGACATTGTCGAACAGTATGAGGATGTTGTTATTGTGATTGAAAACAGTGAAAACGATGTTGTCACCAAGTCCATAGGAAGAACATGGTCGGCTCTCGATGTCAAGGTGCAGACCCCCTTTGAGTATAAGGGAAAAGCATACCTGATTAAGTCCTCTGTTTATCTTTTAAGGGACTATGTCACCGATGTGCGTGTGCTTGTGCAATTTGTGTTTGTTGAGTTTCTTATCGGACTTTCGGCTATAATATTGCTTGTGCTTTTTGTTTATAACATTATGCTCAGACCCTATAAGCTTGTTTATAATGCCATTGAAAATTACGATAAGACGGGAAAGCTTGAAAACATTGTCATTAAGGGCTATGCAGGTCAGGTTTACAGGCGTTTTGTTTCAATGACGGAAAATCTTGCACGGCAGCAAAATAACCAGCGCAGGATTATCGCTTCGATTTCTCATGATATCAAAACTCCTCTGACTTCTATTATGGGATACACCGAGAGGCTCAAGGACGATGATATTTTTCAAAAGAGAAAAGACAGGTATCTTGACACCGTCTATAACAAAAGCAACGAGATAAGACAGCTTGTGGATGAGTTTGACGAATATCTCAGCTATAACATGATAACAAACCTTAAAACAGAAAGCATAAAGGTTGAACAGCTTGCAGCCTTTATAGAAAACAGCTATGCCGATGAAATTGAAAATTCCGGAGTAAGCTTCATCATCGAAAACAGATGTCGTCAGAAGGACACCGTATCGGTAGACCTCCAGAAAATGAAGCGTGTTTTCGGAAACATTTATTCAAATTCTCTCAAGCACATGAGTCAGCAGGGGAAAAAGAACATACTGACTCAGCTTTATTCCGACAGCCGTAAGGTTTATATAAGCATTTCCGACAACGGCGAGGGTGTAAGTGAGGATAAGCTTGACATTATTTTCGAGCCGCTTTATACCTCCGATAAGGGCAGAAAGGTGGCAGGCTTGGGTCTTGCAAACTGTCGGGAGATTATTTCTGCACATGACGGAAAAATTCATGCAGAAAAATCGGCTTTCGGTGGACTTAAAATTTGCATTGAGCTTAACAAAAATTCAAAAAAAGAAAAGAAAAAATAAGTGGGAGATTTTCCGATGAATAAAGAAAAGATTCAATCAGCCGTGAAAGAGCTTACTCAGAAGCTTTTACCCTTATTGCAAAAGGTGAAGGATTTTATTCTCAAGCATAAGATTCTTACGGCAACCGTAAGCGTTTTACTTGTTTTGATAATTGCTGTTGTTGTCTTTGTTTTTGACAAGCTTAACAGAATAAATTATGATGATGGCAGTAACCCGTCGATAGTTTATCAGGAAAGCTCAACCTCTCAGGTGTCAACCACGGCAACCTCAAAATACAAATCCTTTAAAGCCTCCGACGGAAGCACTGTTTTTCTTGACGGCTCTTATATAAACTCAGCCGGAGCAGCCATACTCTGTGACGGAACAACCATTTATCCGACGGGTATTGTTGTTTTTGCCGACGGAAGCTATATTGTCGGCTCCGGTATCAGTGTTTCAAGTGACGGTATGGCAACCTTTGCCGACAAAAGTCAGCTTCATCTGACGCTTTTCTCAATCAGAAAAGACGGAAGAATCCTGCTCAATTCTCCCGATGGTTCAATAAGCATTGTCAACAATGTGGCAGAAAATGCCTTCATCAATTCTTCACAGGGTTCAATGCATTTCAGCACGACCTTGCCGTCAAATAATTCCGACAGTAATTTTTCGCAGATTGAAAATAACACACCGGATAACACCGAGGACTATGTGCAGAATGTTGACAACGACGATAATTTTGACGATGTTTTGCAGAACATTCAAAACAGCGGAAATTCGGAAATTATCGGTGAGCTTCAGCAAAACGATCAGGCGATTGAACAAAACAAGCACAATAATGAGATATGGTACAGTGACGATGTTGTCAACATTCTTCTCATGGGTATTGATCAGGGTGGCAGAAATTATCCTTACGGCCGTTCCGATGCCATGATTATTGCAAGCATCAACAAAAGCACAAAGGCAGTCAAGCTTATTTCATTTTCAAGAGCGGCTTATGTTGCCATTGAAGGCTATTCAAACACAAGACTCAACCATGCCCACGGCTATGGTGGCCCTGCACTTGCTATCGATACGATAGAAAAGAACTATAAAATCAGAATCGACAATTATATAAGCACCACCTTTGATGCATTCCAAAAGCTTATTGACTGTCTGGGCGGCGTTGATATCGGACTTACGCAGGCAGAGGTTGACGATGAAACCATGCAATATGTTCTTTCACTTCAAGGCTATGAGGACTTTATCCCCGGAACATATACTCTCAACGGATATTCGGCACTCAATTATGTCCGTCTTCGCAGCATTGACTCCGACAGAGACCGCACACAAAGGCAGAGAAATGTTCTCACCTCACTTGCAGACAAGGCAAGAACAATGAACATTCTTGAGCTTAACAGCACGCTCAATGAAATTTTGCCTTATGTAACGACTGATCTTTCAAAAAGTGAAATACTCGCTCAGATGATAAATGTGCCGACATATCTTTCCGGAAACATTGAACAGTATGTTCTTCCGCACAAATCCTCTGCACTTCAGCTTATAGACAATTTTGAGGTTGTTCTTGTTGACTGGGAAGAGGAAATCGCATACACTCACGAGGTATTCTATGCCGGTACGAATGTTAATTACATTACGGGCTGATGAGGTGCAAAATGACATTAAAAAAGAATGATGATATTAAACTTGAAATTACCGCTTTCACTTCTCTTGGAAGCGGTATCGGCCGTTTTGGGCAGATGGCGGTTTTTGTTGACTCAACCGCACCGGGTGATGTTATTACAGCTCACATCATCAAGGTGAAAAAGAACTACGCCATAGGAAAAGCAGTGAAATTTCACAAAAAGGCAAAATGCAGGACAGAAAGTGATTGCAGTGTCGATGCACGTTGCGGAGGCTGTGCTTACAGGCACATCACTTATGAAAAGGAGCTTGAAGTTAAAAAGCAGACTGTTACCGATGCAATGCAAAGAATCGGCGGAATTGATGTTGAGTGTCAGGAGATTCTCAGCATAAAAGAGCCATCGCATTATCGCAATAAGGCACAAATTCCGGTAGGCATGAGTGATGAGGGCAAAATTATTACGGGCTTTTATTCAAAAAAGAGCCACAGGATTGTTGACTGTACAGACTGCAAGCTTCAAGCCGTTGATTTTTCAAAAATTGTTGAGGCGATAAAAAACTTCATTTATCAAAACGGTATTACGGTTTACAACGAAGAAACCGGCGAAGGACTTATCAGGCATATTTATTTAAGAAAAGGCTTTAAGACCGGAGAAATCATGGTATGCCTTGTTATAAACGGTGATCGTCTCGAAAAAGGCGGACAGCTCATTGAGCTTCTGCTTGAAACCGATCCGAACATAAAATCCGTTGTCATAAACAAGAACAAGAGTGATACCAATGTGGTTTTAGGGGAACAGTGCGAAACAATTTACGGAAGGCAATTCATTGAAGATGAGCTTTGCGGCTTAAGGTTTCGCATTTCTCCTCTTTCATTTTATCAGGTCAATCCGGCAGGCACGGAGCTGTTATATGCAAAGGTGAAAGAATTTGCAGCGCTTACGGGCGAGGAGACCGTGATTGATTTATACTGCGGTGCAGGCACGATAGGGCTTAGTGTAGCCGAGGGTGCAGGGCAGATAATCGGTGTTGAAATCATTCCTCAAGCGGTTGAAAACGCAAAGCAAAACGCCGAGCTGAATAACATAAAAAATGTGCGTTTTATATGTGACGACGCAAAAGGTGCCTCAAAAACACTTTACGATGAGGGCATAAGACCCGACATTGTGATTGTTGACCCTCCCCGAAAGGGTTGCAGTCTTGAGGTGCTTGAAACGATATCGAGAATGAGTCCCGACAAAATGGTTTATGTTTCCTGCGACCCGTCAACGCTTGCGAGAGACTGTGCAATCATGAAAAAACTCGGCTATGAGGTCGAAAAGCTCTGTGCTGTTGACATGTTCCCAAGGACAGTTCATGTGGAGACGGTTGTTCAGTTGGTTAGAAAAA
>CAZBFI010000125.1:0-5038 GCA_964491165.1 uncultured Faecalibacterium sp.
TTCCTGAGGAACCTCGACTGTGCCGAACTGACGCATTCGTTTCTTTCCTTCCTTTTGTTTTTCCAGCAGCTTTTTCTTTCTTGTGATGTCACCGCCGTAGCACTTTGCAAGAACATCTTTTCTCATTGCCTTAACGGTCTCTCTTGCGATTACCTTACTGCCGATTGCAACCTGAATAGGTATTTCAAACATTTGTCTCGGAATATGTTCCTTGAGCTTTTCGGCAATTTTTCTTGCTCTTGACATCGCCTTGTCGGTGTGAATGATGAATGAAAGAGCATCAATGATGTCGCCGTTGAGAAGCACATCAACCTTTTGAAGTGACGAGCGTCTGTATTCGAAGATTTCATAGTCAAATGAAGCGTAGCCTCTTGTTCTCGATTTAAGAGCGTCAAAAAAGTCATAAATGATTTCATTGAGAGGCAGCTCATAGTGAATGTCAACTCTGTCGGTGGTGATATATTTCATGTCCTTAAAAACACCACGCCTGTCCTGACAAAGCTCCATGATTGAGCCAACATATTCCGACGGAGAATAAATGTGGGCATTGGTTATCGGTTCTTCACAGTAATCAATGCTTGCCTGAGACGGATAATGGGTGGGGTTGTCAATTTCAACAACGCTTCCGTCCGTAAGATGTATTTTATAAACAACAGACGGAACAGTTGTTACAAGATCGAGATTATACTCTCTTTCGAGCCTTTCCTGAATGATTTCAAGATGCAAAAGACCGAGGAAACCGCAACGGAAACCAAAGCCCAAAGCACCCGATGTCTCCGGCTCATAGGAAAGAGAGGCGTCATTAAGCTGAAGCTTTTCAAGAGCATCTCTCAAAGCCTCATAATCGGCTCCGTCGGCAGGATAAACTCCGCAGAAAACCATCGGATTAACCTTTCTGTAACCGGGGAGAGGCTCTGCGGCAAGGTTTTGAAGCTTTGTTACCGTGTCACCGACCTTTGCATCACGAACGGTTTTGATCGAAGCGGTGATATATCCGACCTCACCTGCCGAAAGCTCTTTACAGCTTTCAAGTCCCGTGGCTCTCATATATCCGACCTCGACGACATTGAACTCTGCACCGGTTGCCATCATTTTCATTGTCTCACCGGCTTTGATTGTGCCTTGCATGACTCTGACATAAACGATGACACCCTTGTAATTGTCATAAACAGAGTCGAAAATGAGCGCTTTTAAGGGAGCGTTGTCGTCGCAATTTTTCGGAGCAGGTATGTCCCTGACGATTCTTTCAAGAACATCTGCAACATTTTCGCCCGTCTTTGCCGAAACTCTCGGAGCGTCCATGCAGTCAAGTCCGATGATTTCTTCAACCTCGGCGGCAACTCTGTCCGGCTCGGCTGCCGGCAAATCAATTTTGTTTATAACCGGAACAAGCTCAAGGTCATGGTCGAGAGCAAGATAAGTGTTGGCAAGTGTCTGAGCCTCGATTCCCTGAGATGCATCAATGATGAGGATTGCACCCTCGCAGGCGGCAAGGGAACGGGAAACCTCATAATTAAAGTCAACATGACCCGGGGTGTCGATGAGATTAAGCTCATATTCTTCACCGTCATTTGCGGTGTAATTCAGCTTTACTGCGTGAGCCTTAATGGTAATTCCTCTTTCTCTTTCAAGATCCATGTCGTCAAGAATCTGTGCGGACATATCACGCTTTGCGACAGAATCGGTAATTTCCAAAAGTCTGTCTGCAAGTGTACTCTTACCGTGGTCGATATGAGCGATGATTGAAAAATTTCTAATATTTTCTTTTTTCTTATTCAAGATATCACCTCTGAAAAATAGGGGTATAATTTTGTTAATATCAGCATATTTTAACATAAAAAAACGACATAATCAAGAGCTTTGTAAGTGGTGGCTTGAAAAATATTGTTGATTTAGCGTAAAAAACGGAAAAATATGCTTGACATAGGTAAAAGTATGTGCTATAATCATCGGGCAATGTGGAAATGAGGGTGTAGCTCAGTTGGTCAGAGTACTTGCTTGACATGCAAGGGGTCGGTGGTTCGAGCCCACTCATCCTCACCAAAACAGCGGTGAAAGAGATTTCGGTCACTTTCACCGTCTTTTTTTGTTTAACAATCTTGACAAAGGTTGATTCATATAGTAAAATTAGCACATACTCTTAAAGGCATTGATAAAAGAAGCACTTTATCGGACTTTCACAGAGAGCAGTGCAAAATGCTGAAAGCATTGCAGGTTCGTTTTTGTTGCCGCTACTTTTTGAGCCGTTACCGAAAGGATAACCGTTTTGTCTGCGTTAAGGACTGTTGAGTGGTGCTTTTATGCACAATTCGGGTGGTACCGCGAGAAGTCTCGTCCTGATTATTTACAGGGCGATTTTTTTATTTTTATGATAATTTTATCTGAAAGGAATGTGATAATATGCAGTGGATGGGTTTGAATGAAATCAGAGAAAAATATCTCTCATTTTTTGAAAGCAAGGGTCATTTGAGACTTCCGAGCTTTTCACTTGTGCCTCAGGACGATAAGAGTATTTTGCTTATCAATGCAGGCATGACTCCCATGAAAAAATACTTTACCGGAGAGGTTACACCTCCGAGAAACAGGGTTACAACCTGTCAGAAATGTATTCGTACACCCGATATCGAGAATGTCGGAAAGACAGCGAGACACGGCACTTATTTTGAAATGCTCGGCAACTTCTCCTTCGGGGACTATTTTAAAACAGAGGCTACGGCTTGGGCTTGGGAATTTTTCACAAAGGTGCTTGAAATTCCAAAGGAGCTGCTTTATGTCAGCGTTTACCTTGAGGATGATGAAGCTTACGATATATGGACAAAGCAGGTCGGTGTTGACCCCTCGCACATGGTAAGGTTCGGCAAGGAGGATAACTTCTGGGAGCACGGTGCAGGTCCTTGCGGCCCATGCTCTGAAATTTATTTTGACAGAGGCCCGTCAAAGGGCTGTGGAAGTCCCGACTGTAAGGTCGGCTGTGAATGTGACAGATTCATCGAGGTCTGGAACCTTGTTTTCACACAATTTGAAAATGACGGCAATAACAATTATACCCGTTTGGCTCATCCGAATATTGACACCGGCATGGGACTTGAGAGACTTGCTTGTGTCATGCAGGATGTTGACAATCTTTTTGAGGTTGACACCGTGCAGAATATTATGAAGCACATCATCAGAATTGCCGGCATAAATTATCATGACGATGTCAATAAGGACATCTCCCTTCGTGTTATTACCGACCACATCAGAAGCACAACCTTTATGGTCGGTGATGGTGTTCTTCCGTCAAACAGCGGAAGAGGATATGTTTTAAGAAGACTTCTTCGCCGTGCGGCAAGACACGGAAGACTCATCGGTATCGATAAGCCGTTTCTTGCAGAGGTTTGCGATACTGTAATTGCGGAAAATGCAAACGCATATCCTAACCTCGTTGAAAAGAAGGACTACATCAAAAGAGTCATCTCCATGGAAGAAGAAAGCTTTTACAAAACCATTGATTCGGGACTCGGACTTCTTAATGAAATGATGGCAAAATCCGAAAACGGTATTCTTTCCGGTGAAGATGCCTTCAAGCTTCAGGATACCTACGGCTTCCCGATTGATCTTACAAAGGAAATCGCACAGGAGAATAATCTGACTGTTGATGAGGAAAAGTTCAATGAGCTTGTTCAGCAGGCAAGACTTAAAGCAAAGAGTGCAAAAAGAGATGCAGCCGATTATGACTGGAGAAATTCCGGTGTTTCGCTTAAAGACATTGCTTCAACGGAATTTACAGGTTATGTGGAAAATAACACTTCTGCAACTGTGCTTGCAATCATCTCCGACGGTGAAAGAAAGGATTATATCGAGTCGGGTGACGCAATTATTGTTCTTGACAAAACCTCTTTTTATGCCGAAAGCGGTGGACAGGTAGGTGACAAGGGCGTTATCACAATCGGTGAAAGCACCTTTGAGGTTGAAAAGACAACAAAGGATGCAGACGGAGTAGTGCTTCATCACGGTGTCCTTTCAGGTGAGGCGGTCAGAGTCGGTGACAGTGCAGTGACCGTGTGCTGTGAAGAAACAAGAAAGTCAACAATGAGAAATCACACATCTGCACATCTTCTTCAGGCTGCCTTGAGAAGTGTGTTAGGCTCTCATGTTGAGCAGGCAGGTCAGCTTGTTGATTCAGAAAGCTGCCGTTTCGACTTTGTTCATTTTGCCGCCATGACACAGCAGGAAATTGCACTTGTTGAGCAAAAGGTCAATGAAATCATTCTTTCTGCCGTTGATGTTGATGTCAGAGAGATGCCGATTGCTGAGGCAAAAGAAATGGGAGCAATGGCTCTGTTCGGTGAAAAATACGGTGATGTTGTAAGAGTTGTCAAGGTCGGTGATTTTTCAACGGAGCTTTGCGGAGGTACTCATGTCGGAAACACAGGTGAAATCGGATTGTTTAAGATTGTTTCGGAGTCATCTGTTGCCGCAGGTGTGAGAAGAATAGAGGCTGTTACCGGTAAAAATGTTTTGAAATATATTGATTCCAAGCTTAAGCTTATTTCCGAAACAGCAGCCGCAGTTAAGGTTGCAAATGTCAACGATATTGCAGCTAAGGCTAACAGCGTAATGGCTGACCTCAAGGCAAAGGAAAAGGAAATTGAAAAGCTGTCCGGTATCATCGCAAACATTAAAACCGAATCCATGCTTTCAAATGCCGTTAAGGTCGGAGATGTCATGCTGGTTACGGCTTTCCTTGAAGACACAACGGTTGATGAATTGAGAAAGATGTGCGATCTTGTCAAGAGCAAGGGCGACGATTATGTCGGAGTAATCGGTGGCGTTCAAAAAGCAAAGGGTACCGGTAACATCTGCGTTTGTTGCGGCAAGTCGGCAATCGGTGCAGGTGCTCATTCGGGCAATCTTGCAAGAGAGGTTGCAAAGCTTGCAGGCGGTTCGGGTGGCGGTAAGCCCGACAGTGCAATGGCAGGTGCAAAGGACATTTCAGCCCTCCCCGAAGCAATAGCTTCGGGGAGGGCTGAAATGTCCTTTGCACCTGCCATTGCAC
>CAZBFI010000126.1:0-4989 GCA_964491165.1 uncultured Faecalibacterium sp.
GTGTCAGAATGGGCGAGGACAGATATCTTTTTCCTTTTACGGATAATGCCGACAGGAAAATTGATTCGATTCACCCTTATGAGATTGCCCTTTTCAAAAAAAATGCAATGAAATTACTTGACCGTGTACATTTTGATAGTGTATACTTTGAAAATGCGAATGAACTGAAAAAGAAGCTTGAAGCGTTTGAAGAGCTTGATGAGAGCTTAATGCCGAACGGCTCTCTTTTGGGGGAGTTCATTGGTTGAAAACATCGGATAAAACTGAAATAACGATTAGGAGTTGAATGTTTTGTCTGAAAGAAAAAAACAGTCTTTACTCACCGGTGCAGGCGTTCTTGCGATTGCAACGGTTGTTGTTAAGCTAATAGGTGCTATTTATAAAATACCGCTGACGAATCTTATCGGAGCTGAGGGCTACGGCTATTTTACCGGAGCTTATGCAGTTTACACGCCTCTTTATGCCATTTCAATGGCAGGGCTTCCCGTTGCTGTTGCGGCTTTGGTTTCAAAAAATGTTGAGGTCGGCAGAGTCAAGGATGCGGGAGCGATTTTCAAAATTTCAAAAAAGCTCTTTCTTGTAATCGGACTTGCCTGTACGGCATTGCTTGTGCTTATTGCATATCCGTATTCCAAAATCGTGGGTGCACCCGATAACTATATAAGCATTATTGCCGTTGCTCCCTGTGTGCTGTTTTGTTGCTTGATGTCTGCATACAGAGGCTATTATGAGGGCTTGAACAACATGATCCCGACAGGCATTTCACAGGTTATCGAAGCTGTTTTCAAGCTTGTTGTCGGACTTGCCGGTGCTTATGCTTTCATGAAAGGCTCACTTACTTATTACCGTGAGAACAATGTTGACGGTGTCCTTGAATTTTTGGGAAAGACCGTCACCGATGAGTCATCTGCACTCAGTGCGATTTATCCTTATGCGGCTGCCATTGCGATTTTCGGTGTAACCGTAGGCTCGGTTTTTTCATGGCTTTACCTTTTTGTCAGATATAAGAGAAAGGGCGCAGGTTATACCCGTGAGGAGCTTGTCAATTCACCTGAGCCTGAAAAATCAAAGGTTTTGCTCAAACAGCTTTTGCAAATTGCAATTCCCGTTGCAGCTTCCTCGATAATTCTCAACATCACCAATATCATCGACGATTTCACAATTAGAGCAAGGCTCAATGATGCTCTCGAATCGGGAGAGGCAATTATTAAATCAATGTATGCCGAAGCAATATCCGCCTCGCAGACTCTCGACAGTGGAATTTCAACTTATCTTTACGGAATACACGGCTCGGTTATAAACATAAAAAATCTTATTCCGACAATCACTCTCACCTTAGGTGTCAGTGCAATCCCCGTAATTTCAAAGGCGTGGGCAACCAAGGACTTAAAGAGTATAAGAATCTCAACGGAATCGGCAATGAGAGTCACCATGATGCTTGCTCTTCCGGCAGGCTTTGGCTTGGCAGCCTTGGCTGAGCCTATTCTGGAATTGCTTTATTCTTCAACGGCTGAAATCATTCCGATTGCCGCACCGCTTTTGAGAACATACGGCTTTGCAATGTTCCTTTTTGCAGTTGCTTCACCGCTGACGAATATCCTTCAGGCCGTGGGCAACACAAAAGCCCCGATAATAAGTATTCTTGTGGGAGCAATTGCAAAGTTTGCTTATAATTATGTAGTTATAGGCATTCCGGAAATCAATATTCAGGGAGCTGCGGGAGGCAGTGTGCTGTGCTATGTGATGATGACTGGACTGAACCTTTATCAGCTTCTTAAATCAACACACATCAAGCTTGATTATACCTCTGTTTTTCTCAAGCCTTTTGTTGCCGCAGCAGCTTGCGGTGTGGTCGCATGGGGAAGCTTTTCGGCTTTGACAGACAGCTTACAGCTTTCCTCAAGGCTCGCTTGCATTATTTCAATCGGATTAGGTGCAACAGTTTATGCAATTGTGTTGCTTTTAATTAAAGGAATTGTTAAAGATGACCTTGAAATGATACCTAAGGGAGAAAAAATTGCGAAAGTTCTTGAAAAATTCAAATTATTAGGGTAGAATAGACGTATTGAGGTTTTAAACATGGAAAATTTTGACTTTAAAGAAAAATACGATATAAACGATTTGCTTAAAATTATGCAGCTTTTGCGTTCACCGTCGGGCTGTCCGTGGGACGCACAGCAGACTCACGAAAGCATTCGCAGCAATTTTATTGAAGAGACTTACGAGGTTGTCGAAGCAATCAATAAAAATGACAAGGCTCTTTTAAAAGAGGAGCTGGGCGATGTGCTTTTGCAGGTTGTTTTCCATTGTGAAATGGAAAAAGAGATCGGTTGCTTTGATTTTACCGATGTCTGTGACGGAATATGCAAAAAGCTGGTTGAGCGTCATCCACATGTTTTCGGATCTGTTCATGTTGAAAACACAGACGATGTGCTTAAAAATTGGGACGATATTAAGCGAAAGAGTAAGGGTCAAAAGACACAGGGCAGTGCAATGGAAAAAATTCCCAAGGAGTTGCCGGCACTCATGAGAAGCGAAAAGATTCAGTCAAAGGCGAAAAAAGCAGGCTTTGACTGGGATGAGATTGACGGTGCTTTTGATGCTCTTGACAGTGAAATCGCAGAGCTTAAAGAGGCAATCGAAAAGGGCGAAAGAAAAGAGATTGAAAATGAGATGGGGGATCTTCTGTTCTCCTGCGTCAATGTTTCAAGGTTTCTCAAGGTTGATCCGGAGCTTGCACTTAATGCGTCGAGCGAAAAGTTTATTTCCCGTTTTCTTGAGGTTGAACGGCTTGCAAAGGAAAAGAACATCAACATGAAAGAAAAAACGATTGAAGAGCTTGATGAGCTTTGGAAGCAAGCAAAAATAAATTTAGCATCCAATTGAGCAAAAGCTCGTGGAAAATATATTTTTTTGGAGGACAAAAAAAATGAATAAAACTGAACTTATCAATGCAGTAGCAGCTAAGGCTGAAATCTCAAAGAAAGATGCAGACAAGGCAGTTGCAGCAGTTCTTGCTTCAATCGAAGAAGCACTTGTAGCAGGCGATAAAATTCAGCTTATCGGTTTCGGTACATTCGAAGTTAAAGAAAGAGCTGCAAGAACAGGTCATAACCCCAAGACAGGCGAGAGCATTGAAATCGCAGCTGCAAAGATTCCTTCTTTCAAAGCAGGCGCAGCACTCAAGAACGCTGTTAAATAATTTTACGGCAATATTGGGGCTGTAAAAAAACGCACAGACTCGGCTTAACGGCAGCTTTAATGCCGTTAAGCATGAACGAAGCACTGACCGACAGGCATATTTTTTCGACTGAAAGCAATTTGCTTGACTTGTGTTCCGTTATGTTCTGCACGCTTTTTTACAGCCCCACTTTTTTATTTAAAATGAGAGGTAATATAATGAGACTTGATAAATATTTAAAGGTGTCACGACTTATCAAAAGAAGAACCGTTGCAAATGAGGTTTGCGATGCGAAGCATGTAACGGTGAACGGAAAGATTGCAAGAGCTTCTTATGATGTAAAGGTCGGAGACATCATTGAGATACAAATGGGCGAAAATCTGCTCAAGGCACAGGTTCTTGTTGTCACAGAACACGCAACAAAGAACGACGCTGGCCTTATGTATAAGATTATCTGATTCAAGTAAGCCCGTTTATCAGAAACCAATCAACGCTTTTAAGCTGAAAAAGGCAAGAAATTCGACAACTGTTGTTCACTTTTCATATTTATTAAACATAAATTTAATAAATATTGTTGATTTTATATGTTTGACGATATATAATGAACCCATGAATTCATATTTGGGAGGAATTATATGAAAACATTATATCTCGACACAAAGGCGAAAATTTATCGCACAACTGCGATAGTGTTCATCATTCAGCTTTTCGGTGCGTTGGGGGCAGGCTTTTTCTTTTTCCTGCAAAACATCATCGGAAAATATCACATTCTTGGTGCAACAGGTGAAACAATGGAGCCGACACTGTGGTTCATTCTCTTTTGGGCAACCGACTTTTTCTTTGTGGCAATGACGGCAATTCTTTCTTATCTTATTGCAGGAATCCCCGGTATTGCTCCTGCTTTGGCTTTGTCGGTGTATTTTGCACATTTCACAGCACCCTCGGCAGATGCAAACAATATGTACTCCTGCTTTTTCGCAACCCCGTCAAATTATTCACAGTCCACTGCGATAGGATATATGGGTTATCTTATAATGGCAGTTTTCCTTGCCGTTTCAATTAAGCTGCTGCTTTCCGGCTGGTCAAAGCTGAAAGTCCCCATCGGCAAGAGCCTTGACGGCGTTTTGGCAAAGCTCAGAAAGAAAATCAAGCTGATTCCGCAGCAGTTAAAGGGCATTGAGGTCATTGAGGGAGTTGACCTTATTGTCATGGTTTTGATCATTCCGGTTGCTTGTGCGGCATTGACATTTGTGCTGATTCATTTCGGAATTGAAATTCCGTTTGCCTCATTGGCTGAAAAGCTCGGAAATGTTTTGACGGAGCTTTCAACACAAAATGTTGTTCTCACTGCTTTGCTCATGGGACTTATGGTTGGCTTTGATCTTATCGGGCCTCTTTCATATTCGGCTTTTACAGTTGCCACAGCCGCTTATCTTTCAACAGGCAACGCACAGCTTATCACGATATATAGCGTTTGCTTTATAACAGTCGGCTGGACAGCCTTTTTCGGCATTTTGTGCTGTAAAATTTTCAAAAAGGGCGGAAAAACGGATACAGACGACTTTAACCTTGCCACATCAGGACCAATTAACGCATTCTTTGAAAACATAAAGCTTACAACAGCTTTTGCAATGCCGATAGCTTGCAGAAGTCCGTTTACAGTGATTCCCGGTCTTATGGCAGGTTCGGCTTTCGGTGGCGTTGTGACTGCACTTTTCAAGATAGTTAACACCGCTTACACAGACGGCTCACTTCCTAAGTATGCGACCGGCAACTATACATTCGGTGCAGTTGATTATACTTATGCC
>CAZBFI010000127.1:0-4966 GCA_964491165.1 uncultured Faecalibacterium sp.
TTGAGCTGTTAAAGGTATAATAAACATTTTCACCGCACTTTCCGCTTGAGCTGAGTGCAGAGGCTCTTGATGAAAACCACTCGGAAATGCCAAAATCCCAATCAAAATCGGCAAAACCCTGTAACGGTGCACTTGTCAGAGCAAGCAGAACAACAAGAAATGCTGCAAGTGTTCTTTTCAGAAATTTTTTCATTGTTTTTTCTCCCCCTCAAAGTGTTAAAAATATGTGAATATGGCATCACAAAATCAGATGAAAAACAATTAAAAGAAATTATAATAAATCAACCTTTAATTTGTTTGCATTCGGCATTAGGGTCAAGCAGGAAACCGTGTCACCAATTGTAATTCACGGTCTCACCGTCGATAAGCCATTTTTCAGGTGTGCGTGTTTCAAACCAATCGAGAGGTCTGAGCGTGTGATTTTGCTGAAAAACTCCAAAAGCCTCGGAAATGTCCTTCCTTTGCCTGTCGGTGACCTTACAGCAGGAAAGGAACAAGGCGGTGTTGCTTTTTGAAAGAAGGTCAAGCCACTGTCTGTTCTTTTCCCAAGGTATGTTTTCATCGAGAATGCCGACACAGTCCGCATCGACCATGTAAAAAGCATTGTTTTGTGCAAGGCGGAACGCAAGAGTGTTGATGCCCATCTGCTTTGTCCTTTGCCATTCAACTCCGCTTGTGTCATCGCCTGTTCTGTTTATCTGCACAAGTCCGGCACAAAGGTGCGACACTGTATTGCAACCGATAATGAGCATGTCACCGCAAGCGTCTTTAATCAAACGATATAAATCCAAAACAATTTCAGCATTTGTTTTCGTTTGATCGTAAAAGCTCCAGTTGTCAATTTCTGTGATAGTTTTGCTCAAATCCTTGCCGTAATTTCCAAACAGATCAACTGTTGTGAAATCGTGCTTGATAAGCTCAAAGCCCCATTGCTTGATTTTTTCAATGTCGCTTATTATCAACTGCTGAACCTTTGGATGAGTCGGATCAAGATAAACCCTTTTTCCGTCTCGTTTTATTCTCATGTCGGAGGTGATTGCACTGTCCTTGTTATGCAAAAATCTTATCCATATACCTGCTCTCGCACCGGTATTTTTAATATCGGTGCAAAGTGCCTGCATATCATTGAATTTTCTGTTCGGTGTCCATGGGCCGACATTTCCGTGCTTTTGCCAGCCGTCATCAATCACCATGAACGGAGCATTATCCAAGCCCTTTGCAAGCTCGGCTTGCAGCTTTGCATCTGCAACTATTTCCTCGTAGTTGTTCTTACCGTAGGCATAATACCAATCGTTTCCACCGTAAACCTTAAAAGATGGTAAAATCGGATTATCACAAAGAGCCTTACAATAATCGCAAAGGCAAAAAAACGGCTCGGTGTCACTGTATTCTTTAAAAACAAAGGTCGCAAGGTGAATTTTTCTGCCGTTAAGGTGAACTCCGCAGCCACCGTTACGGCAATCGACAAATGCCGTAATGCCGTTTGTGTCATACTTGAAGCTGACAAAGGAATTCGGCTGAGTTTTTACACCGAAGCAAAAGCTGTTTGTCTTATCGGTGGCAAGGAAATACCAAGGCATATAACGGTCATTGTCTTTTAAGGTGATAAATTCAAGGTCGCCGTAGCTGCGTTCCCATGCATCTGCAAGAACTATGATGTTATCGGCACTTTCAAAATGCCAATATAATTCAACGAATTTCGGCTTGCTGATGTCGGCAGTTAAATATAAATCCAGTCGGTTATCATTCACCTGCGTTTCGATAACAGCGTCGATATTCTCTTTCTCACAAATAAGCTTTGTGCTGAAAGCCTTTAAGTTAAAATTTGTCATATTTTCACCTAACCCTTTTTTAATTATATTTTTTTCAAACTGATGCAGTTTGTCTTTCTCTTTTCTTAACCAACAGTCTCTTTCCGATGATAAAGCAAATAAAATGTGCCGCAAAGGTCAAAACCCAGCTTATCGGATAAGAATAATACACTGTTTCGATGACATGATAAGCGTCAATTTTGAACACTGTTGAAATCCAAACAACTCTGAAAAGACAGACACCAACAAGTGAAACTATCATCGGCACGAAAGAATAGCCCATACCTCGCATTGAGCCGCTTGTGACATCCATCATTCCGCAAAGCATATAAGTCCACGCTATGATTGTCAATCGCTTAACGCCCTCTTGAAGAACATCGGGGCTGTCGGTGTAAAAGCCGATAAGCTCATTGCCGAAGTTGAGGAATAAAACGGCAAAAATCACTCCGACGATAAAAACATATAAGAGCGACACCATAAGAATTTTGTCGATTCTTTTATATTTGCCGGCACCGATATTCTGACTTGTGAACGAAACGGCAGCTTGGTGAAACGCATTCATTGATGTGTAAGCAAAGCCTTCAACACTCACCGATGCAGCCGAGCCTGCGACAACGGTCTTTCCGAATCCGTTGATTGACGACTGTATAACCACATTTGAAAGTGAAAACATCATACCCTGAAAGCCTGCCGGCACTCCGATTTGAAGAATACGCAAAAGCTTTTTCTTGTTTATCCTGAGCTTTTTAAGCTCAAGCTTTACACAAGACTTTTCTTTTATAAGGCAAAGCACGATAAGAACAGCGGAAATCACCTGTGAAATCGTCGTTGCAAGTCCGACACCGAAAACGCCCCAGTGAAAGCTTATAACAAAAACGAGATTGAGACAGACGTTGACAACTCCCGATGCCGAAAGAATGTATAACGCTCTTTTCGTGTCGCCTGCCGCTCTGAGAATTGCACTGCCGAAGTTATAAACCATAACAGCCGGCATACCCATGAAATATGTTCTCAGATATATAACCGAAAGGTCAATAACATCTGTCGGAGTTTGCATAAGCGAAAGAAGAATCGGAGCAAAGACAAAGCCGATAACAGTCAACACTATTCCGCTGAAAAAGCTGATTGTCATTGCCGTATGTACTGTTTCATGAACATCTCTGTTCTGATTGGCGGCATAATAATTTGCAACAAGCACATTTGCGCCTACGGACAAGCCGATAAAAAGGTTCGTCAGCAGATTTATCAGCGTTGTTGTTGCACCGACTGCCGCAAGAGATTCGTCACCTGCAAACTTACCGACGACAACAACATCGGCGGCATTAAAAAAAAGTTGCAAAATTCCGGAAAGCATCAACGGAATCGAAAAGCTGATTATACTTTTGAACAATGAACCGTTACACATATCAACGGTACGATTTTTTTCATGCTTTGACAATTTTTTCACCCTCTTTCAAGTAATACAAAGATATTTTATCATACTGTTTACTCAATGTAAAGTTGAAGTTATTACAATTTTGTAATACATATTACAAGTTTTTAATCAATTTTAAGTTTCTTGTTATAAACTCTTCTAAGCATGACTTAGGAGGTTCAAAAATGAATAAAATTAAGATTTTCTTTCAAAGAGTTCGCACAATGAGCTTCAAAAGAATGTTCATTATGATTAAACAGATACAAAAGCAATTCGGCAAAAATCCCATACTTATCTTCATTGACATGATTTTCTGTGCAGTGAAAGACAACATCGGTTATCAGGATTACAGGGTTTTCGGCTTTGCGACAATACCTCACAAAAAAAGAAAAACCTTTTTAACGATGAATAAAAACCTTGAGCTTTCAAGGAGGCTTAATAAATCGGATTCGGCAGAGATTTATAAGGATAAAACTCTCTTTTTCAAAAAATACGGCAAGTATATCAAAAGAGACTGGATAGATTTGAAAAACAAAAGCTGTAATGATTTAAAGCACTTTTGCAAAGACAAGGATTATATCTTTGTTAAAAATCCGTGTTCGTTCGGCGGTCAGGGAATCGGTGAAATCAAAATCACACCTTACACTAATTTTGAGCTGCTTTTCAAGGAGCTTGTCGCCTCCGGTCAGACACTCGTTGAAGAAAAAATCAAGCAGCACGATAAAATGAGCTATCTTCATTCCGACAGCATAAATACTTTAAGAATCGTAACCCTGAAAAAAGACTCGCAAATTCATATTATCTCGACGATTCTCCGAATGGGTCAGCAAGGCAGCGTTATAGACAATATCACAAGCGGTGGAATTTATGCTCCCGTCAACGAAAACGGCACGGTTACTTATCCTGCTTTTTGCGACAAAACCGGTGAAGCCTTCTCCGTTCACCCCACCTCAAAGGCTTATCTTACGGGCTTTGAAATCCCATTTTTCAATGAGGCGGTTGAGCTTGTTCTCTCCATTGCAAAGGAAGAAGCAGACATGGCATATATCGGTTGGGATGTTGCAATCACACCCGACGGCCCACTGATTGTTGAGGGTAATAATCTTCCAACTTATGAAATAATGCAGAACTATCTGCACCGTGACAACGATGAGGGTCTTTTGCCGGAAATTGAAAAAATACTCGGTGAAAAGCTCTAACTTTCCTTGATATTTGCTTTTCAACTGTGATATACTATCTGCATAAAATTACAGAGGAGATTTTAAAAATGAAAATTGGTTTTATAGGACTTGGAATCATGGGCGAATCCATGTGCGAAAACATTGTCAAAAAACACGACGATACTGTTTTTGCCTGCGACCATAAGCAAAGTCAGATTGATAAGCTTGTTGCACTCGGTGCAAAGGGCTGTAAAGACGAAATTGAAATTGCAAAAAATGCGGATATAATCATCACGATGATACCCACATCAAAGCATGTCCGTGATGCCTACGACTTGATGCTCCCCTATCTTTCAAAAGGAAAAATCTGCATTGACATGAGCACAATCGAGCCTCATGTCAGCGTTGAGGTTGCAAACACAGTCAAGTCAACGGGTGCCGAATTTGCCGACTGTCCCGTCGTTCGTTCAAAAGCCGATGCAGTTGCAGGCACTCTCGGAGTTCTTGCCGGATGCGATAAGGAGCTTTTCAAGGTCATCGAGCCGATTCTCTCTTACATGGGAAGCAAGGTTATTTACATG
>CAZBFI010000128.1:0-4909 GCA_964491165.1 uncultured Faecalibacterium sp.
ATATAATTTTTTCAAATACATATATACACGAAAGGATAATATTATGATTCTGAAAAATCTTTCTTATATTGATGCATCGTTCGAGAAAAAGCACGGCTCAATAGAAATTGACGGGGGAATTATCACGGCATTCTCACAAGCTTGTGAAAACGCAACCGATATGACGGGCTTACTCGCTTTACCGGGCTTTGTTGACATTCACTCTCACGGTGGAAGTGGATGTGATTTTTGCGATGCCGACGAAGAAAGTCTGCAAAAGCTTTCCCTGCATTACGCCCGACACGGTGTTACCTCTGTTTGTCCGACGACGATGACCTTTCCTTTTGAAAAGCTCAAGGAAATTTTCACCTGCTTTAAAAGCTTTAAGGGGAAAGAAAAGGGCGCTCGTTTTTTGAATGTCAACATGGAAGGCCCTTTCATTTCAAAGGAAAAGTGTGGTGCTCAGTCTCCCGATTATATACAGAAGCCGAGCTTTGAAAAGCTTGAGGCTCTCAATGAAATTTATCCGATTGCTTTATGTGATGTTGCTCCCGAAAGCTTAGGGGCTTTGGAATTTGCCGAAAAGGCGAAAAAGCTTTGCAAGGTCAGTATCGCTCACACCAATGCGGATTATGACACGGCAAGACAGGCTCTCGAAAGCGGATTTTCCCACGCAACGCATTTTCTCAATGCAATGACTCCTTTCACAAGCCGAGCCACCGGTGTAGCCGGAGCAGTGATGGAAAGTGACAGTGCAACTGCTGAAATTATTTGTGACGGCTTTCATTTGTCAGCAGGCACAATAAGGCTGCTGTTCAAGATTTTCGGTCAGGACAGGCTGTGTGTTATCAGCGACTCAATGTCCAGCGCCGACTGCCCTGATGGAGATTACACCTTAGGCGGACAGAGGGTAATCGTTAAGGACTCAAAGGCAAGGCTTCCCGACGGAACGATTGCCGGAAGCACAACCAACCTTTTCGATGAGTTCAAAAATCTGCTTTCATTCGGCATTCCTTTTGAAAGCGCTTTGAAAGCCTGCACTGTCAATCCTGCAAGGGCTGTTAATGCCGATAGCTTTTGCGGAAGTCTTCAAGTGGGGAAAAATGCCGACATGATTTTTGTTGACGAGGAAATGAACATCAAGGCTGTTATGATAAAAGGTGAATTTTTAAGCGAAACCCCATTGAAATAAGCTTGCATTTATGGTAGTATTTAAGTCTAATAAACAAAAGGGGATTGTTTAAATGAAATATATTGTTGTTCTTTATGACGGTATGGCAGATTATCCTGTTCCGGCTCTCGACGGAAAAACTCCGATGATGGTTGCAAAAAAGCCTGTTTTTGACTCTCTTGCAAAGCACAGTGAGGTTGGACTCGTCAAAACTGTCAACGATGCTCTCAAGCCGGGCAGTGATGTTGCAAACATGAGCGTTATGGGCTTTGACCCGATGAAATATTACACGGGAAGATCGCCCCTTGAGGCTGTCAGCATCGGTGTTAAATTGAAAGATGATGATGTAACACTGCGTTGTAATCTTGTCACTCTCTCCGATGAGGAAAATTATGAGGATAAGACAATGGTCGATTATTCTGCTGGTGACATCAGCAGTAAAGAGGCAGCCGAAATCATCAAAACCGTTGAAGAAAGCTTCGGCAACGAAAAGTATAAGTATTACAGCGGTGTAAGCTATCGCCATTGCCTTGTTGTTTCAAACGGAACGACCGATCTGGGAAACATGACTCCTCCGCACGATATCAGCGGTAAGGTTGTGGGCAGCCATCTTTCAACAAGTGAAAATGCACGGGAGCTTGTTGAGATGATGAAAAAAAGCTATGAGCTTCTCAAGGATCATCCCGTCAACAAAAAGCGTATAAGCGAGGGCAAGCGTCCTGCAAATTCAATTTGGCTTTGGGGCGAGGGCAATAAGCCGATTCTTCCCTCATTTGAAAGCCTTTACGGCTTAAAGGGAAGCGTTATTTCTGCCGTTGACCTTCTTAAAGGCATCGGTATCAGCGCCGAAATGAACACTCCCGAGGTTCCGGGCGCTACGGGATATATCGACACTAATTTCTCCGCAAAGGCTGAATATGCCCTTAAAGAGCTTGAAAACGGCAAGGATTTTGTTTATATTCACATTGAAGCTCCCGATGAGTGCGGTCACCGCAATGAGCCGGAAAATAAGGTTCATTCCATTGAGCTTATTGATGAGCTTGTGCTTACACCGTTGCTCAAGGGACTTGAAAAGTATGACGATTATAAAATCATGATTCTTCCCGACCATCCAACACCGATTGTCACAAAAACTCATGCAAGAGACCCTGTTCCTTACATGATTTATCATAAAAATGTGCCTACAGACGGAGTTGAGACAATCAACGAGCAGACAGCAAAGGAAACCGGAAGATTCATTGAAAACGGAGCCGAGCTTATGCCGAGATTCTTGTCGGTTGAATAATAACAAAGTGAAGTGGCTGTAAAAAACGCAAGTTTTTTACAGCCACTGATGTTTTTTTGATGTTATCGAGCTTTATCGCAAAAGCTAGCCTTAATGCTTTGAATCGCTGCTTCTGAGTGCTTCAAGCAGTCTTTCCATGTCGTCGGGGAGCTTTGAATTGAGAGTGATGACTTCATGTGTGACGGGGTGCATGAAGCTCACCTCACCGCAGTGAAGAGCCTGACGGTCAATCATTTCATGCTCCGTGCCGTACATTTTGTCCCCGTAAAGCGAACCGCCCAAAAAAGCAAAATGCACCCTTATCTGATGGGTTCTGCCTGTTTCAAGGTTAATTTTCAAAAGCGAATATTTTTCACCGCTTTCAATAACAGTGTAATGCGTGACGGCTTTGTCACCTCTGTCATCTGCCGTGCGAATGGTTTTCATCGGATCGGGGCGGAAAATCGGCTTGTCGATAGTGCCGTTGCCCTCAAAATGCTTTGTTGAAATTGCATAATAGGTCTTGTGAAAATTACCCGAAAGTCTCGCAGCCGCATGACTGTTCAATGCACAGATAACAAGTCCGCTTGTACCCTTGTCCAAACGACCGACAGCACGAAAGGTGAGACTTTTACCCTTTTTTTCAAGATATCCCGAAACGGCATTTGCAAGCGTATCCGAACGGTGATTGTGACTTTCATGCATCGGCAAAAGAGCCGGCTTGTCAACAACAAGCACATCTTCATCTTCATAAATCACATCAAGAGGATAATCAATCGGAGTGGCGCTGCTTTCATCTTCGCTGATGCTGAGTGTTACAGTGTCACCGGTGTGCAAAATATCAATCGTTCTTGCATTTTCACCGTTGATTTTGATTGCCCCGTCAATTCTTTTAAGAGACCGAAGAAGTCTGACAGAAATTTTAACATGGCCTCTGAGAAAGCTGATCAGCTTTTTTCCGTCAAAGTATTCTTCAACCTTGTATTCTATCCTTCTCAATGCTTTTGACCGCTTTTGGCATACTCGTCAAGGAGCTTGTGCTTTTCGTCCCAAAGGCGCTGAGAAAGGTCAATATAGTAATTGTGGGGGTTCTCAAACCGCTTGACCTCGTCCCAGAGAGTGTCAACCTGCTCGTTGCAGAATTTTTTGATTTCCTTGACATCGGGGCTCTGATAGCAACATTCACCCTTGTCGAAAATTTTGACAAGAAGAGGCTTTGCGATGAAGTTGTTGACGGTTTTTCTTTTCCATGTGTAGTTCGGATCAAAAAGCTCATAGCTTTCAAGTCCCTCAAGATTTTCATCAATCAGGGTGATAACATCGGCAATAGCCTTGCCGGAAAGCTTGTCAAAAAGGCGGTAAACCTTTTTTGCACAGGGCGTTGTGATTTTTGAAACATTTTCACTCAGCTTAATTCTCGGAACGGCAACACCGTCTTCTTCAACGGCAACTATTTTATATACACCACCGAAAACCGGATCGGAGGCGGCAGTGATAAGCCTTTCACCAACACCGAAAGAGTCAACCTGAGCGCCTTGAATCAGCATGTCACGGATGATGATTTCATCAAGTGAGTTGCTTGCAACGATCTGGCAATCGGGAAAGCCTGCCTCGTCAAGCATTTTTCTTGCTTTTTTTGAAAGGTAGGTAATATCACCGGAATCAATGCGGATTCCCTTGGGTCTAAAGCCACGGGGGAGAACCTCACGCTTGAATGCCTCAATGGCGTTGGGAATGCCCGATTTAATGACATTGTATGTATCAACAAGGAGGGTGCAGTTGTCCGGATACTGTCTTGCGTAAGCACAGAAGGCTTCAAGCTCGTCACCAAAAAGCTGAATCCATGAATGAGCCATAGTGCCGACTGCGGGAATACCGAAATCCCTTTCATCTATGGCGCAGGCTGTTGCATCACAGCCACCGATGTAAGCTGCTCTTGCTCCGTAAATTGCGGCATCGTAGCCTTGAGCACGGCGTGAACCGAATTCCATTATTGTACGGTTGCCTGCGGCTCTCTTAAGGCGGTTAGCCTTTGTGGCAATGAGTGACTGATGATTCACGGTGAGAAGAACCATTGTTTCGATAAGCTGTGCCTGAATTACAGGGCCTTTTACCGTAATAATCGGCTCGCCCGGAAAAATGGGAGTACCCTCGGGGATTGCCCAGACATCGCAAGAGAATTTGAAATTTTTAAGATAATCAATGAAGTCTTCGTTAAAACCTTTTTTTGAAAAAAGCTCAATATCCTTTTGTGTGAATTTAAGGTTTTTGAGGTAGTCTATAAGCTGACGGATACCTGCCATAATTGCAAAACCGCCGTTGTCGGGAACTTTTCTGAAAAACATATCAAAGTATGCAATCTTGTCCTTCATACCGTTTGTGAAATATCCGTTTGCCATTGACATTTCATAAAAATCCACCAGCATGGTGAGGTTCCTTGATTCAAGCGTGTTACTCATTTCATCGCCTCCATATATATTCGTTCTATTATACTA
>CAZBFI010000129.1:0-4898 GCA_964491165.1 uncultured Faecalibacterium sp.
GATTATGTTTCCGTTCGTGCGTGTCGGCAAGGCTTTTGTCAACGGCATCAAGGCTTTTGCTCATTTCATTAAAGAAAAAAGAGCCGCTGCTGCAGGTGACGGGGACAAAAACGGAAATCAAGACGGCAATAAGACAGAAAAAAATTTTTTTAAGCAAAAAAAATTTGATTTTATTAGCAAAATCCACTTGAAAAATAAAAACAAATCTGTATAATAAAACTTAGTGTTCAAAATTCTTTTCGGGGGAGGCTTTTTTGTGGCTGTCAAACAGTTCAAGCCGGCAAAAACAAGGTTTAGAATTAAGTATAAGAAAACTTATTTGACGGTTCTTATCGCTTTTATTGCAGTTTCAGTTATCTGTATCGGCTTAAAGATGAATAATGATGCAAAAATCGCCGAATACGAAAAGCAAATTTCCGAGGTTGAGCAGAAGCTTGAAAAGCTCGGAGAAGAAAATGACGAGTATACGGCTGTGTTGAGTTCAACGGATCGTAAGGACTATTATGAAAAAATCGCTCGCGAGGTTTACGGATACGCAAAACCGGGAGAGTATGTTTTTTATAAAATTGCGTCTTGAGTCTGACAACGGCAGTTTATATAAATTAGGGAGGACAATAATTTTTTATGCTTGAAATTGGAGCAATCTTGGAAGGTAAAATCACGGGACTTACTGCTTTCGGTGCTTTTGTCAGCCTTCCCGACGGAAAAAGCGGAATGGTACATATTTCGGAGGTTTCCACCTCATTTGTCAAGGATATAAACGATTTTCTCAAGGTGGGACAGAGCGTTAAGGTTAAAGTTGTCGGTATTTCCGATGAGGGCAAAATCAGCCTTTCAATCAGAAAAGCCGAGGCAAATGACGACAACGCAGGTCAAAGAGACAGAGGCGAAAGAAAGCAACGCCGTAACGATCGACCGAGAAATGCAAATGTCTGGCAGGGACAGCCCACAAAAAAAGAAGCCTTGAGCTTTGAAGATATGATGGCACAGTTCAAGCAGGCAAGTGATGAAAAAATGTCCGATCTCAAGCGTTCCACCGAGTTCAGAAGCGGAAACAACCGCAGAGGAAAGAATTAAGCTATATTATCACAAGCATCGGAGCTGTAAAGAAACACTGTTTTTTTACGGCTCTTTTTTATTTGATTTTTTAATGTATTGTGCTTTTTAAAAATCCGTGATATAATCAAAGAAAAAAGGGGTAATAAATATGAAAAAAATAACGGCACTGTTCTTATCGGTTCTTATGATTTTTATGTTCACCGGTGTAGCCTTTGCAAAGCAAGAGCAGGCTGCTCCCTTTGAAAACAGCTCGTTTTTCGATTCGGGCGAATATTCAATCCATTACAGAACCTTTGAACCGGAAACCGAAGTGAAAAATCAAATTTTCCTTTTGCATGGTTTTTGCCTTTCAACCGTCAGTCTTGAGGGCGTTGCAGAGGAATATGCTGAAAAAGGCTACCGTGTGGTTCTTGCCGACTGTCCGAATTTTGGATATTCGACAAGAGAGACAAGTGAGATGAAGCTTGTTGACAGGGAGGAGCTTATGTTTGAGCTTGTTGAAAGCCTCGGCGGAAAGTGGATTGTCGGCGGACATTCGATGGGTGGCGGCATTGCCATCAATCTTGCTGTTGACCACCCTGAGCTTTTCACGGGCGCTATCCTTTTCGCTCCTCAGACCTCTGCCGAGTCAAGCCCCGTCACATCACTTCTTTTGCGTTCCGGCTTCATGCAGACCTTTTACACCCTTGTTTTAAAGCTCGCTCTTATGTTTCCCTCTGTTGTACGCTCGCTTGTTGAGATGAGCTTTAGCGACAGTGAATTTGCCGCAGCTTATGACCTTGAAAAAATTACCGCACCGTTCAGGCTTGACGGATCGGGTGCAGGTCTTGCAATCATGGCTTCACACACAAGGGGAAGTGATCTTGAAGCCTTCGGTCAGCTTGATATTCCCTGCGTTATTCTCACTGCCGCCGATGACCGTGTTGCAAATGCTGATAATCTTCAAAAAATCATTGACAACGCTCCGGAAAAAACAGTGGTTGAAAGCGGACTTGCAGGCGGACACATGATGATGGAATATGACCCTGTGCTTGCCGCAGAGCTGACACTTAATGCCGTTGGGTAATAATTTGTTTTCTGTTTGTATAAATTTCATATTGTTGAAGTATTATTAAAGGGGCTGTATAATGCCGAAACCGATGCTTTCGTTTTAAGCGTTCCTGCGTTTTTTCATGCCCCTTTAAATTCTTTTTTCAGAAGGGTTGCTTATGTATAAAACAAAAGAGCTTTACGATTTGACAAAGAGCCTTGCAGGTGAATTTCTTTCCGATTATGAGTATCCGTGGCAGGCTCTCGGAAAAATTAAGGAGCTGATTTTATCTCTTGCGGAAAAATTGCCGAAAAATGAATTTGAAGAAATAAGCGAAAATGTCTGGGTTCACAAAAGCGTGAAAATCGCACCGACAGCTTATATCGGTTCTCCGTGCATAATCGGAAAAGACACTCAGGTAAGACAAGGGGCTTTTATCCGTTCCTCTGCTCTTATCGGTGAAAACTGCGTAATAGGAAACTCGACGGAGATTAAAAATTCAATCATATTCGACGGTGTTCAGGTTCCGCATTTCAATTATGTCGGTGACAGTATCCTCGGCTATAAATCTCATTTGGGTGCAGGTGCAGTCACATCGAATGTGAAAAGTGACCGCAGTCTTGTCAAGGTCAGGTTCAAAGATGAATGTATTGAAACGGGACTCAAAAAATTCGGTGCAATGGTCGGGGATAATGTTGAAGTCGGTTGCAACAGCGTTTTGAATCCCGGAACGGTAATCGGCAAAAACTCCAACATTTATCCTCTTTCCTCTGTCAGAGGGGTAGTGCCTGAAAACAGTATTTTCAAAAGCATGAACAACATTGTAGTAAAGGGTGAAAGCTTTAATGGGTAAATATTTCGGTACGGACGGCTTCAGAGGTGAAGCCAATGTCAATCTTACGGCTGACCACGCTTACAAGGTCGGTCGCTTTCTCGGTTGGTATTATACGCAGAAAAAAATTCAGTCGGGAGACAGCACACCTGCGAGAATTGTAATCGGCAAGGATACAAGGCGTTCAAGCTATATGTTTGAATATACCCTTGTCGGCGGACTTGTTGCGTCGGGTGCTGACGCATATCTTCTTCATGTTACGACAACTCCTTGTGTCGCCTATATTTCAAGGGTCGATTCATTCGATTGCGGAATCATGATCTCGGCATCTCATAATCCTTATTATGACAACGGCATCAAGCTTATCAACGGTGACGGGGAAAAGATGGACGAGGCGACAATAAAGCTCATTGAGGATTATCTCGACGGAAAGAGTGATATGCTCGGTGAGGCTGATGGGCTTCCGTTTGCACACAGGCAGAATATAGGCAGAACAGTTGACTACATTTCGGGTCGTAACCGCTATATCGGTTACCTGATAAGCCTTGGAATGTATTCTTTCAGAGGCAAAAAGGTCGGACTTGATTGTGCCAACGGCAGCTCATGGAATGTTGCAAAGGCTGTTTTTGATGCACTCGGTGCGGAAACCTATGTTATAAATGCCTCTCCCGACGGAACGAATATCAACAATAATGCAGGTTCAACTCACATTGAGTCCTTGCAGGCTTTTGTCAAGGAAAAGAAGCTCGATGTCGGCTTTGCTTATGACGGAGATGCAGACAGATGCCTTTGTGTTGATGAAAACGGAAATGTCGTTGACGGTGACGCTATTCTTTATATCTACGGCAGATATATGAAAGAAAGAGGAAAGCTTGTCACAAATACTGTTGTCACCACCGTTATGTCAAATTTCGGACTTTATAAGGCATTTGATGAAATCGGTATTGATTATGCGAAAACCGATGTGGGCGACAAGTATGTTTATGAATACATGATGAAAAACGGCTGTCGTCTCGGAGGTGAGCAGTCGGGTCATATCATCTTTTCAAAATACGCTTCCACGGGCGACGGTATTCTCACAAGCCTGAAAATCATGGAGGTTATCATGGCAAAGAAAGCAAAGCTCAGCGAGCTTGCTGCACCGTTCAAGGCTTATCCTCAGGTGCTTATCAATGTCAGAGTTAAAAACAAGGCAGCAGCAAGAAACGACCTCGATGTCATTGCCGCAACAAAAAAAGTGGAACAGACCCTCGGAGACACCGGACGGATTCTTTTGCGTGAATCTGGAACGGAGCCGGTCATAAGAGTCATGGTTGAAGCCGCCGACGAGAAAGAGTGTCAAAGCCTTGCACAAAGCGTTGTTGATGTTATAATAAATAAAGGTCACAAAGAATAAATTAAATTTTGCGGTCAGTTCGAAACCTTCCTGACCTAAAACAAAACTAAAGGAGCTGTAAAAAATGAATAACAGAAAGAACCGTAATCTTGCAACCGGAGCGATTATTGCCGCCTTTTATGTCACGCTGACTTATGCCCAGCAGATGCTTTTACCCGGCACTGCTTTTGCAGAGCTACGTGTTTCGGAAATGCTGAATGTGCTTGCACTCTTCACTCCTGCGGCAATTCCGGGGCTTACAGTCGGCTGTATGCTCTCAAACCTGCTTTGCATTGCATCGATGCCGTTGGATGTCATCTTAGGCTCGGGGGCAACCTTTCTTGCAAGCCTTTGTATGTATAAGCTGAGAAATGTCAAGGTGAAGGATATTCCGTTTCTTGCTCTTACGATGCCCGCAATTTTCAACGGTGTCATCGTAGGCCTTGAGCTTGAGATCTTTTTCGTCAAAGGGCCTTTCAGCTTTACCGGCTTCATTCTTCAAGGAGGCATGGTTGCCGTTGGTGAAATTGCGGTTTGCTTTACTCTCGGTATATTGCTTTATAAAATCATAAATGGCAAAAATTTAAAAAAATATATAAATT
>CAZBFI010000130.1:0-4888 GCA_964491165.1 uncultured Faecalibacterium sp.
ATTAAAATCACATTTTTCCTTGATTTTAAAGGCTTCAAAATATGCGTTTTCTTTTACAGTCCATTCACTAAAGAACCTCTGTGCCTTTTCAAAGGTGTTCCTTTTAAGGATTCGTTGCCGTTGAAGATCTTGAGAAATGTCAATAAAAACGGAGATATCATAATAATGCGGAAAGTCGGGATGCAGACAATATGCCCCCTCTATTACAGTGAGTCTGCTTGCCGGAACAAAAACCGCTTCTTTCAGTGTGAAGCTTGAACAGTCAAACGGTCGATAGGTTACATCATCTCCACGGCAAACCGAGGTCAAAACCTCCGAAAAGAAACGCTCCCTGTCAAAATTGCCTCCGATTTCGTTCATTCTCTCGTCGGTGCGTTGCTCCGGACGCAGAAAAAAATCATCGGTGTGAAAAACAGCGCAGTCGAATCTCTTTTTAAGCTCCTGTGAAAGCGTAGTCTTTCCCGAAGCGCTTTTGCCTTCAACTGCAACAATTACATTTTTTGTTTTAAGTAAGCCTTCGATTTCATCGAAAACCTCACCGAAAGCTTCAAAATCATAACGAGGAACATTATTCAATCATTTTCTCCCCTTTTTAACAGTCCCGTTTTTTCAAATGCCATCACAAGAACAGGAACGAGAATAAGCTGAATTATTATTCCCGCAAGAGAATTTACGACACCGACTGTAATAAACGCACCAAATCCGAATTTTGTGCTGTCTAAGCCCATACAGATAAACTGAACGATGCCCCAGACTATGCGTCCGATTATCATTGAGCTTATGAGTGAAGCATAGATAGCAAGCTTGCTTTTTCCAAGCCTTTTATAAAGTGTGCCTGACACAAAGCCGTAAGCTGCAAGCTCAAACGACATTGAAACCGCAGTTGGAAAAAACACCGGCATTCCGAAAATCATCGAACGCAATAAAACAGCCGAAAAGCCCGTAACAAGACCCCAGCCTCCCGAGCAAACAAAGCCGCACAAAAGAATCGGAATATGCATCGGACAAAGCATTGCACCGAATTTCGGAATCTGGCCCGTGATAAACGGTAAGACTATGGCTAAAGCTAAAAACATTGCCGAAAGGCACAGATTACGGGTATTGATTTGTTTTTTCATTTCAGAAGATCCTTTCATGTGAAAAATGTGCTGTTTATCACAAAAACAACACTTGCAAAATATACTTTTTTGAAAGAAACTTCTGTTTCCGAGCCGTTTTCATAACGACCCTTTGATTATACTACAATATAAGTCAGCTTTCAAGGCTTTTTTCTGTCATAACCCTTTCAAGCTTTTCAACCGTGTCCTCAATCAGTGCCGAAACCGAAAGATTTTTGACACCGGCAACAAGATTTTCACACTTGTTTATCGGAATGAGAATCCTTACGGCATTGCTTTGAGAAACGGCGTTTGCCATTTTCACCGTAATTTCTCCCAGAAGCGAATCCGCAATAACAATCCCGATAGGGTCGATTATAACATCGGCTTTCCGACAGGCTACAATGACCGGATTTTCGCCCGTTGCAGCTCTTTTTGCACCGCTTTTGAGCATTGCCGCAGTTGCAATCGCATTCGTTCCGACAGCGGTAATGTCGGCATCGGGATATTTTGCAACAACTGTTTTTATCAGCTGACTGCCGAGCTGACCGCCTTGACCGTCAATTATAAGAATATTCATTTTTCCCTCGCAATAAAATTAAAATTATGCTGTTATTCTACCTTAAAATCAGCTTTGTTTCAAGATAAATGACACATTTTTTATCAAAGGCTGTCAAAATATAGCGTAAATTACACAAAAAATTCAAAAGTTACAAACGATTAAAATTTTGTAATATTTTTTGTTACTTTTATTGAAATATTAAGGTTTACATTGTATTATATACCCACCGAAAGCTTTGAAACGGAGGAAATTCAGATGAAAAATAAAAAGAGTGATCTTAAAAGGTTCATAAAAATTCTTTTGGCACTTGTGTTGACAGCGGCTATTGTTTTCGGTTCGGTTTTCGGCTTTAAGTTTTACCGTGAAAATTTTAAGGTCACTAAGAAATATCCGCCCAATCCCGATATAGGCAAAGAGGTAATATATAAAATCGAGCTTAGCGATGTTTATCCGGAGGATCTGCGTCAGCTTTTTGAAAAAAATGAAGAGGCAAGGAAATTCGTTCTGTCATATCTGCAGGAAAAAGACAAGGAGCATGTGATTGATTTGAGCGAATACAAGGACTGTGAAACCGTTCCGCATTTTTTACAGTGGGATGTACGCTGGGGATTTCTCGATTACGGCGGTGAATGTGTTGCAGTTGCCGGCTGTGGCCCTTTGTGTCTTTCCATGGTGGGATATTATCTGACGAAAAACGAAAAGCTTTTTTCACCCGATAAGGTCGTCAGGTTTGCACTTGATTCGGGTTACTGCATAAAGGATGTCGGAACAGCTTGGACTTTGATGAGCGAAGGAGCTGAAAATCTCGGACTGACAGTTGAAACGCTTCCGCTGAATGAAGAAATGATAGTTGAAAGTGTGCAAAACGGACACCCCGTTATACTCATAATGGGCCCCGGAGTTTTCACAACGGTGGGACATTTCATTGTCGTTCACGGCTATGAGGACGGAAAATTCCTCATAAATGACCCCAACAGTAAAATCAGAACCGAAAAGCGTTGGAGCTTTGATGAGTTTTCAAGTGAGATTTTGAACATCTGGTCATACAGCTACTCAAATTGATATTCTTTTTTAAAAAAGGATTGAAGTCGGAAGAATTTTGTAGTATTATTTAGTAAGTTGGTTCTTTCGGAAAGGATAAATAAAAATGAAGCTTTTTAAAAAAGATGAAGACGATTTTTCAACTGCTCCTTTAACAGCCTTTGAAGAGCTTGTTCTCGGAAAAAAAGAAAAAGGAAGCCCTGTTATCAAGGGTACAAGTGCAGTTTTATATATCACTGTTATCATTGCCGTTTTGGCTTGTGCTTTCATGGCGGCTCTCGATTTCACGGGAAAAACCGCTGTTTCAACCGACGGCAACACAAAAACAACCGATACTATTGATGCTTCTTCACTTCCGGAAAGCTTGCAAAAGCTTTACAAAGAAAATTTTGAAGCGGCAGATTTCGTTTCTTCTTATCCACAGGAAAAGGATAAGGTGAAAAAGGTTTCTCTCAAAGCTTATAAAGGCACAAATCAAATGCCGCTTTTCATTCAGTGGGATAAGCAGTGGGGATATTTAACTTACGGCAATGACCTTGCCGGTGTCAATGCCGACGGCCCTATGTGTCTTGCAATGGTAGGTTATTACCTCACCGGTGACGAAAAATTTTCCCCCGATAAGATAATCGCTTTTTCACAAGAAAAGGGCTTTTTCAACACCAAATACGGCTCTTCACCGAGTCTTTTCATTGAAGGGGCAAATGAACTTGGTCTCAAGGGTGCAAAAATCAGCAGCTCAAATGAAAACTTCATCGCCAACCTTCAAAACGGCTGGCCCATTGTCTGCTACATCGGCCAGGGAAAATTCACATCAACGCCACATTATATCGTTATCAGCGGATATAATGACAGCGGCTTGATTGTCAATGATCCCAACAGCATCATCAACTCTCAAAAGCAATGGCAGTTTTCAGAGCTTGCAGAGCAAATCAAGGGCGCATGGACAATTTCCGTTGCCGGATAAACAAGTTTGAAAAATTGTATTGACACACAACGCTTATGCTGATATAATATCCTTGTTAAAGTGAATATTTCCTTATTAAGAGTAGTGGAGGGAACAGGCCCTATGAAGCTCGGCAACCTGCTTTGGCAAGGTGCTAAATCCTGCGGCATGACCGAAAGATGAGGCTTTCTTCTGCGGTCTTGCTTTGACCGCAGTTTTTTATTGTGACGCACTATATTCTCCGTCAAAAAAGCTCAGAGCCATCAATCAGTTTTTAAGCATCAGGGACTTATCCGAAACCGCTTAAAACAGCATATTTCCGGCACTTTGCGGATTAAATCCACTTGCAGGGCAAAAGCGGAGCAAATAAGATTTTGGCTTTAACTTTAGTGTTTAAAATAAAGGAGTTGTTAATTTATGAAAAATTTTCTTTTCACATCCGAATCGGTAACAGAAGGACATCCCGACAAAATTTGTGACCAAATTTCCGACGCTGTGCTTGATGCAATTTACGCACAGGACCCGTATTCAAGAGTTGCCTGTGAAACCACCGTAACAACAGGTCAGGTTCTCATCATGGGTGAAATCAGCACAACTGCAAAGGTTGATGTTGCAAAAATCGCAAGACAGGTTATCTGTGACATCGGATATGATGACGGAGCAAAGAGCTTTGACGGAAACAGCTGTGCAGTGCTTGTTGCACTTGATGAGCAGTCCCCTGACATTGCAATGGGTGTTGACAAATCACTCGAATTAAAAGGCGGAGAAGATGACAGCTATAATCTTCACGGCGCAGGTGATCAGGGAATGATGTTCGGCTTTGCCTGTGATGAAACACCGGAGCTTATGCCGCTTCCGATTTCACTCGCACACAAGCTTTCCAAAAAGCTCACCGAGGTCAGAAAAAACGGCACACTTGACTATCTTCGTGCAGACGGCAAGAGTCAGGTTACTGTTGAATATGTTGACGGCAAGCCCTCTAAGGTCAAGGCAGTTGTTGTTTCATCTCAGCACAGTGCAGATGTTTCACTTGATAAGATCAGACAGGATATCGAAAAGTATGTCATAAGACCCGTTATCCCCGCTGAGCTTATGGACGGTGAAACCAAAATTTATGTTAATCCTACCGGCAGGTTTGTTGTCGGTGGCCCTCACGGTGACAGCGGTCTTACAGGCAGAAAGATCATCGTTGACACTTACGGCGGATATTCCCGTCACGGCGGCGGTGCTTTTTCGGGTAAAGAT
>CAZBFI010000131.1:0-4678 GCA_964491165.1 uncultured Faecalibacterium sp.
CCCGGATTGATGACAATGCCGTCAAACTTGCCGTATGCCTCCTGTATCTTATCAACCAGACAGCCCTCATGATTCGATTGATAGCACTCACAGCTGATATTTTTCGACTCACAGTAGCTTTCGATTTTTTTCACAAGATCGTTATATGTCTCTTTGCCGTAATGAGCCGGCTCTCTTATGCCGAGCATATTAAGATTCGGCCCGTTAATTATTAAAATATTCATTGAACTTCTCCGTAATTTTATTTGCCGAATTTTCGACTATGCCGTCAACATGAATTTCAAAATCCGCTGCCGACACATATTTATCATATCTTTCTTCAAAGCGTTTTTTCAAAGCCTCATAATCGCTTGAAAGAGGTCTGTCATCGGTCGGAACGATGTCATTTAAACTTCTGTTGAGAAAGAATAAGAGACCGTTTTGTCTTAATGCGTCAATGTTTTCTTCTCTTAAAATCGCTCCGCCACCCGTTGCAATGATAACACCGCTGAGCTTTGAAGCTTCTTTGACGGCAGCAGTCTCATAATCTCTGAAGGCTTTTTCACCCTCATTGCTGAAAATATCGGAAATAACACCGTGCTGTTTTGTTATAAGCTCATCGGTGTCAACAAAATCTCTTTGCATTTTTTCGCTCAAAAATTTTCCGATTGTCGTTTTACCGCTTCCGGGCATACCGATTAGCACAATATTCATCTTGCGAGAAATAAGAGACGAATAAACGCTCTGTGCAACCTGCTGTGCCATAAGCTTTTTGCCGGTAAACCTTTCACAAGCAAGAACAGCTTGCAAAACCAACATATAAAGCCCCGTGCAAGCAGGTATGTTGAGCCTTTGAGCCTGAAGACAAAGCTCCGTTTTCAGCGGATTATAAACAACATCGGTGACACCCTCAAGCATTTTGAATGAGGAAAGACAAATCGGGGCTGAAAAATTGTCCGGATACATTCCGCAAGGCGTGGTGTTAATTATAAAAGCCGTGTCGGGATGAAGAAGATGAGCATTTTCATAATTCAAATCGCCCTTACGGCTGACAAAATGAACCTCTCCTGCCGAGAGACTTTCGGCAACAGCAGCGGCAGTTTTGCTTGTTCCACCCGTACCGAGAATCAGAACCTTTTTGTTTTTATAGTCAAAGCCTTGTTTTTCGATAAGACCTTTGAGACCTCCGAAATCGGTGTTATAGCCGTAAAGCTTGCCGTCACGGTTGACAACTGTATTGACCGCCCCTATTTTTTCAGCCGTCTCATCAACATAATCAAGATAATCAAGCACTGCTGATTTATAAGGAATTGTAACATTTATACCCAAAAAAGACTTTTCTTTCATGAAAGAATCGAGAGACTCTTTTGGAATTTCCTTTAGCTCATATTCGTAATCGGCAAGGCTTTCGTGAATCGTTTTAGAAAAGCTGTGACCTAATTTTTCACCGATAAGACCGTATTTCATTTTATCACTTCCCAAAAAACTGTGTGCCGTAACGCATAATAAGTAAATCACACAGGCTCAATGCCGTTATGCTGTCAACAACAACTCTCGCACGGTGAATTATCGCAGGGTCGTGTCTGCCTTGAATCAGCAGGCTCGTTTCCTCGTTTTTCTTGAAATCAACGGTATTTTGTTTTTTATATATCGACGGTGTGGGCTTAATGGCTGTTGAAAACAAAATCGGCATTGCGTTTGTTATTCCACCGTTGATTCCGCCGTTGTTGTTTGTTTTTGTGACTATCCTTCCGTCAAGCACTGCAAGCTCATCATTCGCTTGTGAGCCTTTCATTTTTGAAAATCCGAAGCCTGCACCGAACTGAACACCCTTAACTCCGGGAATGGAAAACAAGCCGTGAGAGAGCATTCCCTCAACGCTGTCAAACCACGGCTCACCGACACCGGCCGGCATACCGACAACAACAGTTTCAAGACTTCCTCCGACACTGTCGCCCTCTTGTCTTGCAAGGCTTATATAATCGAGCATTTCAGCTCTCGCCTTACTGTCCAGAACAGGCATTTCAAGGCTGTTTAAAAGCTCAATGTCCTCAAGATAATTTTGAAAAGCTCTGTCGGCTGTTTCTCCGCAAAGAGAAATATGCGTTCCGATATAAATGCCCTTACTTTTAAGCATTGAAATGGCAACTGCACCGCAAGCGACAATTGGTGCTGTTATGCGGCCGGAAAAGTGTCCGCCCCCACGGTAGTCCTGAAAGCCGTCATATCTCATCTGTGCCGTATAATCGGCATGACTCGGCCTTGCAAGATCTTTTGTGAGTGAATAATCCTTGCTTTTCGTGTCCTGATTTTCAATCATCATGCAAATCGGAGTACCGGTTGTTCTGTTTTCAAAAACACCGCTTAATATTTTCACCTCATCACCCTCACGGCGAGCAGTTGAAACCGAATTTATGCCTTTTCTTTTTTCCATCTGTTCGGCTATAAAGCTTTCATCAACCTCAATTCCCGACGGAACACCGTCAAGAACAGCTCCGATAGCTTTGCCGTGGCTTTCACCGAAAAGAGTCAGAGTGAAGCAGTTACCCATGGTGTTTTTCACAATAATCACACCTTTAAATCAAATTCATTATTTCCTTAACGCTCATTTCATCAAAGTAAAACGAGCCGATTTCATTACATTTTACAACGCTGATTTTATCGGCAGAGGATTTTTTATCATGTGAGATAATTTCTTCAACCTTTTTTCTGTCAAAAGGATACTCGGTAGGAAGACCGATGTTGGCAATAGCCGAAAGAACCTCTGCTTTAATTTTTTCATCGCACATTGGAGGGATTCCCAAGGCGACGCACTCACCGTGATAAAGCTCTTCAAGATGACAAGCGCCCTCAATTCCGTGACCTATCGTATGTCCGAAATTGAGACTCTTTCTGAGTCCCGACTCCTTTTCGTCCTTCTCGACAACATCTTTTTTGATTTTCAATGAAAGCTCGATAATCAAGTCAAGGTTTTCCATGAAGCTTTCCTTTTTAAAAAGCTCAAAAAGCTCTCTGTTGAAGGTGATGCCCATTTTTAGGCTTTCGGCAAGTCCGTTTTTAACAAGACGGTCATTCAAGCTTGAAAGAACATCCGGATCAATGATAACCTTTTTCGGCTGATAAAAAGCTCCGATGATGTTTTTCACACCGCAAAAATCAATCGCCGTTTTTCCTCCGATTGAAGAGTCAACCTGTGAAAGCAAGGTTGTCGGTATATTATAAAAGTCAATTCCTCTCATATAAGTGGCTGCGGCAAAGCCGGACATATCTCCGACAACTCCGCCTCCTACGGCAATGACGGCATCCTTTCTTGTGAAGGAGCAATCAAGAAGCTTCTGACAAATCGAAATATATGTTTCAAAATTCTTGCTCTGCTCACCCTGTTCAAAGGTGAAAATGAAGCTTTTGTCAAACTGCTTTGCAACAGCCTCGGCATATTCCCTCGGAACGCCCGAATCCGTCACAACAAGCACCTTTCCGCTTATATCAAATAGCTCTCCTGCTTTTTTTATTGCGCCTCTTTCAAGCACAATGTCATAGCTGTCCTTACCGAGATTTATAGGAATTATCATTTTTTCACCTCAAATTTTGCAGTTATCCTTAAATGTTCCGATCATTTTCAGCCTGTCACAGCATTCGGAAAGCTCATCGAGCATATATTTACCACGCTTTGATTGAAGATCACCGGTAATTTCAACATAAAAGTAATAAGTCCAGATAAGCTCCTTCATCGCACGGCTCTTAATGCTTCTCATTGAATAGCCGTGATGACCGATAACATTGATGGCATGGGCAAGAGCACCTGCCTTATCGGGAACGGTAAATACAATAATCGAATGATCTCTTTTTTCCTTACATAAGGTTCTTGAAAGAACAACAAAGCGAGTTGTGTTATTCGATGCCTCGTTGATGTTCTCTCTGACAATATCAAGTCCGTAAAGCTCGGCTGTTTCCCTGCTTGCAATTGCCGCAACAGACGGGTCTGCAAGGTTTGCAACATACTTTGCCGCCATTGCGGTATTCTCAAAGCTTTCACTCTTATAGCCTTGATTTCTAATGTAATTCGCACACTGGTCAAGAGCCTGCTGATGACTGACAACCTTGTCAATATCCTTTTCGGTAGCTCCGCGTAATCCAATAAGGTTATGTCTGACATCAAGGCTGTAAATTCCATTGACATAAAGCGAGCCTGAAAAAAGCAGATCTATAACCTGACCGACCTCTCCTGCACGGCTGTTTTCAATCGGAATAACCGCACAGTCACACTCGCCCTTTTCAACAGCCTCATAAGCTGCCCTAAAGTCAGGATAAGAAATTCTGTTTCCGTCGGGAAAAATTCTGCCTGCCGCTATGTGAGCAAAAGCTCCTTCAACACCGCTGTAAGCAACATTCAAGCCCTGCATCAATCGGTGCTGATAACGCTTGGAAATTTCCATCGTGTTTCTTATAAAAGGAACATAATACTCCTTAATTTGCTCATCGCTTATATTATCAAGGTTGTTTTTCACAACCTCATTTTCTCTTGAGCCGTCGAAAATTGGGAGGCCTCTTTCCATTTTATACTCGGCAACAAGCTTCACCGCTTCCATTCTTTCTTCAAACAAAAGTGCAATCTGCCTGTCAACCTCGCCTATTGTTTTTCTTGCCTGTAAAAGCTTATCCATATCCTAACACCTGAATTTATATAAGATTATAATCC
>CAZBFI010000132.1:0-4592 GCA_964491165.1 uncultured Faecalibacterium sp.
TTATATTATAGTGCATAATGCTGAAATAGGCAACAGTTTATGCGAAAATAATTAAGTAAAATTTTTAAAAGAGGTGTTTATGATGAAAAAATATAAGGTTGGTATAATCGGTGCAACAGGCATGGTAGGACAAAGATTTGCCACAATACTCTCAAATCATCCTTGGTTTGATGTTACCGTTCTTGCCGCAAGCGGTCGTTCTGCCGGAAAAACATATAAGGAAGCCGTTGGCGAAAGATGGCGAATTGCCGATCCTATGCCCGCTGAAATGGAAAACATGATTGTCAAGAACGCAACAGATGACATCAACGAAATTGCAAGTGCAGTTGACTTTGTTTTCTGTGCAGTTGACATGAAAAAAGATGAAATCAAAGCTCTTGAAGAAGCATACGCAAAGGCTGAATGCCCCGTTATTTCAAACAACAGCGCTCACAGATTCACTCCCGATGTTCCGATGGTAATTCCCGAAATCAACGCTGATCACATCAAGGTTATCGCTGACCAGAGAAAGAGACTCGGAACAAAAAGAGGCTTCATTGCCGTCAAATCAAACTGCTCCCTTCAAAGCTATGTTCCGGCAATCTATCCCTTGGACAAAAAATTCGGTGTCAAGGATGTTCTTGTTTGCACATATCAGGCAATTTCCGGTGCAGGTAAAACATTTGAAAGCTGGCCCGAAATGGTTGACAATGTCATTCCTTACATCGGTGGTGAGGAAGAAAAGAGTGAGCAAGAGCCTCTCAAAATCTGGGGAAGTGTTGAAAACGGAGAAATTAAAAAAGCAAGCTCTCCCGCTTTCACTGCTCAGTGCATAAGGGTTCCCGTTTCCGACGGTCACATGGGTGCTGTATTTATGCGTTTTGAGGACGGAAAGAAGCCTTCAAAGGAAGAAATCATTGAAGCTTGGGAAAGCTTTTCGGGAAGAGCTCAGGAGCTTAAGCTTCCGTCTGCTCCCGTTAAATTCCTTCATTATTTCACTGAGGATAATATGCCTCAGACAAAGCTTAACCGTACTCTTGAAAAGGGTATGGCGGTTTCAATCGGCAGACTCCGTGAGGATACACAGTATGATTACAAGTTCGTCTGCCTTTCACACAACACTCTCAGAGGTGCAGCAGGAGGAGCAGTTCTTCTTGCAGAGCTTCTTTGCGCTGAGGGCTATATTGATTAAGGAGGTTATTCTTTGAAGCCGGTCTTTACAGGAAGCGGTGTTGCGATTGTGACACCATTTGGTAAGGACGAAAAAATTGATTACGACATTTTTGAAAAGCTCATAGAATTCCAAATTGCAAATAATACTGATGCTATTATTGTTTGCGGAACAACCGGTGAGGGTTCAACTTTAACAGTTGAAGAAAGATTAGGCTTGTTCCGTTTTGCCGCTGAAAAAATTAACGGACGCGTTCCGTTAATTTGCGGCACAGGCAGTAATAGCACTTCTTTTTCGCTTGAAACTGCAAGAGAAGCCGAAAAGTGCGGTGCCGATGCTCATTTAATGGTCACCCCCTATTACAACAAAACCTCACAAAAAGGAATAGTCAGGCATTATTTTACATTGGCAGACAAATTAACAAAGCCTGTCATCGTTTATAATGTGCCGTCACGCACCGGACTTAATATTGCCCCCGAAACTTATAAAGAGCTTGCAAAGCACGATAACATCGTTGCAGTAAAGGAAGCTGACACCAACATTGTCAAGCTTGAAAAGTCAATTTATTATTCCGGCTCAGGCTTGGACTTTTACATCGGCAATGATGACATGATAGCCTCTGCCTGCGGTGTCGGCTGTAAGGGTGTTATATCGGTTCTTGCAAACATTCTGCCGTCTTATACACACGAGATGGCTTATGAGGGTGTTTTTGCAAGCAAGGAAAAGTGTCTGGCAATGCAAAACGAAATAATGTCACTTGCACAAAACCTTTTCTGCGATGTTAATCCGATTCCGGTTAAGGAAGCTATGTATCAGCTCAGCATGTGTGACAACACAATGCGTTTGCCCCTTTGTGAAATGGCAGAGGAAAAGAAAAGAATAATTACCGATGAATTGCAAAAAAACGAAAAATTCATTTTAAAAGAAAAAAACAGACCCGTAAATCAAAGATAGATTACCGGAAATAAGTGCTTTATTAACCTTTGATTCCAAGTCGGCGGCGATAAGACAAAGCATAAAATCAATATAAGTTAAAAGGCTTCTTATGAGATTTCACTCTCACAAGAAGCCTGTTTTTTGTTCGGTTTTAAAAATTTATCACTTATACTGCCCGTTTAAGCCTTTGCTTCACAGTACATGCAACGATAAACTCTGTTTTCCTTGTCAGTAAGCTTGAAAATCTGCTCAAGCTCTTGCTCACAGGAGGTAATACATCTCGGATTTTTGCATCTGAGAACATCGTGAAGCTCTTGAGGAAGATCAACACTCCTCTTTTCAACCAATGTACTGTTGCAAATCACATCGACTGTTATACCGGGATCAATATAGCCGAGGGCATCAAGATCAATCTCAATGTTGCTGTCAATCTTGATTATGTCTTTTTTGCCCATCTTTTTGCTTGAAACATTTTTAATGATTGCGATACTGCATTCAAGCTTATCAAAGCCGAGCAGATTATATATACGCATAGCATTTCCTGCAGTTATATGATCAATGACAATGCCGTCTTTAATTGAATCAATATACATTACTCTTTCCTCCCAATCAGTCAATTTCCAAACCGAGAAGCTCCATGATAAGAGACATTCTCACATACTTTCCGCAAAGAGCCTGCTCAAAATAACAAGCTCTCGGATCATCGTCAACATCTGTTGAAATTTCATTAACTCTCGGAAGAGGATGAAGCACAACAAGGTCATCCTTTGCATTTTTAACAAGCTTTTCTCTTGTGAGAATATAACTGTCACGCAGGCGGATATATTCCTCCTCGCTGAGAAAACGCTCCTTTTGCACTCTTGTCATGTAAAGAACATCCAGCTCGGGAAGAACAGACTCAAGCTCCGTTGTCTGCACATACTCAATGCCGTTTTTCAAAAGCACATCTTTTTTAACATAAGAGGGAAGCTTCAGCTCTTCGGGAGAAATAAGAACGATTTTAATGTTTTTATATCTTGACAAAGCCTGAATGAGTGAGTGAACTGTTCGTCCGAATTTCAAGTCTCCGCAAAAGCCGATTGTAAAATCCTCAAGCTTGCCTTTTTTTCTTCTGATAGTCAAAAGGTCTGTGAGAGTTTGTGTGGGGTGGTTATGACCTCCGTCACCGGCATTGATTACGGGAATCGATGAATGCATTGAAGCAACAAGAGGTGCACCCTCCTTGGGATGTCTCATTGCAATAATGTCAGCGTAGCAGGAAACCATCTTTGCTGTGTCGGCAACGCTTTCACCCTTTGTGGCAGAAGACGAATCAGCGTTTGAAAAGCCGATAACATTTCCGCCAAGCTCATACATTGCAGCTTCAAAGCTGAGTCTTGTCCTTGTTGAAGGCTCAAAGAAAAGCGTGGCAAGCTTCTTGCCGTGACAAACCTCGCTGTATTTTTTAGGGTTTGCAATGATATCATCAGCTCTGTCAAGCAGCTTTTCAATTTCTTTTTCGGAAAGGTCAAGGATACTGATAAGACTTCTCATAATCAGTTTTTACCTCCGATCCAGCTTTCGTCAGAGGGATTGTCTCTGAATTTAAGAATTCTGGAAATGTCTTCATTTTTTATGTAACCGCTTTCAGCTGCCGCTTCAACAACAGCATCAAGATTTGAAAGGCTGTGATTGGTAACATTTGCTGCGGCGAGTCTTTCAACGCCTTTTTTCATTCCGTATGTGAAAATTGATGCGATTCCGAGAACCTCTGCACCAGCCTGACGCAAAACATCAACAACCTCGATAACACTGCCGCCTGTTGAAATAAGGTCTTCGATAACAACAACTTTCTGTCCTTTTTCAAGCTTGCCCTCGATTTGATTGCCTCTGCCGTGCTCCTTATGGCCTGAGCGAACATAACCCATGGGAAGTCCGAGAATATGACCGACAATTGCAGCGTGAGCGATACCCGCTGTTGAAGTACCCATAATAACCTCGCAGTCGGGATAATATTTTAAAATTGTTTTTGCAAGACCGGTTTCAACATCGTTTCTGACCTTAGGTGCAGTAAGAGTAAGTCTGTTATCACAATAAATTGGGCTTTTGATTCCGCTTGCCCAAGTGAAAGGCTGTTCAGGTCTGAGAAAGACCGCTTTGATAGAGAGTAAATCGTTAGCAATAATTTTTTTCATGTTAATCTATCCTTTCATAATTAAATTATTTATTAACCGACAAATTCTTTAACACATCTTTCATAAGCAGCAACAGGATCAGCTGCGGCAGTAATAGGTCTGCCGACAACGATGTAATCCGAGCCGATTTTCTTAGATTCGGCAGGAGTCATAACGCGTTTTTGATCTCCGATGTCGCCATCAGCAAAACGAACACCGGGTGTAACTGTCAGGAAATCTTTTCCGCAGGTGTCATGAACCTTTTGAGCTTCAAGAGGTGAACATACAACGCCGTCAAGACCTGCATCTGCCGCATTTTTCGCATAGTGCATAACAACCTTATCAATAGGCTC
>CAZBFI010000133.1:0-4542 GCA_964491165.1 uncultured Faecalibacterium sp.
CCACCGCTACTATATAAGCGGACGGCGAACGCAAGCGACACCGCAAGCGCAACACACCAAACACAGTTGCTATAAGCAACAATTTATTAGGAGGAATTATTATGATTATTCGTTGCAAATCCTGTGGTATTCGTTTCGAATTGCAAAGCAAAGAAATAGCGTTTTATACCAATCAAGGTTGGGAAATTCCAAAACACTGTCCATCTTGCAGAGCGAAACGACGGATTGAAAAATCAAGCTGTAATTATGGTTTGAAGGAGGCATTCAAAAATTATACTCCATGTAAAAAAAGAATAAATCATGTTTATTACAGACCGTATATTGTAGGAGGCTTTCGATGAAAAAGGAAATCATGTGCATGGATTGTGGATCATATTTTTCGTTAAGCACAAGCCGGATAAAAGAATATAAGCACAAAAAATATCGCATACCTACCCATTGCCCGATGTGCAGAAATATCAGATGGATGGAGAAACGACAAGCGATATATCGAGAAAGTAAATATATAGGAGGAAAACACCATGAATGATTACATATTATCTCAGTTTCTAAACGCATCGTTAAATCAAGCAAAAAAAGAGTGCCAAAATAATGTTTATCTTCTGAAGGTCGAGACGATCAAGAAAATAAAGATCATCGACGATTTGTTTGAATTCTATCACTGCAATATCAACTTTGACGCACCGACAAATTCAATTGAAATTTCTACTACAGCTTTTGTCTTTGACAGTATGGTATGTAATCTCAAGAGGGCTTTTGAATTAGTAGACTTGTTTGTTATTGATTCAATAGACGACGGAAAGGTTTGCGTTCAAATGAAGATATTAAATGCGGCTGAAATGATTAGGAGGAACTGATATGGGAGAAAATATATTTTTCATTATTGTATATGGAATAATAGCTTTATTTCAAGAAAAGAAGTATGGTTGTTTGACGGCAATTTTAATTGCAGTAATGTTGATAATTATCATTGGAGAAATTGCATACTGAACAATATCATGAAAAGTTGAGTTAAAAAGAACACTAAAAGTGAAAACAGCCAAACCACACTTATTACTTTTTACATTTTACAGCTTACATCAAAAAAATCCCGTTCTCTTATGAGAACGGGATTTTTACTGGTTGCGGAGACAGGATTTGAACCTGCAACCTCCGGGTTATGAGCCCGACGAGCTACCGGGTTGCTCCACTCCGCGATATATTCACTCTCTCAAGTGCTTAGTCATTATATAACAAGAAAATGAAAAAGTCAATACTTTTTTTAAAAAAATATGCTTTAAATTGACCGAGCAATATTCTTAGCCGTTTTTATCGGTTTGTTGTTTCGGCTTCGGTTGTGCTTTGCACAGCAGTGGTGGTTGTTGTTGACTGATTTGCCGAGGTCGTCGTGGTTGTGGTTGCCGAGGTTGAGGGAGCTGTCGTTGTGGCAAGCTTGCCCCAGACACTCAGCGTGATGGTTGTGCCTTTTTCGTAAAACTCGCCGGCTTTCTTGTCCATTGAGAACACCTCGCCGACAGTGTGCTTGCCGTCGTTTGTCAAAAGCTCATATTTAACATTGAAGCCTGCCGTTTGAAGCGTTTTTGCCGCAATGAGATAGTTCACACCGACGATGTTTTCAGGCAGTTTGATCTTTGTTGTTCCGAGAGAGACAACAAGGGTGATTTTTGAGCCTGAAAGAACGCTTGTGCCGGGTTCAATGCTCTGACTTATGATTGCGTTTTTCGGATATTCCGTGCTTTCCTGAAATTCAAACTCCAAGGTGTAGTTTTCATTGAAGAAGGAGCTTGAACGGATGCTGTCATAGGTGTGGTTGTTGACAAAGTCGGCAACGGTGATGTAGTTCGGCTCGGTCGGAACAGGGACTGTTGTTGACGGCTGTGTGGTGGTCGGCTCGCTGTTAAGAGGCAGGAAAGAGAACGGCTCGAAAATCTTGTTCATGAACTCCATCGGATAGTTCTTGTAAAGCGTGGTTACATAGAGCGTGCAGAATATTATTCCGCAAACAACGAAGCCGGAAAGGAATGATTTTATTCCGAGAGAAACGAATGAGGAGCTGTCCTTTTTCTCTTTTTTCAATGCCTGTTTCTCATCAAGCTCTTTTTGTATTTCGAGATCAACCTCTTCCTTTTGGGTAAGTGGCTTGCGTTCGGGTTCTTCAAGCAAGCCCTCTTGTGATTGAGCCTGACGGGGCTTTGCAGGTGCTAAAGCCGAGATAAGCTCGTCAAAGCTTGAAAAGCGGTTTTCGGGATTGATTGACAAGCCCTTAATCAGTCCGTCGATTACCCCTCTCGATACAGTGTTAGCCACCGATGCGGGAAGTGTTGTTGTGTCCTTGACAATTCTTAATGTTGCCTCGGGCGGTGCTTGTAATGTTATACAATAGTATAATAAGGCAGTGACGGAATAAATATCCGTTGACGCACAAGCACCCGAAGTGTCATAAAGCTCAATGGGAGCAAAGCCCGCAGCAGGCTTTGATGAAAATTCGGCAAGTCCGCTGTTGCATTGGGGAATGGAAAAGCCGGTCAGATGGAGCTTTCCGTCAGAGCCGACAAGCACGGTGTCCGGGGAGAGTCCTCCATGAATGATACCACTGTAATTGAGCTTTTTTAATGCGTACATTATAGGCTTAAAGGCGGATATTGCTCTTGCCCAGGTAAGAGGTGCATTGCTTTTGAAATAATCGCTTAACGAGATGCAGTCCTTGTGTCTGCAAATGGTGTAAACAGTTCCGTTGAAATCGACAATATCAAGCACATCGGGTAAGCATGAGGCGTCCTTGAAGATATCGAGACCTCTCCAAAGATTAAGAAAGCTCTGTAAACAGTTGGAAAACATAGTGTCATAACCAAGCTTTACCGTAAGCTCGGTTTCATTTGAATTTCTCGTTACGATGCCCTGTGGAAGAAACTCGATAACATCGACAGTTTCACCGGTTTCTATGTTTGCACCGATATATGTTGCCGTGTCGGGAGAAATGCCGATGACTCTGCCGACAAGATATTTTCGCATGATAAGATTACCCGGCTCAAGATAAGGCGCAGGTTGAATCGTTTCCTCGTTATATCCGCATTCGGGGCAAATGACCGAGTCATAAGGAATACTCGCCATACATCCCATGCAGTATTTTAGCTGTTCTGACATAATGCTACCTCACAATTGAAAAATCAATATAATTGTACTGCTTTTTATTCGCCTTGTCAAGATTTTCAAAAAAGCAACAGCCGTTTGCTCCCTTGAAAAAGCTAACGGCTGTTACCCAAGCGTTAAAGTCAAGTAAGCTTTAACACTTAACAAATATGAAAGATATAAAGATATGGAAATGAGCTTATTATGAAACGGCGTAGTAGGGGACATATACCTTGCCGGTGTTTTCCAATTCACGGTTATAGGTGTCTCTGATTTTCTGAACCTTTCTCTTATCGGCTTCCTTTTGAAGCTGCAAAGCCTTGTATTCGCTTCTTCTTTTTTCTGCTTGCTTATGGCGGTAATCACTTGAAGCTTTTTCGTAAAACGCACAAATCGGCTTTTCAAAAATTAAACCGAGGATAAAAATACCACCTGCAACGGCGAGGATTATTGTGAGCTGTTGAGCGATGAGATTTAAAATATTCTGTACCATTTTTTGTTACTCCTTTGTTTTTTTGTCTATCCTGTGTTCGACATTCAAGCGAACATTCGTTTGTTGTTGTGATTAAATTATAGCATAAAAAATGAGAAAGTCAATACAAATGTTCGATTTTTTTATTTTTTCAGTCCGATTATATGGACTTAACTTTATTTTGTGGCGTTGGTTGTTTTACAGTGCCAAAAAAACAAATGATTTTTTGTGAGTTTTGACATGGCGAATTTTTGGCAAAAAAATGAAAAAAGCTTTTATATGTGATATACTGTAAGCGACAAATATTGATTATCAGGAGGAGTAAATATGTCTTACATTAAAAATGAGTTTAATTTTCCGTCGGTTTCCGGTCTTGCCGATATTCATGCAGCCTCTTATGTTCCGGAAAACGGAGATGTTAAAGCAGTGCTTCAAATTGCTCACGGCATGGCAGAGCATCTTGAAAGATATGAAAAGTTTGCTTCACAGCTTTGTGACCTCGGTATAGCCGTTTACATCAACGACCATCTCGGACACGGCAAGAGTGTTTCGGGAAAGTCGGAGCTTGGCTATTTCGGAAAGGAAGAGGGCTGGAAAAACTTCGTTGAGGACTGTCACAGCCTTACGGGAATTGCAAAAAAGGAAAACCCCGGAAAGCCGTTTTTCTTCTTCGGTCACTCGATGGGCTCGTTTGTCGCAAGAGCTTATACATATAAATATGCAAGTGAGATCACAGGTGCAATTTATTGCGGAACATCGGGACCGAATCCTGCTTCCGGTGTCGGTGCGGGACTTGCAAAGCTTATCGGAAAAATCAAGGGCGATCATTACAGAAGCAAGCTTATAGATAAGATGGCTTTCGGATCTTACAACAGCAAGTTTGAAAAGAGAACCGCTTTTGATTGGCTTTCAAGGGACACCAAAGAGGTTGACAAGTACAT
>CAZBFI010000134.1:0-4476 GCA_964491165.1 uncultured Faecalibacterium sp.
TTGCAATGCCACAGATGTAATAAGTTTCTATACTGCCTTATCAACCCGTAGCATACGCTTCGGCGGTTTTGCTTTAAGCGTTATATTTTACGGCTCGCTTGCTCAATCGGTGAATTTGTGTTATAATAAAAGGTAAAGGCAGGTGATTTTATGGCTGAAAATCCATATATGCCGTTGCTCAGAAAAAAGGCAATGAAGCTACCGCTTACTCCCGGTGTTTACATCATGAAAAATAAGGACGGGGAGATTATTTATATAGGTAAGGCGAAAAAGCTGAAAAATCGTGTCAGTCAATATTTCGGCTCTCAAAACGGACACAACACAAAGGTTAGAAAAATGGTTGAAAATGTTCGTGATTTTGATTATATTCTCACCGACAGCGAGTTTGAAGCGCTTGTTCTTGAATGCAGCCTTATTAAACAGAATTTGCCAAAGTATAACATTCTTTTGAAAGATGATAAGGGTTACAGCTATATAAAAATAACAAAGGGTGCTTACGGAAAAATTTCCGCTTGCTTTCGTAAGGATGATGACAACGCTGAATACTTAGGGCCGTATACGGGAAACTTTTCTGTCACCAATGCCGTAACACAGGCATCGGAGATCTTTCGTTTGCCAACTTGCAACAAGGTTTTTCCGAGGGATATCGGAAAGGGCAGACCGTGTCTTAATTTTCACATCAACCGTTGCTTAGGTGTCTGCTCGGGCAAAATAAGTCAAAGGGAATATGAGGATAATCTTTCCGAGGCGGTTGAATTTTTGAAAAAGGGCGGCACGGCAACTGTTTTGCAGTTGAAAAAACAGATGAACGATTATTCGGAAAATCTTGAATTTGAAAAAGCCGCAAAGCTGAGAGATAAGATAAGATCCATCGAGAGAATCATGTCAAGGCAAAAGGTTGTTGTTCAAGGCAGTGTCAATGAAGATGTTTTTGCCATTGCTCAACGAGGTGAAAAGGCTTGTCTGGCTGTGCTGTGCTTCAGAGACGGCTTGCTTTCATCATCGGAGCATTTCATCGTTGATGCCTCCGATAATCTTGCAGAGATGCGAACAGAGCTTATATCGTCCTTTTATTCGCTCGATAGGGATATTCCGCCGTTGATTGTTCTTGACGGGGAGTTGAGCGACTCTGAGCTTCTTGCAATGTTTCTCAGTGAAAAAAGAGGGAAAAAGGTCAATATTTTTGTTCCTCAGAAAGGTGAAAAAGCAAAGGTTTGCTCAATGTGTCTTAATAATGCGGCGCAAAAGCTCGCAGAATATCTTGGAAAAAGCGGTAAGGATACAGTTGTCCTCGATGAGCTTGCAAAGCTTTTAGGCTTGAGCAAAACTCCCGAATACATTGAATCTTACGATATTTCGCATACCGCAGGCAGTGATAATGTGGCCGGTATGGTCGTTTTCAAAAACGGCTTGCCTTATAAGAGGGCATATCGAAGATTTGCCATTAAGGGCTTTTCCGGTCAGGACGATTACGGCTCAATGCGTGAGGTGATTTCAAGAAGACTGAACCGATATGTTGAACAAGCCGGAACCGATGACGGCTTTGGAGTTTTGCCGGACTTGATTTTGCTTGACGGTGGTCAGGGTCAGGTCAATGCCGTTAAGCCGATAATCGACGCTTTTGGCTTTGATATCCCCGTTTTCGGAATGGTGAAGGACAGTAAGCACAAAACGAGAGCGATAGCTCATGACGGGGGAGAGATAAGCATAAACTCATCACGAAAGGTTTTTACGCTTATTTCGGAAATACAAGAGGAGGTTCACCGCTTTGCTATTTCGTATCATAAAAGCAAGCATACGAAAAGCAGTATTTCCACCACTCTTGTTTCAATTAAAGGAATCGGTGAGAAAAAAGCGGCAGAGCTTTTGAAACACTTCAAGTCACTTAAAAACATCGGTGAAGCCTCTGTAAGCGAGCTAAGGCAGGTCAAAGGCATTTCCGAAAGTGACAGCCTCAGAATTTACGAATATTTTCATTCGGTCAGATAAAGGCATTTTAGCTTATGCAAAATCTTGATTTTTACTGTAGGCTTTGTTATAATTGTTTTGTCATTTAGGGGGTATTCAATGGAAGAGCGTGATATTTACAGACGGCTGAAAGAAGTCAGGATTGAGCATAATTTAAAGCAGGAGGATGTTGCAAAGGTTCTCGGCATAGAAAGAAGTGCTTACAGCGGTTATGAAACCGGAAGAACAAGGATTTCCGTCATGAATCTTTGCAGGCTTGCAAGTGTGTATAACATGAAGGTCGATCAGCTTATCGGCCGTGATGATGACAGTCAGCTTGGCAAGGTCAGGAACAATGCCGTAAGCTCCGGAATTGATCCGATTGCGATGCTTGAGCGTGACGAACAGATTATTTTGATGTATTTCCGTCTTGCCGATGAAAAAAGAAAGAAAGAAATAATGGATTATCTGGTGAGCAAGGCTGAAAACGATGAAAGCGAAGAGCAATAAAGTGACTCGATTTTTTAAAAAAACTTGACAAATTTGAAGATATTATATATACTGAAATTACCAAAATTTAAGGAGGTAATTCAAATGAAAAAAATCATCTCATTGTTCCTTGCTCTTCTCATGGCTTTTTCAGTTGTGACAGTTGCATTTGCCGAGGGCGAAGCAGACGCAGAAACAACAACAGTTGTCAATGTCGATGACACAACAGCAGCTCCCGAAGAGGGCGAAACAGATTTCGGCGATCTTCAGTGGATTCTCGATCTTCCCTTCTGGACAGTAAAGTCCGGTTTAAAGATTGCTAAAATCGCATTGAAGCTCGTTTCTGTTTATCTTACAGTTGCTAAGATTTTCGGTATCGTTGATAAGGATATGAGCGATATGCTTCTTGAAGCAATCGTTGAGCTTATCAAGAATTCACAGGAATCCGAAGGCGAAGATGTTACTGAAACAACAGATGTTGTAACAACCGCTGTTGAAGCTATTGCTTAAATTAAAAAAGAAAAAATTCAGGCAGTTGCACTTAGCGACTGCTTGATTTTTTTGTCAGCTTACGGGCAAAAAGAAAAGGTGTAACCTCGCTTTTGAGGTTACACCGCTTTTTGTTGAAGAAAAATTATTTGAGATTGTATTTGCTGATATAATCGTTGATCTTTTGAATTGGATTGAGGAACGGGCTGACAGATCTGTCATGATTAAGTGTGTCGATGATAAGAGCAACATACTTTGACATATCAACCGAGTAATACCAAGGCTTTGCGAGAAGCTCCGGTGTCTGATAAATGAGGTTGGTTGTGAAGATTCTGTCAAAAATGCCCTCCTTGTAAGCCTCGTCGAATCTTTCAAGACCTGATGAGAAAAGACCGAATGAGGAGAAAACAAAGATTCTCTTTGCGTGGAGACTCTTGAGCTGACGGCAAACATCAAGCATTGAATCACCGCTTGAGATCATATCGTCAACAACGATAACATCCTTGCCCTCAACATTTGTTCCGAGGAACTCATGTGAAACGATGGGATTTCTGCCGTTGACAACCTTTGTGAAATCTCTACGCTTGTAGAACATACCGAGCTGAACGCCAAGCACCTGCGAATAATAAACGCATCTGCCCATACCGCCTTCGTCGGGGGAGATCATCATTGTTGTTTCCGGTGAGAATTTGATTTCATTGTTGAGACTCTTTGCAATTGCTTTTATCATTTGATAAGTGGGGGATACACTTTCAAAACCGATTCTGATGGAGTTTTGAACTCTGGGATCGTGTGCATCAAATGTGATGATGTTGCTCACATCCATGTTTTCAAGCTCTTGAAGAGCAAGGGCACAGTCAAGTGACTCTCTTGCCGATCTTCTGTGCTGTCTTCCCTCATAAAGCATGGGCATGATAACGGTGATTCTCTTAGCCTTACCTGCGCAGGCTGAGATAACTCTCTTGAGATCTGCAAAATGGTCATCGGGACTCATCGGAACTTCGAGAGGCTGACCGTTTGCGTCCTTGAGATCATACATGTGATATGTTGTGTTGTAATTGAAGCAATCACTGATGATGAAAAGATCATAGCCACGAATTGATTCGTTGATAACTGCTTTTCCTTCACCGGTTGAAAATCTCGGGAAGGATACGGAAATCAGATAGGAATCTCTGTGATAACCCTTGAGATGAAGATTTGTGTCGTTTTCGGCCTCGAATTTTGAGCGACATTCAACAATTTGATCGCTTACTTTTTTTGCAAGCTCCTCGCAACCCTTCATCGCAATGATTCCAAGTCGCCCTTGCGGAATTGTGTCAAGATATTCGGTAAGTGACATCATTTTTTTACCCCCATAATTAGCTTGTAATTTTTTACAAGTATATTTTACTTTTTTCGACAGTAATTTTCAATAGCTTTGTGGGAAAATCGTCATAGAATAAATCAGTACATTTATACAATATTTTGTGCAGTTTTACTCTTAAATAACATTATATATTAAATAAAAGAATTATCAATTGTAATTACGCAATAATATGCACTGTTTATTTC
>CAZBFI010000135.1:0-4426 GCA_964491165.1 uncultured Faecalibacterium sp.
GTGTCATGGGATACAGCTCCGAATGTTGATTTATCCTATTTGAGAGGAAAATTTAAATGGCAGAAAATAAACGCGATTATTATGAAGTTCTCGGTGTAAGCAAGAGTGCTTCCGACGATGAAATAAAAAAAGCTTACAGAAAGCTTGCAAAGCAGTATCACCCCGACCTCAATCCCGGAGACAAGACAGCTGAGGCAAAGTTCAAGGAAGCAAATGAGGCTTATGAGGTACTTTCCGACAGTGAAAAGAAAGCACGCTACGATCAATACGGTCATGCGGGAGTCGATCCTAATTTCGGTGCAGGTGGCTTTGGCGGTGGCTTCGGTGGCTTCGGTGGAGATTTTGACCTCGGTGATATTCTCGGCAGTATGTTCGGTGGAGGCTTCAGCGGCTTCGGTGGAAACACAAGACAGAATCCCAACGCTCCGAGAAAAGGCTCGACAATTCAGACTAATCTTACAATTTCCTTTGAGGAAGCAGCAAAGGGCTGTAAGAAAAAGGTCAACATAACAAAGGTTGAACGCTGTGACGAATGTGGCGGTAACGGTTGTGCAAAGGGCTCAAGTCCCGTGACCTGTCAAACCTGTGGTGGACGCGGTCAGGTCAGTGTTCAGCAGAGAACGGCTTTCGGTGTTATGAGCACAACAAGACAATGCTCTGCCTGTGGCGGTAAGGGTAAGACTATTCCGAATCCCTGCCATAAGTGTAAGGGTACGGGTGCTGTTGCAAAGCCGCAAACGGAGGAAATCGAGATTCCGGCAGGTATCGATGACAGACAGGCAATCACCATTCGTGGCAAGGGCAATGCAGGTGTCAACGGTGGCCCGACGGGTGACTTGAGAGTCAACATCAATGTTCGTCCTCATCCCTTCTTTGAAAGAGACGGCTTCAATGTTTGGTGTGAGGTTGCCGTAACATACGCTCAGGCTGCTTTGGGTGACACTCTTTATGTGCCGACTCTTGAGGGCAAGGTTAAGTACGACCTTCCGGCAGGTACTCAGCCCGGTGAGGTTTTCCGTTTCAGAAACCGCGGTATAACTCAGCTTCACGGCAGAGGAAAGGGCGATCAGTTCGTTAAAATAGTTGTTGAAGTTCCGAAAAACCTTAATCAAAAGCAGAAAGAGCTTCTCAAGGAATTTGACTGCACGCTTACGAATAAGCCGAAAAATAACATAGATGACGGCACTACAATCGGAGAAGAAAAAAAGAGCTTTTTCGACCGTTTTAAATAATAATACACGGGCTGTAAAAATGTAAGTTTTTTTACAGCCCTGCTTTTTAGCTTGCGATGAATTATCGCTTGGTATAAATAGCTATAAATTGTAAAAAAATTTTTCAAAAGACAAAACATACAACTAAATTGTTACTTTTGAGGTTTTCTTTGTCCTTATTGTCAAAATTGATTTTGAGGGGCTTTTTTAATTGACATTGAATGTTATTTTATGCTATACTTGACAGGTAAAAGTTGCCGTTAAATATGGCAGGTTCCTTGAAACTGACGGATAAGTGGAGCACCACACGGATCAGGGAAATTTCATAATTCAGTCGACCGTCTGGGCTTTCTTGCAGGAGGATTTATTCCTCTCTTGTGGGTATGTCCGGCTTTTTCTTTTTTTATATTTTCTTTGTCGGAAAAATGGAACATATATTAAGCTGACGCATGAACCTTAGGCTATATCCGAATATAGCGTTGAGCTCGTTTTGTCAGTGAATTGGAGGTTTAGTCAATGAAAAAGGTTGCAATTATCATGGGCAGTGACAGCGATTTACCTGTTGTTTCAAAAGCAGCGGATACTCTCAAGCAGTTCGGAGTTCCCTTTGAGCTTCATATTTTTTCGGCTCATCGAACACCCGAGCAGGCAAGGGATTTTTCCGCTTCTGCGAGAGATAACGGCTTTGGCTGTATAATTGCCGCTGCGGGTATGGCAGCTCATCTTGCAGGTGCTATTGCCGCAAACACAACTCTTCCCGTTATCGGAATCCCTATGAAATCAAAATATCTCGACGGTATTGATGCTCTTCTTTCAACTGTGCAGATGCCCTCAGGTATCCCTGTTGCCACAGTTGCTATTGACGGAGCTGTCAATGCCGCTTTGTTGTCTGTTGAGATTCTCGCAGTGACCGATGACGAGCTTGCTCAGAAGCTCAAGGATAAAAGAGAAGCAGACACAAAGACTGTTCTTGAAAAAAACGCAACTGCCGAAAAGCAGTTTAATATGTAAATTTAAAACACTAAACGGAGGTATATTACAATGGAAAAAACAACTCAGCTTTATGAAGGCAAGGCAAAAAAGGTTTATGCAACAACAGATGAAAATCTTGTTATCGTTTCATATAAGGACGATGCAACAGCTTTTAACGGCCTTAAAAAGGGTCAGATTGCCGGTAAGGGTGTCATCAACAATAAAATGAGCAACATGATGATGCAGCTTCTTGAAAAGCAAGGCGTTGAAACACATTTTGTTGAAGAAATCAACGACAGAGAAACAGTGGTTAAAAAGGTTTCCATTGTGCCTCTTGAGGTTATTATCAGAAATATTTCGGCAGGCTCTTTCTCAAAGAAATACGGCGTTGAAGAGGGTATCGTATTTGCAGAGCCGACCATTGAATTTTCATATAAGAACGATGAGCTTGGCGATCCTCTCCTGAATGCTTACCATGCACTTGCATTGGGTCTTGCAACAAAGCAGGAAATCGAAAAAATCAAGTCAATGGCATTCAAAATCAACGATGTCATGAAGGAATATTTCAAAAAGCTCAACATCACTCTTGTTGACTTCAAGCTTGAATTCGGAAAGACGGCAGACGGAACAATCGTTCTTGCTGATGAAATCTCACCGGATACCTGTCGCTTCTGGGACAGCACAACCGGAGAAAAGCTTGACAAGGACCGTTTCAGAAGAGATCTCGGCGGTGTTGAAGAAGCATATAACGAGGTTATGCGTCGCCTCATGGGAAATTGATTTGATTCCAAAACGCTTAAAGTGTTAAGATAACAGGAGGCTATTTATGGGAGGATTTTTCGGTGCAACCTCAAAAAGAGATGTTGTGCTTGATGTGTTTTTCGGTGTTGATTATCATTCTCACTTAGGAACTCGCAGAGGCGGTATGGCAAGTGTTAATGAAAAAACAGGTTTTCAAAGAGATATACATAACATAGAAAACTCACCTTTCCGTACAAAATTTGCGGGAGTTACCGATGAAATGAGTGGTAATGCCTGCATCGGCTGTATCAGTGATTCCGATCCGCAGCCGCTTTTGATGCGTTCAAATTTAGGTACTTATGCGATAATAACAGTCGGTATTATCAATAATGCCGATGAGCTTATCAATCAGTTTCTTTCATTCAGCGGTGGTCATTTCACTGCAATGACGGGCGGAAAGGTCAATTCAACCGAGCTTGCGGCAGCCCTGATCAATCAAAAAAGCAGCTTCAAAGAGGGTATTCTTTTCGCTCAGGAAAAAATCGAAGGCTCACTTTCGATTATTATCCTCAAGCAAGACGGAAATATTATTGCGGCAAGGGATAAGCTTGGAAGAACACCGGTTCTTGTCGGAAAGGACGAGGACGGCTATTGTGTTTCCTTTGAATCCTTTGCTTATGAGAAGCTCGATTATGAGGCATATAAGGAATTGGGACCGGGAGAGATTGTTGAAATTTCACCGGAAAAGGTGACTGTATTGAGTCCTGCAAAAAAGGAAATGCGTATTTGTGCATTTCTCTGGACTTATTACGGATATCCCAACTCAAAGTATGAGGGTATCAATGTTGAGGTCATGCGTACACGAAACGGTGAAATCATGGCAAGAGAGGAAATGAAAAGGGGACTGTGTGAGGGCATTGATTCTGTCAGCGGTGTTCCCGATTCAGGCACACCTCATGCCATCGGTTACGCAAATGAAAGCGATATTCCGTTTGCAAGACCCTTTATCAAATACACACCTACTTGGCCGAGAAGCTTTATGCCCACAAGCCAAAAGGAAAGAAATCGTGTTGCAAGAATGAAAATGATTCCCGTTCATGAGCTTATCAAGGACAAGAGTCTGCTTTTCGTCGACGACAGTATCGTCAGAGGCACACAGCTTCAGGGAACGGTTGAATTTCTTTATTCTCACGGTGCAAGGGAAGTACACATGAGGTCGGCTTGTCCGCCGATTATGTACGGCTGTAAATATTTGAATTTTTCGAGAAACACCTCCGACAGTGACCTTATCACAAGAAGAACAATTCTTGAGCTTGAGGGCGAGGAGGGCGAAAAGCACATTGCCGAATATGCCGATTCATCAACCGAAAGAGGTAAAAATATGCTCAACTGCATTTGTAATAAGCTCGGCTTTGCCTCTTTGGGTTATCAGAGCATAGACGGACTGCTTGAAGCAATCGGCTTGCCGGAGGATTGTGTTTGCACATATTGCTGGACAGGTA
>CAZBFI010000136.1:0-4345 GCA_964491165.1 uncultured Faecalibacterium sp.
CCTTTTTACAGCCTTCGGTTACAGAGATCTCATGGAGCTTCTCGGCTTCGTTTCTTCAAAGGAATGGTTCAACGGACTCGACAAAAATCTGCCCGTTCTTATCATTTCAGGTGAAATGGATCCCGTCGGCAATTACGGAAAGGGTATCAATCAGGTTTGCCAAAAGCTTTATAAGGCAGGCAAGGATAACATAACAAAGATTCTTTATCCGAACGGAAGGCATGAGATTCTCAACGAGAAGGCTTGCTTTAATGCCGTGGTTAAGGATGTTACGGATTTTGTCTATAAAAATATATAATGGAGAATAAAATGTCGGCGACTTTAAGTGCAAACAAAATTATCATTGAAAATGAGTATATAAAAAAAGAGCTGTTTGTTTCAAACAAGAAAATTTGCGGCTTCAAGCTCGAAAATAAAATCTGTCAAAGGACATTTGAGGGCAATAAGTCAAGCGAGGAATTTGTCGTATCCTTCAAGAGTGACGGCATCTTTTCAAAAAAGCTTATATCGGCATCGTCACTGAAAATCAAAAAAAGCGATATCAAAACTGAAAACGGAAAAACTGTTTTGAAAATCGATTTTCTTGAGTTTTCCGTTAAGGACAGCAAAATCTGTCTTTCACTTGTCTATGAAATTAAAGACGGTGAGCCTTTTCTTAAAAAGCACCTTGAATTTTCCTTTGAGAGCATCGGCAGAAAGCCCATACTTCTCGATTTCATAGAATTTGAAAAATTCGGCTTCGATTCAAGCCTTATGCATTGGAGCATACCCAAGCAAAAAGGTTCTCATGCTTCGGGTGAGCTGCTCGAATTAGGACAGCCCGTTTATATTGATTCGTTTTATTTCGGCTGTGAGTTTCCGATTTGCAGGAATATCATTGAAGATTCCGTTGCCCATGTGACTTATTACAACGGCAAAAATCTTTCCTCGCTTTTGAAAGACGGAGCTTACAAAAGCTATGATTCGGTCGTCGGTGTCGCACAGGGAAACCTTTTTGCTCAGGTGCAAAAGGCATTTTTCGGTTATATCAGAACAATTTCAAAGCCCTGCTGTCTGAGAAGACAGTATAACTCGTGGTATGATAATATGCTGAACATAACGCCCGAAAATGTCACATCATCTTTCCTTGAAATTGAAAAAGGCTTGACAAAATACGGCGAGCCGGTCATTGACAGCTTTGTTGCCGATGACGGCTGGAACGATTATCAAAAGGGATTCTGGTGCTTTAACAGCAAGTTCCCAAACGGACTGACACCGTTTGCACAGCTCAGTGAAAGCCTTGGTTCAGGGTTCGGACTTTGGCTCGGACCTCGTGGCGGTTACACGACCGATACGGCTAAGTTTGCAAAGAAAATTGAAAAAGCCGGCAACGGATATTACAACAAGCAGTCAAACGATATTTGTGTTGCAAGCGAAAAATATGTTGAAAAAACAAGTCAGCTTCTTATCGATTTCGTCAGGAAGTACAGAATCAATTATTTCAAGCTTGACGGCTTTGCACAAAAGCCCTGCAAAAGCAAAAATCATGACCATATAACAGGCGGATACAAGAATATGTATTTTTATACTGATGTGTGGGAAAAGTGGATTGCTGTTTTTGAAAGGCTTTCCGAGAATGCCTTTGACGGACTGTGGATCAATTTGACCTGCTATGCTCCGCCGAGTGCATGGTTTCTCAAATGGGTCAACAGTGTTTGGATGCAGGTCAGCAACGATCACGGCTTCATCGGAAAAAAAGGAAGCATCAGCGACAAGGACGGCTTACTTTCATACCGTGATGAGATGTACTTTGATTTTTATGAAAACAGACAGTATCAGTTCCCGCAAATGAGTATTTATAATCATGATCCGATTTACGGGGTAGAGGCTAAGGTGAAAATGAGCGATGAGGATTTCCGTTCTTATCTTTTCACCATGGCAACAAGAGGCACAAGCTTCTGGGAGCTTTATTACAGTCACAGCTTGATGAATGAGGCAAAGTGGAGAATCAACCATTCCGTTTTACGCTTTGTTGAAAGGAATATGTCGGTGCTTTCGCACTCTGTTATTTTCGGTGCAAGACCGTCTGAGAAAAAGTGCTACGGTTATGCCTGCTTTGATGAAAACGAGGGCATACTCTGTTTGAGAAACAGTGGTGGCGAAAAAGAAAATTACAGCGTTGTTCTTGACGAGCAGCTCGGAATTTCTGCGGACTTTTCCAAGAAAGCCGTATGCACCGTTTTGCCTTACACTGTCGGCACTTTAAAAGAAAAGCTCGGCTACGGTGATGAGCTTACGGTTGAGCTTAATGCGTTTGAAACGAGAATATACCATTTCGGTAAAAAAGCAAGGCAGATAAAAGCGAATTTTGTTCAGACAAAAGGCAAAAACGAGCTTGAGATAAGCTTTGACAGTGTTGTCGGAATTGAAAAAATCAGCTGTGAAAACAACCGCATCACATCTGCAAGACTTCTTGAGGATTACATGACGGTAAGGCTCACATTTGAAAATGCTTTCTCAAGGGAAAACGAATATGCTTTAAGCAATGTCACCGATATTTCGGGCAATTCCTATGATGTAAGGGTCAGCTTTGATTATAACGAAAACGGAGTTGTTGTTTACGGCATTAAGGGTAACAGTGGCTTTAGCATTAAGGCAACACTTGATTCTCAAAGCAATCAGCTTTTGATGAGTCAGGGCGATGAGGTTCGCTTGATTGTTGACGAAAAGGGCTATGCAGTTTTCACTGTCGGAAAAGAAAGTCTTGCTTCGCTTTCAACTGTTGAGAGCGTTTCGCAAATCGTTGCCGTCAGAGAAAGAAACGGTCTGATGAAGCTTTATTTTGACGGAAAGCTTAATAACGGCAGAAAATCCGAAAACATTTATCTTAAGGGTGAAACAATGAACAGTCTTGACAAGGTTAAGGTATTAGACAGAGCTTTAAGCTTTGATGAGGTATAAGAAGCTTTAAGGAGGTGCTGTTTTCAAATAATTTGCTTAAAAAAATACATGCAAACTATTTTTCAAAAAAATGAATTAAAGGAGACATAATTATGAAAAAAACGATGAAAAAATCATTATCGCTTGCACTTGTTTTCATGCTGCTTTTTTCGGTGCTTTCCATGCAGGCATCTGCCTTGCAGGCATTTGAAAGCATCGCAAAAGCTGATTTTGTGATTGAGCCGTTGAGCGAAAAAATGATTAAGCAGGAAATTGAATGGATCGAAGAAGACTACGATGAGAGCGAGCCGGAATACGAGGATTACAATATATTTATTCAGCTTAATGGTGAGATTGAGCTTTCAAACGGTGAAAAAATCGAGGTTAAGGATTCAACAGGTGTAAACAAGAACGGAAAACGAAAGATTTATGTCGAAGGCTACTATAATGCCCGTGATTATCTCGAGGCTGTCAAAAACGCAAAGAAAACCGTTCCCGTAAGATACACAGTTTCACTTTACAGCAGCATTGACATTTTGTTGGACACCTATGAGGGCGAGGCAGAAGCTGCTTTTGTTGACTGCTATGTCAAAAATCTTAAAGTGATTTCCGGCTTCCCCAAGGAATATCATGAAACAACAATCCTCTCATCTGCTTTTGGTGGATCTAAGGAGGAATTCACACTTGAGGGAGTTAAATTTGCAATCGAATACAGCGATTCAAGAACTGTTCAGGCAACTGTTGAAAAGGTTGAGGGTGAAAGATATGACACATACATTCTCGACGGCAAGGAAGTTTTCTGGAATGTTGACTCAGAGGAAGCTACCGATGTCTGCACGGTAGAGGTATATTTTGAAGATTATATTCTTCCCGTGACGGTCAAGTTCATTCCTTACCCTTATAATGGACTTGAAATTGATGATGTTGCCGTGAATGAAGCTTTTGAGGTCGAAAGCATAACCTATACCGTAACAATGGCTGACGATACAACTCAAACTGTTACAGCAAACATTGCCGATTTGGATACAATCACTGTATATGCTACCGAAATATTTGTTTCATATCCTGTTGAGGGGTATCCTGTTTTTGTTGTTATCAGCAAGTATTTTGGTGAAGAGTATCCCGTTAAGGAGTATATAAAAGTCAGTGCTTTTACGGGTCTTTATGACATCGCCAGCGTTGAAATTGAAGGAGAAGAGCAAGAGGACACTCTTATTGCAAGAATAATTTTCATCTTCAGAACGATCTTTAATAGAATTTTAAGCTTTATCGGTATCTTCATTTGATTTGAATTAAACACCGGATAAATTCTGAGCTGTAAATATCTCCCGTGGCAGACTTAAACTGCTGCGGGGGATTTTTTGCGTCTGTTTGCTTTAAAAGCTTGAAGCGTTGACGAAAGAGATAACTTTTATTGGGAAAATAT
>CAZBFI010000137.1:0-4336 GCA_964491165.1 uncultured Faecalibacterium sp.
ATGCCGACAGCCTTGTCTTGCTCAGGCAGGTTTGTCAAAAGGTCAGACAGGCAGGAGATAAGCTTATGAGAATCGGTCATGGTTATGATGTACACAAATTGGTTGAGGGCAGACCTCTTATTATCGGAGGAGTGGAAATTCCCCATGAAAAAGGACTTCTCGGTCACTCGGACGCTGATGTGCTTATTCACGCAATCGCCGACGCTGTTCTGGGTGCGGCGGCATTAGGCGACATCGGCAAGCTTTTTCCCGACAATGACCCTGCGTATAAGGATGCCGACAGCCTTGTCTTGCTCAGGCAGGTTTGTCAAAAGGTCAGACAGGCAGGCTTTGAAATTGAAAACATAGATTCCACCGTTCTCGCACAAGCTCCCAGACTCAGACCTTATATTGATGAGATGAGATCCTTGATTTCGGCTTATAGCGGTGTTGCAATCGACGCAGTGAGCGTTAAGGCAACAACCGAGGAGGGACTCGGTTTTACGGGTGCAAAAGAGGGAATAGCGGCACATGCTGTTGCTCTTTTGAAGTGAGAGTAAGGAAAAAGCACAAAACAAATAAAAAAGCGGGCTTCCTGTGAGAGTGAAATCTCATGGGAAGCCCTTAAATTATGCACCTTTGAAGCTTTATTTGTGAAGAAAGCAATCGTCATCGTGTGAATTTATCACGCCGACAGCTTGCAAAAAAGAATAAATAATTGTACTGCCGCAAAATTTCATGCCTCTTTTAATAAGGTCTGCTGAAATGCAGTCTGAAAGCGAAGAGGTGGTTTTATCGTTTTCAAAAACGGTTTTTCCGTTCCAAAAGACTCTCAGATAATTATAAAACGAACCGAATTCATCAACAATTTCCATGAAAATCCGTGCGTTTGTGACAGTGGCTCTGATTTTCCTATCATTGCGAATAATACCCTTGTCCTGCTTGAGTGAAATGATTTTTTCTTCACTGTAAGAGCTTATCGTTTCGACATCGAAGCCGTCAAAGGCGTTTTTGAAATTTTCACGCTTATTGAGTACACATTCCCATGAAAGACCTGCTTGGAACGATTCAAGCAAAAGCATTTCAAAAAGATAGTCGTCATCAAAACGGGGCTTGCCCCATTCGCAGTCGTGGTATTCGACATAAACGGGATTTTTTTCGTTGCACCAAAAGCAGCGCTTTGGGCTTTTCACTTCATTTTTTTCTTGTGTCATTGCCGTTTACACTTCATTTGTTGCAACAATATCTGCACCGGTGTCACAGATGTTACAAATCAGCACATCGCCCATTTTTATCGGAGCGTCAACAACCTGCGAATTGATTTCTTTCATGCAGTCAAACATTTTCCCCTTTGGAATCGGCACAGAGGTTTTGACAGGCACAACGGGCAAAGAACCACCGTTGACCTTGATTGTTGTTGTGAGCATTCTGACGGGGTTGGTGCATTCGTCTTTTGCATATTGCTCTCCTCTTTTGCAGGTGTTTCCGCTGACGGAAAGAACCTCTTTTTTTCTGTTCAGCTCAACGGTCAGCATGCAACCGATCGGGCATGAAACACAAACAAGCTCTTTAACCATTTCATCATACCTCCAATTCAACAGTGATTTCGTTTCCATCAAGGCTTGTGACATCTTCAAGCTTCACGGTGATATTTTCCATTTCACCCGGAGCAAGCTTTCTCTTTTTCTTTTTGTAAAGCACCTTGTTTTTGCTTGAAACAAGCACTGTCGCATCTTTATAAATGTCGGAAACACGGAAATAAATTTTAACATCTCTGTCGGTTGAACGGTTGATATTCTGAGGCACAACATATCTTACACCGTTTCTTGCCGTCACATGAATATCCTTTCCGCTTCTTGTCTTACCGCCTTTTCCTTTTCCCTTTGAAAGTATGTATTTTGCAGCGCCCTCACCGGCAATCTGGCTTTCTTGAGTAACATAGTCAACAAGGTCATGAACCTGAAGCACATTACCGCAAGCAAAGATACCGCTGCGGCTTGTCTGACGGTATTCGTCAACGATAGCACCGTTTGTCACCGGATCAATGATGATGCCTGCCATTCTTGTAAGCTCGTTTTCCGGAATGAGTCCGACGGAAAGTAGGAGAGTGTCACATTCAACAAATTGCTCTGTTCCGGGAATGGGTTTTCTGTTTTCGTCAACCTTTGCAATCGTAACACCCTCAAGGCGACCGATGCCGTGTGTTTTTATAACGGTACAGCTGAGCTTGAGAGGAATGCCGAGGTCGTCAAGGCATTGAACGATGTTTCTTGTCAGACCGCCCGAATATGGCATAAGCTCGCAGACCATTTCAACCTTTGCACCCTCAAGGGTCATTCTTCTTGCCATGATGAGTCCGATATCACCCGAGCCGAGAATAACGATTTTTTTGCCGGGCATATATCCGTCAATGTTGACATATTTTTGAGCAGTGCCGGCTGTCATGATACCCGAAGCTCTTGAGCCGGGCATATCAAGTGCGCCTCTGGGTCTTTCACGGCAACCCATGGCGAGAATGACGGCAGTTGCATTTATTTTAAGTATACCGTCGATGTTGTTTGTGGCAATGACAACATTTCCGGGAAGAATTTCAGTCACCATTGTGTCAACCTTGACCTCAATGTCGGTTTTTTCAAGCTCCTTGATGAATCTGTAAGCGTATTCCGGACCTGAAAGCTCCTGACCGAAATAGTGAAGTCCGAAGCCGGTGTGTATGCACTGTTCGAGTATACCGCCAAGAGTGCTTGCTCTTTCAAGAATAATGATTTTTTTGACACCGCATTCTCTTGCTTTAAGAGCAGCAGCCATGCCGGCAGGGCCTCCGCCGACAACAACGAGATCATATTTCATCATTTATCCCCACCTCACTTAGTTTTATCGAAAAGAATTTTTGAACCGTTACCGTGCTTAGTGACCTTGTTCATCGGAATATCAAGCTCTCTTGCGAGAATTTCCACAACCTTGCTTCCGCAAAAGCCACCCTGACATCTGCCCATGCCGGAACGGGTTCTTCTTTTGACGGCATCGACATCTCTTGCACCGCAGGGAGCTTTGATTGCGTCAATAATTTCACCCTCGGTGATGCCCTCGCAACGACAGATAATCTTTCCGTAACGGCTGTCTTTTTTTATAAGCTTAGCTCTTTCCTCCAAGGAAAGCTCGTTGACTCTGACGGGAGCAGGTCTTGTTGCGAAGAAATCCTTTTTCTTTGTGTATTCGGGTGCAATGCTTGTGAAAATCGAGCCGACATATCTTGCAATGGCAGGAGCTGCGGTAAGTCCGGGGGATTCGATTCCGGCAACATTGATGAAGTGATTGTTAGCACTGCTCGGAGCAATCAAAAAGTCACTGTTTTCGCCTTCACGGTGAGCACGCAGACCCGAAAAAGAGGTGATGGCATTTCTTGTTGTCATGTGAGGAATCACACGAGCCACGGAATTTTTAACAGAGCATAAGCCGTCAATTGTCGTGTCGAGGTCAAGCTTGCTGTCAAAGTCGAGATCGAGAGCAGTCGGGCCCATGAGTACATTTCCGTGAGCCGTGGGTGTGATGAGAATACCCTTGCCCATGGATGACGGACACTGGAAAAGAACATGGTTAACCATTTTCTTTTCGGTTTTGTCAAGAAGGTAATATTCGCCCTTTCTCGGAATCAGCTTAAAGGAGGTATCACCGATCATGTTGGCGATTTTATCGGCAAAGACACCTGCGCAGTTGATGACATATTTTGCTTTTATGACACCGGAAGCCGTGGAAAGATAGAACATATTATCCTTGAACTCGATGTCAAAAACACCGCTGTTTCTTTTGACTCTTGCGCCGTTCATTATTGCGTTTTCGACAGCTGCGATTGTAAGCTCATAAGGGCTGACGATTCCCGCGGTGGGTGCCCAGAGTGCGCCTATGGCGTCCTCGCTTATATAAGGCTCCATGTTGCGTAATCTTTCCTGACTGATAATTTCCATGTTGGGAACACCGTTGTTAAAGCCTCTTTCAAAGAGAGCTTCAAGAGTTTGCATATCGTCCCAGTCATAAGCGACGACGAGAGAGCCGATATTTTTATAAGGCACTGACAGCTTATTGCAGTAATAAGCCATGAGCGAAGCGCCCTGAACATTAAGCTTTGCTTTTAATGAGCCTATTTCGGCATCGAAGCCTGCGTGTACGATAGCGCTGTTGGCTTTTGTAGCACCCATGGCAACATCGCTGCATTTTTCGACAAGCATGAGATTGAGGTTATATTTGCTCAATTCACGAGTGATCATTGCACCGACCACGCCTGCACCGATTACAACAACATCATATTGCATGATAACTCCTCCGTTTTTTTATTTTATTGTTAATGATAACATTAAAT
>CAZBFI010000138.1:0-4334 GCA_964491165.1 uncultured Faecalibacterium sp.
CTTTTAGGCATTAAAAAGTATTACGAAAGCTATCACAGAGTAACTATCAGTGACGCGCTTGTTAAAAAAGCCGTTGTACTTTCCGAGAGATATATCACAGATCGTTTCCTTCCGGACAAGGCCATTGACCTGCTTGATGAAGCCTGCACTTGTGCAAATCTTCGAAACAAGGCAATCAGTGATCTTGAAATCAGCGAAAGAAAGCTCAGTGATCTGAAGCTTGACGAAGAAGAGCTTATGAATCAAACGGAAAACATTGATTATGAAGCGATTGCAAAGCTGAAAAGCAGTATTGTGCTTTGTGAAAATGATATTAAAGATCTCACCGACAAGGCAAATGACAACGCAGTTACCGAACAGGATATTGCAGCGGTTATTGAGCTTTGGACAGGTGTTCCGTCAAGCAAGGTCATTGAAAGCGATCTTAAAAAGCTCGGTTCACTTGAAAGTCGCTTAAAGCAAAAGGTTATCGGTCAAGACGAAGCTATTTCCGTTATCGCCGCAGCAATAAAGCGTAGCCGTGTTCAGATAAGTCCGAGAAGAAGACCCGCTTCATTTATTTTCGTCGGACCTACGGGTGTCGGTAAAACAGAACTTGTTAAGCAAATTTCATCGGAGCTTTTCTCAACACCCGAAACTCTTATAAGACTTGATATGTCGGAGTTCATGGAAAAGCACAGTGTTTCGAGAATTATCGGTTCACCTCCGGGTTATGTCGGATATGACGATGCCGGTCAGCTTACCGAAAAAGTCAGAAGAAAGCCGTACAGTGTCATTCTTTTTGATGAGATTGAAAAAGCACATCCCGATGTTATGAATATTCTTTTGCAAATTCTTGACGAGGGCAGAATAACGGATGCACAAGGCAGAACCGTCAACTTTGAAAATACAGTCATTGTTATGACCTCCAACGCAGGCAGCGAGAGAAAAACAGGCGCATTAGGCTTTGGCAAGGAAAAGGGCGATGTAACAAAGGAAAAAACCATGAAAGCCCTTGCCGAATTTCTTCGTCCCGAATTTATTGGTAGAGTTGATGAAATCGCTGTTTTCAATGCTCTTTCGGTTGAAGATTATGAAAAGATTGCAGAGCTTTTACTCAATGAGCTTTCGGATTCGCTGAAAGAAAAGGATATAAGCTTCAAGTGGAATTCCGATGTTACCGAATATCTTGCACAAAAATCTCACGGGGGTCAGCGAGGTGCAAGAGATTTAAGAAATCTTATCCGTAAAAAGATTGAAGATCAGATTGCAAACATAATCATTGATAATGCCGATTCAACCGTCAGTGGTATTGCGGCTGAGGTTTGTGATGACGAGATTAAGCTTTCTCACATCTGATAAATTCAATAAAATTTGAGGTCTGTTTCGGCAGACCTCTTTTTTTTATAGCTTCTTTTACAATGGTTGACAATTTTTTTCTTTTATGATAAAATTTAAAGAAAATTTGTTGTAAAAAATATAAGGAGTTGGGTAGATGGATATTAAACAGACTCAAATTATCGTTGCCATGGTAATTTACATGGCTGCCGTTATTCTTATCGGCGTTATGTTTGCAAAAAGGGCAAATAAAAGCTCTGAAAACTATTTTCTCGGAGGTCGCTCACTCGGACCTTGGGTAACAGCTATGAGTGCCGAGGCATCGGACATGAGTGGCTGGCTTCTTATGGGCTTGCCCGGTGTTGCTTATTGGTGCGGAATTGCCGATGCTTTTTGGACTGCTTTCGGTCTTGCAGTCGGTACATATCTGAATTGGCTCATCGTTTCAAAAAGGCTCAGAAGATACAGCATCAGGGCCAACAATTCAATCACACTTCCGGACTTTTTCTCAAACAGATTCCATGAAAAAAAGAAAGTCATCATGACTCTTTCGGCTCTGTTTATACTCATCTTTTTCACCGTATATGCCGCAAGCTGTTTTGTTACCTGCGGAAAGCTTTTCGCAACGCTTTTCAATCAGCCTTATATTCCGATGATGATTCTCGGTGCGCTGTTCGTTTTGCTTTATACTGTTCTCGGCGGCTTCCTTGCGGAAAGTGCATCTGATTTTATGCAGGCGATTGTCATGGTCGTTGCACTTGCTGTTATCGTAGTTGTCGGTGTCTTTAAGGCAGGCGGTATTGATGCTATCGTTGAAAATGCTCGCAATATTCCGGGCTTTCTCGATTTCTTCGGCATGGCTACACCGACTCTTGATCAGGCTGGTCAGCAAATTGTCGAAAACGGCGCTCCTGTTTTCGGTGAAGCCTCGGATTACGGCTTGCTGAAAATCTGTTCAATGCTTGCATGGGGTCTCGGCTACTTCGGTATGCCTCAGGTTCTTTTGCGCTTTATGGCAATCCGTGAGGAAAAAGAGCTTAAAAGCTCAAGAAGAATTGCTATGGTTTGGGTTGTTATCTCTCTTACGGTTGCTGTTTTCATCGGCATTATGGGAAGACAGCTCTTCCCCACAGAGCATCTCACATCTTCCTCCGCAGAAAGCATTTTCATCACTCTTTCAACATCATTCCTTCCGCCGATTATTGCCGGCTTTGTTATGGCAGGTATTCTTGCCGCAACAATCAGCTCATCAGACTCTTATCTTTTGATTGCAGCTTCCGCTGTTGCAAAGAACATTTATCAGGGTATCTTCAAGAAGAATGCATCGGACAAGCAAGTCATGAACGCTTCAAGAATTACTCTTCTTATAATTGCAGCAGTTGCCGTTTTACTTGCTCTTGACGAAAACAGTGTCATTTTCCAAATCGTTTCTTTCGCTTGGGCAGGCTTTGGTGCAACCTTCGGACCTCTCATGATCTTCTCACTTTTCTGGAAGAGAACAACAAGAGCCGGTGCAATCGCAGGTATGGTAAGCGGTGCTGCAATGGTATTCATCTGGAAGCTTGCAATAAGCAAGCTCGGAGGCATCTTCGGAATTTACGAGCTTCTTCCGGCATTCATTATTTCATCAATCGCAATCGTTGTCGTTTCCCTTATCACACCTAAGCCCTCTAAGGAAATTGAAGAGGATTTCGAATCGATACTTTCAAAATAAAAGAATAATTTACAGGTGCTTTTGAAAACTTTATCAAAGCACCTGTTTTATTGTCCGTTATTTCGTTCTTTAGGTTCTGAATAGCCGTTGAAAAATAGCTGTATTTGTTATATAATTGTCTCAATAAATTTTAAGGTGGAGAAGTAATGCTGAATTTTATTATCGGTGCAAAGGGAAGCGGTAAAACCTCAAAAGCACACAGTATCCTCGGCAAAAGGGTTAAGAACGGTGAACAGGCTATGCTGATTGTACCTAAGCAGTTCACCTTTCAAAGTGACAAGGGGATATTATCTCTCTTAGGGCCTAAGGACGCTTGTGAAATTGAAGTGCTTTCTTTTTCGAGACTCGCCAATGTCGTCATGCAGACCTATGGCGGAATAACCTCACCTATCGCAAAGGAGGGTGCAAGAAACATCTTGATGTCGCTTGCAATCGAAAGTCTTGAGGACAAGCTGACAGTTTTTTCAAAGCATAAAAAAGAAATTTCTCTTGTGACAAAGATGCTGAAAATGTCCGATGATTTGAAAAAAGACGGAATAAGCGTTGATGAATTTGAAAAAAGTGCCGCATTGACAGATGATGCCGTTTTAAAAGAGAAGGTTCGTGAAACTGCCCTCATTCTTCACGCTTATGATGCTGTTGTGGCGCAGAATTATTTTGACGATGCGGATTTGCTGTCTTTCATTGCCGACATTTTGAAAAAAGAGGACTTTTTTTCAAAAAAGACTGTTGTATTCGACGGCTTTGCTTATTTCACAAAGCCAGAGCTTGACATTATCACATCTGCTTTGAGAAAAGCCGATGAGGTTTATATTACGCTTTGCACTGACAGTATTGAAAACAAAAACGAGCTTTCACCGTTCGCACTTTGCAATGAAACGGCACGCAGATTAAGGCTTGCTGCCGGTAATAACGGAGTTGAAATGGGCGAGGTTATTGTTTGTCAAAGACAAAAGGAGCTTTATTCACCCGAGCTTTTGCATTTTGAAGCAGAGCTTTTTAAGCCGATTGCCGAGCCTTATAATAAAGATGCTGAAAATATCAGCCTTACCTGTGCGACAAACATTGTTTCCGAATGCGATCTTGTTGCAAGAAGAATCAAGCGCCTTATAAGAAGTGAAAAATACCGTTGCCGTGACATTGCTGTTTGCTTCAGAAACGGTGATGTTTATGAAAAGCATCTTCGCAATGCCTTGAAAAAATATGATGTTCCTCTTTTCGAGGACAAAAGGCAGGCAGTTGAAAATCAGCCTCTTGTTTCTTTTGTTTTATGTCTGTTGCTTATATATGCAAAGGGCTTATC
>CAZBFI010000139.1:0-4176 GCA_964491165.1 uncultured Faecalibacterium sp.
ATGTTATAATATTCAGGTATTTTATTTTATGTCGCAAGACATTAAAGGAGTTGTTTAAAATGAATATCGGTATTTATGGTTACGGAAATTTGGGCAGAGGCGTTGAGGATTCGATCAAAAGAAATCCCGACATGAAACTTTGTGCTGTTTTCACAAGGCGAAACCCTGCTGAGCTTGAAATTGCAACACAAGGTGTTCCCGTGGTTTCAGTCAATGAAATTTCAGAGTGGACAGACAAAATTGATGTGTTGATCATTTGCGGCGGCAGTGCAACCGACCTTCCGGAAATGACTCCGAATCTTGCAAAAAGCTTCAATGTTGTTGACTCTTTTGACAATCATTCGAGCATACCGACACACTTTGCGGCTGTTGACAAGTCTGCAAAGGAAAACGGAACAACTGCTTTGATTTCATGCGGTTGGGATCCCGGTATGTTTTCTCTCAACCGCCTTTATGCTTCATGTATTCTTCCCGACGGTAAGGATTACACATTTTGGGGCAAGGGTGTTTCACAGGGACACTCAGATGCGATAAGAAGAATTGACGGCGTTGTTGATGCCAGACAGTATACCGTTCCCGTGCCTGAGGCACTTGAAAGCGTCAGAAGCGGTGAACAGCCCGAGCTTACAGCAAGGCAAAAGCACAAAAGAGAATGCTTTGTTGTTGCCGCAGAGGGCGCAGACAAGGAAAGAATAACAAGAGAAATTGTCACAATGCCTGCTTATTTTGAGCCTTATGACACAACAGTTACTTTCATCACAGCCGAGGAAATGAAAAAGTATCACAGCGAGCTTCCTCACGGAGGAAATGTGATTCGCACAGGCTTTACCGGCAAGGATGATTGTCACAAGCAGGTGATTGAATATAAGCTTACCCTTGATTCAAACCCCGAATTTACGGGAAGTGTACTTGTCGCTTATGCAAGAGCCGTTTGCCGTATGGCAGCAAGAAAGGATTACGGCTGCAAGACCGTTTTTGATATTGCTCCTGCCGATGCATCTGCAATTTCAAGACAAGAGCTTATTGCTCACATGCTTTGATAAAAATATTTTAAGGAAAGATAAATTATGATTTGTGAAAATATAGGTATCCGGAACAATCACCTGACTTTTTCCGGTGTTGACACCGTGGAAATGGCACAGAAATATAAAACTCCGCTTTTTCTTATGGACGAAAACCGAATCAGAGAAAAATGCCGTGTTTATATCGGTGCGATGAAAAAACATTTCGGTGAAGAAGCATTTCCTCTTTTTGCGAGCAAGGCACTTTGCTTTAAGCGCATTTATGAAATTATGAAAGAGGAGAGCATGGGTATTGACCTTGTTTCTTCCGGTGAGATTTACACTGCCGTTAAAGCAGGCTTTAACATGGAAAAGTCCTTTTTTCACGGAAACAACAAAACCGATGAGGATATTGCATACGCAATGGAAAATTCGGTTGGTTATTTTGTAGCCGACAGCATTTACGAGCTTTCGGCAGTTGATAAAATCGCAAAGGAAAAGGGGATAAAGCAGAAGATGATTCTTCGCCTTACTCCCGGCATTGACCCTCACACTTATGCCGCTGTTGCAACGGGTAAGGTGGATTCAAAATTCGGTGTTGCGATTGAAACAGGGCAGGCAGAGGAATTTTTGAAGCAGGCTGTTACCTTTGAAAACCTTGAAATCAAGGGCTTTCACTGTCATGTCGGTTCTCAGGTTTTTGATCAGGAGGGCGATGTTTATCTTCAGGCGGCAACAATCATGCTTCACTTTGCAAAAAAGATGAAGGATGTGTATTCATTCGAGACGGAGATTCTTAACATGGGCGGCGGCTTCGGTGTCAGATATGTTGAAAGCGATCCCTTCCTTGACATTGAAAACGCAATCGGAAATCTCGCACAGCACATTAAAAAGACCGTTGCCGAGCTTGAAATGAAGATGCCGAAAATTATCATGGAGCCGGGCAGAAGCATTGTTGCAGATGCGGGCATGACTCTTTATTCGGTTGGTACGCTCAAGGAAATCACAGGATATAAGAATTATGTTTCGATTGACGGAGGAATGACGGACAATCCCCGTTATGCTCTTTACGGCTCAAAATATACGGTTTTGCTTGCCAACAGAATGAACGAGGAAAGCAATTTTAAATGTGATGTTGTCGGCCGTTGCTGTGAAAGCGGAGATGTTATTCAGCCGGAGGTCAAGCTTCCAAAGCCCGTCAGGGGCGACATTGTTGCCGTTTGCACAACCGGTGCATATAATTTTTCGATGGCATCAAATTATAACCGTATTCCGCGTCCTGCTGTCGTTATGCTTAAAGACGGTGAGGATTACCTTGCCGTGAGACGCGAAAGCTACGCCGATCTTGTTCAAAGGGATGTTTAAAAATGGAAAATGAGGAAATTAAGCATAAACGCAGAGTGCGATATAAGGGGACACATCCCAGACGCTTTGAAGAAAAATATAAGGAGCTGAATCCCGAAAAATATGCCGATGATGTTGCACACATCATTGCAAGGGGTGCAACACCTGCCGGTATGCACATTTCGATCATGGTTGACGAGATCCTTGAATTTTTGGATATCAAGTCCGGTCAGATCGGTCTTGATGCCACCTTGGGTTATGGCGGACACACGAAAGCCATGCTTGAAAAGCTCAACGGTGAGGGTCATATTTATGCTCTTGATGTTGATCCGATTGAATCGGAAAAAACAGAAAAGAGACTTCGTCAGGCAGGCTTCGGAGAGGATATTCTGACAGTGAGACTGCAAAACTTTGCCGACATTGACAAGGTTTGTGCGGATATCGGCAAAAAATTCGACTTTGTTCTTGCCGACCTCGGTGTCAGCTCGATGCAGATTGATAATCCCGAAAGAGGCTTTTCTTATAAAACGCAAGGGCCTCTTGACCTGCGACTCAATCCTCAAAAGGGGCAGAGTGCTGCTGAAAGGCTCAAGCAAATGAACAAGCAGGAGATTATCGGAATGCTCCGTGAGAATGCCGATGAGCCTTATGCGGAACAAATCGCTGCCTGCATTATGAAGTATTATTACATGGGTAAGCCCGTTGAAACAACTCAGGCATTGAGGAAATGTGTTGAGGAGGCTTTATCGTTTTTGCCGAAAAATCAGCAAAAGGAAGCCGTCAAAAAATCGTGTCAGCGGACATTTCAGGCGATCAGAATTGATGTCAACAGCGAGTTTGAAGTGCTTTACGCTTTTTTGAGCAAGCTTCCCGATGTGCTTAATGAGGGCGGAAGAGTTGCAGTGCTGACCTTCCATTCGGGCGAGGACAGGCTGGTTAAAAAGTCCTTCAAGCAGCTTCAGAAGGACGGTGTGTACAGCTCGGTTGCAAGAGATGTCATTCGTCCCACACATGAAGAATGCATCAAAAACAGCCGTTCAAAGTCAACGAAAATGCGTTGGGCTGTAAAGGCTTAAAGCGTTAAGCTGAAACGGGAAAGGTTATGATTTGCAATTAAGTGCGAATGTAACCGCCGAATAAAAATAAAACAAGCATATACATCATGCCACCGGTTCGATTCATGCCGGTGGTATTGATTTGAACACATGAAAAAGTGTCCAAAGCCGTTTCCGATGAAGAATTATTTTTAAGCTGTGAAGAAGCCCGAAAAAAATTATTTTCGGCTCCTGTTACCAATTTTCACAGTATTTTTTTGCGTTTTTGTGCAAAGAGTCAAAAACACAAAATCTTGTGTGCTTGTATTGACATGATACAAGATGTTCTATATAATAGAACTCGATACGAAAAAACGCTCGAAAGGAGAAAATATATGAGAGTCATAAAAAGAGACGGAAAAATTGTGGACTTTGATCGCACAAAGATTATCCTTGCTCTTACAAAGGCTAATGATGCAGTTGAAGAAGAACAGAGAATTTCTCAGGAACAAACCGAAGAAATTGCCGATTACATTTCGGAAAAGAAGAAGAGCCGTATTCTTGTTGAGGACATTCAGGATATGGTTGAATTCAAGCTCATGGAGATGGACAAATTCGAGCTTGCCAAGGCATACATAATATACCGCTACAACAGAGCTCTTGTCAGAAAGGCAAACACCACCGATGAGTCGATTCTCAGCCTTATTAAAAATTCCAACAAGGATGTTATGGAGGAAAATTCCAACAAGGACGCAGTCATGGCAGCAACTCAGCGTGACTTGATTGCAGGTGAGGTC
>CAZBFI010000140.1:0-4164 GCA_964491165.1 uncultured Faecalibacterium sp.
TTATTATCGTTAACAGCACTGTGGATTAAAAGATTTTATTAAACTTAAAGAATAAAACTATTGTTTTTTTGCCATGGTTGTGATATCATGAAGGAACAATGAAAATATGAAGAAAGAAGGTCAATCAATGGGTTTTTTAAACGGTAAAACAGCAATCATCACAGGTGCAGGCTTTGCTGCTCTCTCCGATGGAAGATGCGGTTCAATCGGCTACGGCATTGCGACCGCTTACGCAAAAGAGGGCGCTAACCTCGTAATAACAGGACGAAATGTTGCTAAGCTTGAAAAGGCAAAGCAAGAGCTTGAAAAGCTTTACGGCATTGAGGTTCTGGCTCTTTCAGCAGACATCAGCGAGGGCGCTGACAACGAAAAAATCGCAAAAGAGGTTGTTGAAAAGGCTGTTGAGAAGTTTGGCAGAGTCGATGTGCTTATCAATAACGCTCAGGCTTCCGCTTCAGGTGTGCCGATTCAGGAACACACAACAGAACAGTTTAACCTTGCAATGTATTCCGGCTTGTACGCCACTTTCTATTACATGAAAGCTTGCTATCCTTATCTTAAAGAAACCAAAGGCAGTATCATAAACTTCGCTTCGGGTGCAGGGCTTTTCGGAAATTACGGTCAATGCTCCTATGCAGCCGCAAAGGAAGCTATCCGTGGCCTTTCAAGAGTTGCCGCAACCGAATGGGCTAAAGACGGAATAAACACCAATGTTGTTTGTCCTCTCGCTTGGACAGCTCAGCTTGAGCAGTTCCAAAACGCTTATCCCGATGCATTCAAAGCCAATGTAAAAATGCCTCCCGCTGGTCATTACGGTGATTCGGAAACCGAAATCGGCCGCGTTTGTGTTCAGCTTGCTTCACCCGATTTCAAATATATGAACGGTGAAACACTTACTCTTGAGGGCGGTATGGGACTTCGTCCGTAAGTGAATAAAAATAATAATGAGGGCGGTTGCTTTAACCGCCCTCGTTTTTTTGTGTTAATTTATTAGTGAAAATGATTTTAATAATCAACAGACAATTTCATTTTTTCATTTGGTTTAAGTGTTACTGTATACTCAAACTTTTTGGCATTTTTTATAAATTCGCAGTGCCATAAAAGCGATTTTGCAGTGTTGTTTTTTAGAATTGCTTCATACTTTTTCATTTCTATATCAACACAATACTTACCAAATTTCAAGCCACTCAATTTAATATCGTTTATATCTGTCGGAAAATGCGGGCAGGTTGTAATTTCACCTGTGTTGGCATTCACAAAGACGCCCAACAAGCCCTCGATAACCTGTGAAACAAATGTAAAGGAAATTTCAGGATAATCCCCATTAGTTCCCTGTGACCTATGTTCATGCGGTAAATCTTTTTGCGAGACAATATGCTTCATCCAAAACCATGCACGATCATTTTGATGATAAGGAAAGAACACCTCCGGAAGATATGTGAGACTTTCTATATTATCCTCTCTTGTGCTTTCATCAAATTCCATAAGATGAATATAATCAAGCAATTTGTCATTACGCTCACAATTATAGGTTATCTGCTTCAAGGGTATGAATACAAGTGAAGCTCCACCGTGAATTTCAAATTTATCCTTGTACCAATTATAATGTTTTACGCCCTTATTATCAATAGCATAAGCATACATATCACTACCATTGATAATGCTCCATTCATCGTTAAAATATTTCCTTAGCTTCTTAGCACGCTCAAGTTGATAATTTGATTTTTCTATATCTCCTCTGATTCTTAAAACATTTGAGTAAGCAAGAATAGCTTGATACATTGCGGCGATGCTGTCTCCGGCTTCAACAGAATAAAAACCTCGCTCGTTATAAGTTGAAGAACCCTGCCATATATCACCTAGGCCTTCCGGAATACCGTTTTTTTCCTTCAAAACCAAACCGTCAAGATTATCTATAAAAACAGTCATAATCTTTTCAATAAAGTTGAAAATCACATCGTTTTCAATATATCGTAAATCACCACTCCAAAGGAAAAGCCGATAAGCTTTTTCAACAAGCTCAAACTGTGCTGTAATCTCTCTGACAAATTCTTTATGATTCGGTGTATCCATATAATAAATACTGTTGTCAAAATTAAAAGCCCACGGTGCAAACCAACCTGTTTTTTCATCGGCATTACTGACAAATGTGAAAAACATATTATAAATTTCTTCTTCGAGTCCAACAAGATATGCACCGGTTGCCTGATGAACAAAATCGCGAGTATAATATGCAGTTCGGTCAAAGTACCCAGCCCAAAAAGCAGGCTTATAGTCCTTGGGCTTCGCCCAAGACTCAGTTGGTGCATCAATAACTGTACGATTAGGTCCGAACCATTTATTTCCCTCGCCCTTGTTAATATCACCGTTTTTTGTCCCTGTTACCACAAATGACTTAGTCTTGTCAACCGCCCATGCAAAAGAAGTTGTCAAAAAATCATTACTGCTTTCAAGCTTCATAATTTCGTCTCCCGATTTTCAAAAACATCCCACGAAACAACACAGATGCCCTTTTCCTTTGCCCTTTGAAGAATATCACCGCTTTTGAGCAGTTCATATTCAAAAGCGCGTTTCTGCCATTCTTTTCCGTATTTTTCATTAGGCAAAGCAGGATGAAGAAACATTTCCGTCACACCGTCAATGCAGTTATCGACAGCGTTAAGATAATACCGACGCAGTGTTTCGTAATTCTTGATTTTATCAATTCCCCACGGATTTGAAACGAGATCATCAATAAGCTTGACTCCCCTTTTTTCAGCAGATTTCACCAGAACGCTCTGTATTTTAGCGACGGCAACGGGAAGCTTCATGTTTATCTGCCTTTCAAAAAATCCCACGGTTTTCGGAAAACGGAACGGTAAACCATGAGCCTTGCAAAAATCAAAGGCATCAAGGAAAAATCTTCTGCCGTTAATTCCATAAAGTGTTCCGCAATGACTGTCGGCATGATCAACCTTTACTCCACTGTCACTTATAAATGAATATTGAGCTTCGATTTCATCTCTTACATCTGACCTTTTGGCTTTAAAGGTCAGCTTGCTTTGTTCATGCCACAAGCCGTTTTTCCCGAGAGATTCTGCACCGGTCATGCTTCTCCAAAGCTGCGTCTTATCATCGGAGTTTAGAGTTAAATGTACACCAACCGACATGCCCGACTCTTTAGCTTTCCGGACAGCAAAATCAGCCTCGTCGGCTACTGTTATAAGCGAGGTTGAGGTTATCAATCCGTTTTTCTTTAAGTAAGTGATTGCCGTATTTTGCTCTTTATTATACCCGAAATCATCGGCGTTGATTATAAGATATTTGCTCATTTTTTCTCACTTCTTGCTTTTCGACATTTTTTCACTATACAGCCGATGTTAAGATAACCTTTATATAGTTTCGATCTTTATAAGGTTTGTGTTTCCCGACTGTCCCATTGTTACACCGCCGGTGATAATGATTTTATCTCCTGCACTAAGGTCAAGTGCAGTTTTTGTAAGCTTCTTTGCAGTATAAAAAAGCACATCTGTTGACGGAAGCTCCTCACACATCACAGGCTTAACGCCCCATGAAAGTGCAAGCTTTCTCCATGTTTTTTCATTTGTGGTGAGACCTACGATGTCTACGGGAGATCTGAATCTTGAAACCATGCGGACAGTTGTTCCCGAGAGGGAGCAAACCGTCATTGCCTTTGCACCGACATCAATCGACATTCCGCAGGTTGCATGCGAAATTGCGTCAACTGTATTTTGAATGACAAAATCGGTTTCTCTGAAACGCTTGACAAAATTCATATTCTTTTCCGTTTGATTTGCAATTCGTGACATTGTTTCAACTGCAAGAACAGGATGCTTGCCGACAGCAGTTTCACCCGAAAGCATAACAGCACTTGTTCCGTCATAAACAGCATTTGCAACATCGGAAATTTCGGCTCTTGTCGGTCTTGGATTGTTTATCATTGATTCGAGCATTTCCGTTGCGGTTATAACGCGTCTGCCGAAAAGTCTGCATTTTGTGATGAGATGCTTTTGAACAGCGGGAAGCTCTTCAAACGGGATCTCAACACCCATGTCGCCTCTACCGATCATAACACCCTCGCACTGCTCAAGAATTTCTTCAATGTTGTCAATGCCCGACTGATTTTCAATCTTTGCAAGAAGATCAATTCCCGTTATATTATTC
>CAZBFI010000141.1:0-4054 GCA_964491165.1 uncultured Faecalibacterium sp.
ACGGCTTGCGGAAACGGTTATACCGATTCGGTTGTTGATGCACTCGGTCATGATTATGGCAAGTGGACGGTTGAAGTTGAGGCAACTCTCTTGAATGAGGGTAAAGAGGTCAGAAGCTGTTCAAGATGTCCCTCACAAGAAAGTAAGACTGTCGCTAAGCTTAAGGGCGAGGTCACAAAGGATGAGAACAGCGGTGTTAAGATTGAGTATACCGATGAGTCCTACGACGGTGAGAATATGGAAGTCGTTGTTGAAGAGGATTTCAACGGCTCACAGTATCTCGGTCAGTCTTACGGCAATTTCGTTTCCTGGGATATCAAAACCTATGTTAACGGCATCGAGGCTCAGCCTGATGCACCCGTTCTTGTGACAATACCCATTCCAGCCGGCTTTGACAAAAATATGATAGTTGTTTATCATGTTAATTCTATCACCGGAAAGCTTGAGAAAATTGAGCCGGTAGTCATTGAGGGTGACAGCATAAAATTCCTTGCAAATTCTTTCAGCACTTATATCGTTGTTGATGAAGGCTCTTTTGATGAGGGTAATCCCTCGGAAAATTGCAGTTGTAATTGTCACAAAAAAGGTATAATGGCATTTTTGTGGAAAATTATCTGCTTCTTCTGTAAGCTCTTCAGAACAAATTCCGTTTGCGACTGCGGTGTTGCACATTATTAAGCTTGTGTTAAGCTTATATATAATTGTATAATAAACGACGGGCTGTGAAAAACGACGCTTTTTCACAGCTCGTTTAATTCGTGCACCTAAAGCGTAACCTTTGTCATTTTTCGATCGTGTATAGTTCGAAAATGTTGCACAAAAATTCACGCAAAAGTTTTCGCATTTTTCACAAAGAAATTTTAATAAAGCTATTGACAAACACCCGGAACTATGGTAAGATAGTCGAGCATGTGAAATGGGTTTGGGTATAACTCTGTCTTCACATAACTAAATAACGATATGCGATGATGCGGGAGGTGGCTGTCCTCTGAGGCAGGAAATTTCCGCGGAGTATGTCCGATTTAAAACCGGGCGATCTATATTCATCTTCTACGCTGTTTCTTGCGTTAAGTGTCGGGCGTGCCTTATTGGGCGTGTCTTGGACTTAAACAGCGCTTGGGGTGAACTGTGCTTTTTTAAGCTGTGACCGGAAATATCAATTTCCGGTTTTTAAATAGCCGAGTTGAAAACACCCGGCAAAGCGTGGAAAAAGCAACGCCCTACTAATTCTTAATTAGGAGGCAAACAAAAATGGCAGTAAAGGAAAAGATCCGTATCAGACTCAAGGGTTACGATCACAACCTTGTTGACAAGGCAGCGGAAATGATCGTTGAGGCTGCAAAGCGTACAAACGCAACAGTTTCAGGTCCTATTCCTCTTCCCACAGAAAAGGAAGTCGTAACAATTCTTCGTGCTGTTCATAAGTATAAGGACAGCCGTGAGCAGTTTGAACAGAGAACTCACAAGAGACTCATTGACATCATCAGACCTACACCTAAGACCGTAGAAGCTCTGACAAGTCTTGAGATTCCTGCAAGCGTTGAAATCGAAATCAAAAGATAATTGATTTTTATACCCGATCGGCGTTAAACAGGAAATAAGGTCAAGTTGCCCGAAAAGCAACCAATAACCAAAGGAGGATAACAAACATGAAAAAAGGTCTTATCGGCAGAAAGATCGGCATGACTCAGATTTTCGACGAAAACGGCAATGTAATCCCCGTAACAGTCGTTGAGCTCGGTCCCTGCACAGTTGTTCAGAAGAAGACAACCGAAAACGACGGCTACAATGCTGTTCAGCTCGGCTTCGAGGACAAGAAGGTTACAAGAACAAACAAGCCTGAAAAGGGTCACTTCGACAAGGCAAATGTCGGCCCCAAGAAGATCCTCAGAGAATTCAGACTTGAAGATGACAGCGCTCTTAATGTCGGCGATGTAATCAAGGCAGACATCTTTGCAGTCGGCGAAAAGGTTGACGTAGTCGGCACAAGCAAAGGTAAAGGCACAGCCGGCGTAATCAAGAGATGGAACTTCGGCAGACTCAAGGAAACACACGGTACCGGCCCTGTTGCAAGACATGCAGGTTCACTCGGTGTTATCGACCCCGCCCGTATCTTCAAAGGCAAGAAAATGGCAGGTCACCTCGGCTGCGAAAGAGTTACAATTCAGAATCTCGATGTTGTTAAGGTTGACGCAGAAAACAACCTCATTGCTATCAAGGGTGCAATTCCCGGACCCAAGAAGGGTATCGTAACAGTAGCAAACAGCGTCAAAAAGTCATAAGAAAGGAGCTCAAATAAATGCCTAACGTATCAGTTTTCGACGTAAACGGAAAAAAGGTTTCGGATATTGAACTTGCAGACGGCATCTTCGGTATCGAGCCGAATACATCAGCCATGCATCTCGTAGTTGTCAATTATCTTGCAAACCAGCGTCAAGGAACACAGTCAACCCTGACTCGTGCAGAAGTAAGCGGCGGCGGTAAGAAGCCGTGGAGACAAAAGGGTACAGGCCGTGCAAGACAGGGCTCAACGAGAGCTCCCCAGTGGTATCACGGCGGTATCGCACACGGTCCCAAGCCTCGTGAATATGGCTTCAGCATTAACAAGAAGGTCAGAAGACTCGCTATGAAGTCTGCTCTTTCTTCAAAGGTTGCTGCTAACGAGCTTATCGTTCTTGACGATCTCAAGCTTGAAGCAATCAAGACAAAGGAAGTTGTTAAGGTTCTTTCAGCTCTTGAAACAGGAAAGAAGACCCTTATCGTTCTTCCCGAAAAGAATGACATCATTTACAGAAGTGCAAGAAACATTGCAGGCTGCAAGACAACTCTTGTAAATACACTTAATGTATATGATATTCTTAACTGCAACAGCATTGTTGTTCTCAAGGATGCAGTTGCTAAGATTGAGGAGGTTTATGCATAATGAAAAAGGTAGCACATGATATCATCCTCAAGCCCATTATCACAGAAGAATCAATGATGGGTACAGCATTCAAAAAGTATACATTTAAGGTTGCTAAGGATGCAAACAAAGCCGAAATCAAGTCAGCAATTGAGGAAGTTTTCGGTGTTAAGGTTCAGAAGGTCAACACCCTTAACTGCAAGGGTCACCTCAGAAGATACGGTCGTTATGAAGGCTACACTCCCTCATGGAAGAAAGCTATCGTAACACTTACCGAAGATTCTGATACAATTGATTTCTTCGACGGACTTCTTTAATAATTAAAAAAATTCAAATCCGGATGGCAATGTATGTAGGTTAGACAATCCTACGCTAAACCAAATAGGAGTGTGAACAAAATGTCAATTCGTGTTTTAAAGCCTGTAACAAACGGCACTCGTAACATGTCGGTTACAGACTATTCCGCACTTTCAAAGTGTGGCCCCGAGAGAAGCCTTCTTGCTCCTCTCAACAAAAAGAGCGGTCGTAACAGCTACGGTCGTATCACCGTTCGTCACAGAGGCGGCGGAAACAGAAGAAAGTATCGTATCATCGATTTTAAGAGAGATAAGTTCGATGTTAAGGCAACAGTTGCAACCATCGAATACGATCCCAACAGATCGGCTCACATTGCTCTTCTTCAATATGAAGACGGCGAGAAGAGATATATTCTTGCTCCCTCAGGCTTGAAGGTCGGTGATGTTGTTGAGGCTGGCGCTAATGCCGACATCAAGGCAGGTAACGCTCTTCCTTTGACAAACATCCCCACAGGTACCTTTATCCACAATGTTGAGCTTTATCCCGGCAGAGGCGGTCAGCTTGCAAGAGCAGCAGGTAACGCTGCACAGCTTATGGCTAAGGAAGGCGGCTACGCTCTTCTCAGACTTCCCTCAGGCGAGCTTCGTAAGGTTTCAGAGCTTTGCATGGCAACAGTTGGTGTTGTCGGCAACGAGGACCACGAAAATGTCAAGATCGGTAAGGCAGGTCGTACACGCCACATGGGCATCAGACCCACAGTTCGCGGTTCTGTTATGAACCCCTGCGATCACCCCCACGGCGGTGGTGAAGGTAAGTCACCCATCGGTCGTCCCGGTCCTGTTACACCTTGGGGCA
>CAZBFI010000142.1:0-3991 GCA_964491165.1 uncultured Faecalibacterium sp.
CTTCCTCAGATACGAAGTATGCTCGTCAGTCAGGTGGTAAGGGTCAGTACGGTCATGTTAAGATCAACATTGAGCCTAACCCCGACAAGGGCTACGAGTTTGTTAACAACATCGTCGGCGGTGCTATTCCCAAGGAATACATTGCACCTGTTGATGCAGGTATTCAGGGCGCTATGCAGTCCGGTGTTATTGCAGGATACAGCATGGTTGACGTTAAGGTAACTCTTTATGACGGTTCATATCATGAGGTTGACTCCTCTGAAATGGCATTTAAGATTGCCGGTTCAATGGCATTCAAGGATGCTGCTAAGAAGGCAAATCCTGTTCTTCTTGAGCCTATCATGAAGGTTGTTGTTATCACTCCCGAGGAATACATGGGTGATGTTATCGGTGACCTTAACTCACGCCGTGGTGAAATTCAGGGCTTTGAAGACCGTACAGGTGTTAAGCAAATCAACGCAAGAGTTCCTCTTGCAGAGATGTTCGGCTACGCTACAGACCTTCGTTCAAAGACACAGGGTCGTGGTCAGTATGTAATGGAGCCTGACGGATATAAGGAGATTCCGAAGTCAATTTCCGAGTCAATCGTATCCGAAAGAAACAAGAGAGACTAATTTTTTCTTAAAAAGGTCTTGAAATTATTGTCTATTATTGGTAGAATATAGGCAATGCAGAGTATTCTGCACCCAATATTATTATTTTATTGCTAATTTTAAGGAGGAGATTCCAATGGCAAAAGCAAAATTTGAAAGAAACAAACCCCATGTTAACATTGGTACAATTGGTCACGTTGACCATGGTAAGACAACTCTTACAGCTGCAATCACAAAGACCCTTGCTATGAAGGGCGGCGCTGACTTCATCGACTATGCAAACATCGATAAGGCTCCCGAAGAGAGAGAAAGAGGTATCACAATTAACACATCACACGTTGAGTATGAGACAGAAACTCGTCACTACGCTCACGTTGACTGCCCGGGCCACGCCGACTATATTAAGAACATGATCACAGGTGCTGCACAGATGGACGGTGCTATCCTTGTTATCGCTTCAACAGATGGTCCTATGGCTCAGACTAAGGAACACCTTCTTCTTGCTCGTCAGGTTGGCGTTCCCTACATCATCGTATTCATGAACAAGGTTGACCAAGTTGACGACGAAGAGCTTCTCGAACTCGTTGAAATGGAAATCCGTGAGACTCTTGACGAATATGAATTCCCCGGCGATGATACACCCATCATCAAGGGTTCAGCTCTCAAGGCTCTTGAATATGCAGGCAACGATGTTAACGCTCCCGAGCTTGCTCCCATCTGGGAACTCATGGCAGCTGTTGACAGCTACATTCCCACTCCCGATCGTAAGGCAGACCTTCCCTTCCTTATGCCCGTTGAAGACGTATTCACCATCACAGGTCGTGGTACTGTTGCAACTGGTAGAGTTGAAAGAGGTCAGCTCAAGACCGGTGAAGAGCTTGAAATCGTTGGTCTTACAGAAGAGAAGAGAAAGACTGTTTGCACAGGTATCGAAATGTTCAGAAAGATCCTCGACTATGCAGAGGCAGGCGACAACATCGGTGCTCTTCTTCGTGGTATCCAGAGAACAGAGATCGAGCGTGGACAGGTTCTTGCAAAGCCCGGCTCAATCCATCCTCACACAAAGTTCCGTGGACAGGTTTATGTTCTTAACAAGGATGAAGGCGGTCGTCACACACCTTTCTTCAACAACTACAGACCTCAGTTCTACTTCAGAACAACTGACGTTACCGGTATCATTAAGCTTCCCGAGGGAACAGAAATGTGCATGCCTGGTGATAACGTTGAAATCGACGTTGAACTTATCACAGAGATCGCTATCGAAGAAGGTCTTCGTTTCGCTATCCGTGAAGGTGGCCGTACAGTTGGTTCAGGCGTTGTTACAGCTATCAACGACTAATTTTAACTTACTAAAAGACTCTTGCTCGTTTTCGGGCAAGAGTTTTTTGCATTTAGCTTAAAGCTTTTTCGGACTTGACAGGGTAAAGTGTATCCGATTGCCTTGAAGTGAAAGCTGTTGCCATAAATCCTGTGCAGTGAAAATATGTGTTTGCTTTTCAGAGTGCTTAGCGTTTTATGTGTTCTTTTGGGGAAAGATTTTACAAGTTTACACTTAAAAGTCCTTGATATCGGTTGAAAAAATTTTTCAAATGTTTTATAATATAGAAAAAAGCAAAGGAGTTTTTGTAATGGACGAGAATTTTGATAAGATTCCACAAGAGGAAGATAATATAGCTTATAAGCCTAAAAAAAGTGCTTCCGAGGTTATAATAAAGATTTTAACCATCGCTTGTGTAATTGCGAGTGTGGCTTTGGTTGCAGTCCTTGTTTTTGCGGCTGTCGGCAAGAGAAATAATTCTGCAACACCCGGCAATGTCACACCGGACACTGTTTTTTCAACGGATTCTCTCACAACAACCGAGAATCCCTCGTTGAGCATTCCAACCTCAACAAATGCAAGCACCTCAACAACTGCTTCAAATCAAATCATTGCATACGCCACAGAGGAAGTCAATGTCAGAACCGGCCCGTCAACCGATTATGATATTCTCAGAACAATTCCGGCAGGACAGAGTGTTATTTTTGTCTCAAAAGATGAAAATAATTGGTGCAAGGTTATGATAGACGGAGAAATATGCTACATCTACCGTGAATATCTCACAACGAAAAAGCCCGATGTGACAACAACTCAGACGGCTGCTTCCGCAACTAACCGCAAAATCATTGACCCGACTCAAGAGCGTTGGTATCTTGTTGTCGTTGACAGAACAAGACAGATGCCGGAGGGTTATACACCCAACACCGAATATGTTGCAGATTCCGAGTGTTCACTTGAAGCAAGAGTAGCACCTTATTATGATGCGATGTATAAGGCAGCTCTTGAGGACGGAGTTGAGCTTACACCTTATTCGGGTTACAGAAGCTATGCCACACAGGAGTATAACTTCAACAGTCTCACCGAGGACTATTTAAGTGACGGAACAATGACAAGGGAAGAAGCCGAAGCCGAAGCTGCAAAGGAAATTCTTCCTCCGGGTTGCAGTGAGCATAATCTCGGACTTGCAATGGATATTTGCGGAACCGATGATGATTTTAAATATACCGATGAGTATGACTGGCTTCAGCAGCACGCTCATGAATACGGCTTTATCGAAAGATATACGGAGGATAAGCAGGACATCACCGGAATTATTCCTGAGCCTTGGCACTGGCGTTTTGTCGGCGTTTCTCATGCAACAAAGATCAAAAATGCCGGAATATGCCTTGAAGAATATTATCAGCATTACGGTGTTGAATATTAAACCAAATAATTTAAAAAAAACACTTGACAAAAGTCTTGCCTTATGGTAGTATACTTAGGCAAACAAAGCAGAGCAGTATGCGTTCTCACCTGCGGAATTCCGTTTCCTGTAGGTCAATAGACTGATTGACTTAGTGTATTGATGCGTGAACAGCTCTCTGTTCACGCTTTGATTTTTTCATCTGGCATCAAGTCAGTAATATTTTTGGAGGTGTATGAACATCGCTATCAAAGAACTGCAAATCAATGAAGAAATTCGTGATAAGGAAGTCAGGGTTATTACCGGTGACGGTGAGGCACTCGGCATTATGTCATCTCAGGAAGCTCTGAAAATTGCCGAAGAGAAGAATCTTGATTTAGTGAAAGTTGCTCCGCAGGCTGTTCCTCCCGTGTGTAAAATCATGGACTACGGCAAATACCGTTTTGAACAGGCTAAAAAAGAAAAGGAAGCAAAAAAGAATCAACATGTTGTTGAAATCAAGGAAATCAGACTCTCACTTAACATTGACACACATGACTTTGAAACCAAGGTTAATCATGCGAAACGCTTTCTTACAAGCGGAAACAAGGTTAAGGTCTCAATTCGTTTCAGAGGTCGTGAAATGGCTCACACGGAAAACGGTCTTGTCACGATGAAGCAATTTGCCGAGGCTTGCAC
>CAZBFI010000143.1:0-3931 GCA_964491165.1 uncultured Faecalibacterium sp.
ATATAAAACATTATAATAAAAAAGGAGAATTATTATGGGACTGTTCGATAAAAAATTCTGTGATGTTTGCGGAGAAAAAATTGGTCTGCTCGGCAACAGAAAATTGGAAGACGGCAATCTTTGTAAAGACTGTGCAAAAAAGCTTTCACCGTTTTTCAGTGAAAGAAAGCAATCGACAGTTGAGGAAATCAAGCAACAGCTTGCTTACCGAGAAGAGAACGAAAAACAGCTTGATTATTTTCGTCCTACAAGAAATTACGGTGAATATACCAAGGTTTATATTGATGAAGCCGCAGGTAAGTTTATCGTAACAAGAAAGAGTGACTGGAAAGCTGATAACCCTGACATTATCAGTCTTTCTCAGGTTGCATCCTGTAATCTGAATGTCGATGAGGACAGAGATGAAATTTATTATAGGGACAACGAGGGTAACAGACAGTCGTATAATCCGCCACGCTATGAGTACAAATACAAGTTTTATATTGAAATCAATGTAAATTCTCCGTGGTTCTCAACAATTAAATTTGAGCTTTGTGACGGAAATTATCCCGACAGTCCATATAGCGAGCTTTATCGCAGCTATGAAAGAATGGGTAATGAGCTTTGTGCCACACTTCTCGGTAGAGGCTCACAGACAGTCGGCTATGGTCAACAGCAGTATGGAATGCCTCAGCAACAGTATGGCACACCTCAACAGCAATACGGTATGCCCCAGCAACAGTACGGAACACCCCAACAGCAGTATGGAATGCCTCAGCAACAGTACGGCGCACCTCAACAGCAGTATGGAATGCCTCAGCAACAGTATGGCACACCTCAACAGCAATATGGTATGCCTCAACAACAGTATGGCGTTCCCCAACAGCAATATCCTGCTTCCAATCAGCAGGTTCCTCCTGTTTCAAACGGCTCATGGATTTGTCCTGCTTGCTCAGCTGAAAACAACGGTGGAAAATTCTGTCAGAACTGCGGTTCTCCAAAAGGCTAAAAAGCCGACTTAGGCTAATAAATTCACTTACAACAAAAACATTTTAATTAAAACTTTGGGCTGTGCTTGGCTTTATGTCCGAGTACAGCCCGATATATTTCGGAGGTACTTATGAGCGTTTTACAGGAGTACAAATGCCTTAATTGTGGCGGTGCAATGGAATTTGACAGTGCAACGCAAAAAATGAAATGTCCCTACTGCGGTACTGAAATTGATGTTGAGTCGCTGAAAAGCTATGATGATGCACTGAAAAACGATGCACCCGACAAAATGGAGTGGGACAGCACGGCAGGTACACAATGGCAGGAGGGTGAAGCCGATGGACTTCGCACCTATGTTTGTAAATCATGCGGTGGTGAAATTGTCGGTGACGAAACAACGGCGGCAACAGAATGTCCATACTGCGGTAATCCCGTTGTAATGATGGGTCAGTTTTCAGGATCGCTTAAACCCGACATCATCATACCCTTTAAGCTTGATAAAAAAGCCGCAAAGGCAGGGCTTATGAAACATCTTTCCGGCAAACGCCTATTGCCGAAGATTTTCAAAGATGAAAATCACATTGATGAGATAAAGGGTATCTATGTTCCGTTCTGGCTTTTTGAAACGGATGCCGATGCTCGAATCCGCTACAAAGCTACAAGAGTAAGAACTTGGAGTGACAGTAATTACAGATACACCGAAACGAGTCATTATTCAGTCCACAGAGGCGGTAAAATCGGCTTTGAAAATGTTCCGGTTGACGGCTCTGAAAAGATGCCCGATGACTTGATGGAGTCAATTGAGCCTTTTGATCTTTCAGAGGCAAAGGATTTCCAGACAGCATATCTTTCAGGCTATCTTGCCGACAAATATGATGTCACTGCCGAACAGAGCGTTTTGCGTGCAAATGAGAGAATTAAAAAATCAACCGAGGAAGCTTTTGCAAAAACAGTTGTGGGATATAATTCTGTTATTCCCGAAAGCTCAAATGTCAATCTTTACGGCGGTAAGGCAAAATACGCTCTTTATCCTGTTTGGATTTTGAACACAACCTGGAATGGTGAAAAATACACCTTTGCAATGAACGGTCAGACCGGTAAATTCATCGGTAATCTTCCGGTGGACAAAGCAGCGGCAACGAGGCTTACAGTCGGCTTGTCGGCAGTTTTCAGTGTTGCGGCTTACGGCATCGTTTATCTGCTGCATTTTCTCGGCATTATTTAAGGGGAGGGCATTATCATGAAAAAGAAAATAACTTTACTTGTGCTTGCCGTTGTTTTATGCTTTACGGCGATGATACCCGCCTGTGCAGTTGACGGAGTTGAAAATGAATACAGTCATGTTATTGACTCGGCAGAGCTTTTAACACAAAGCGAAGAAACAGCCCTTAATCAAAAGCTTTACGAGATAAGCACTCGCCAAGGCGTTGATGTTGTTGTGGTTACAACCAATTCACTCGGCGGAAAATCAACAAGTGAATATGCCGATGACATTTACGATGATTCTTCTTTCGGATACGGTGATGACGGTGTTTTACTTCTTATCAGCATGGAATACAGTGATTGGTATATTTCAACCTGTGGCTATGGCATTACCGCTTTTACCGATTCGGGCATTGCTTATATCGGTGAGCAGATAGTTCCTTATTTATCCGGCGGTGATTTCATCGGTGCGTTTAACACTTTTGCACAATATAGCGATGACTTTATTACTCAGGCTAAAAACGGAAGTGTATATAATTCGAGTAATCTCCCCAAAGAGCCGTTGTCATTGATCTGGATTCCGATTTCACTTGCCATCGGTATTGTTCTTGCTCTTTTGGTAGTAGGCAGTATGAAAAGTAAGCTTAAATCCGTAAGCAAAAAGAAGGAAGCCAACAGTTATGTTAAAAAGGGTAGCATGGCTGTGACCGAGAATTTTGAAACCTTCCTTTACAGCAATGTTACAAAGACTAAAAAAGAAAGTCAGAATTCTTCATCAAGCAGTACACACACTTCATCGTCAGGAAGAACGCACGGCGGTGGCGGTGGAAAATTCTGATTGAAAGGAAGCTTTTTATGGGACTTTTCAATGATTTTTCAAACACAGCGAACGTCACACAGAGAAACGAAATCTTTGTTTTTCCTGCTTTGCCCGAAACCCTTGCTCAAATGCAGTCACTCGGTGAAGCAAGCCTTGACTCTCCGTTTAAAACTGTGGCATTGACAGTGCTTGCACTTTGTGTTTATTCCAAGGATAAGAGCGAGGGGACTGAAATGCTCAACTGGCTCAGAGGTCCTCGTGCCATGAACGGTCACGATATCTCTTTTTTGAATGACCGCTTCCGTGACGGCAAAACATATTTGCCCTTTACTTATTTTTCAGGTGCAACTCCCGAAAACAATTACACACCGACAAAGCCGTATACTATAATAATTGAAAGCAATCACACATCAAACGCTCAAGAGGGATATATGAAGCTTTTTATTCCTTGTGGCGGTGCAGATGCTCCGAGACCTGTTACACTTCGTCAGCGTGGCAGTGACGGAAAGTGGTTTCTTTGGGAACAGTATCTTTTGACGGGTGTGCGTACGCCTGAAGCGGATGATCCGTGGACATAAGCTTATTTTATGAAAGTCATGTTTAAAGCGGTGAGTGTTGTGACGATTTTTGCAATGCTTTTGAGCCTTTTCGGACGGAAGCTGCTTATCTTCTTCAAGCTTTTTCGGCATGGAGCTTGAATCGGTTTTTAAATCTCTTGCGAAAAAATATTACAATGCTCCGTAAAGCTTAAATTACCTGTTGTAAAAAGTTCAAACATAATAAAAGTCAAAGGGCTTCTTTAAAGCGTAAAAGCTTATGAAGAAGTCCTTTAGTTTTTTTCGTTTCAGTTATCTTTGAAAGATTAAAATGAGAAGTTTTTTTCAAAAAAAATTGCACTTTAACTTGAAATGCGAGACATAATAATATATGATATAATAG
>CAZBFI010000144.1:0-3824 GCA_964491165.1 uncultured Faecalibacterium sp.
CGTATGCACTATCTCTTAAAATGAATTTGAATATTCGTTAAATATTATACACTATATAAGTTAAAAGTCAAGGATTTGTTATCAATTTGAAATTTTTGTTAAAGCTTGCAAATATATTGAGCTTATATATATTTTTTCAGATATAAACGAATCCTGCCTTTTTTACTTTCACCGATAATTTCCTTTGCAACAACCTTACCCTTACCTCTTAAAGCTATCGTATCACCCTCAGTGATAATGCGGTCTGCTTTTAATACTTGCTGTGAATTTACAAAAACTAAGCCCTGTAAAATCATGTTTGCTGCATTATTGCGTGAAAGGTTAAAAGCAGAGGCTACAATACAGTCAAGTCTCAGTGAAGCGACGGTGGTGAAAACCGTCTGCGTTTTGTTTTCGGGCAGCTGCTCAGATTTAAAATCCTCACAAACAGATATCTTCAACTGAGCCCGTCCTGCTTTTTTCAAATTTTCGGATATAAAGCTTGACATACTTTTAAGGCAGAAAATATAACAGCCGTTTTCGTTTGTCAGAATATCACCGACGGTCTCTCTTTTTATACCGAGTCCGATAAGCGCACCGAGATAATCACGGTGTGAAACGCTTGCAAATTTATCCTTGGTAATTTTTAACAGTGCCAACGGATTTCCGTTTTCACTTAAAAAGCTCTCGAGTGTTTCATCTGTCACGCAATAAAATTTCGGCACAAAAATTGCCGTCTTTCTTTCGGCATCACTGTAACCGCCGTAATAAAAGGTGTCAACAAATTCGCTGTTAACCCTCTCGAGCTTGATTATATCGGATAATTCGCTGACGGATAAAAAGCTTGTGCAGGCTACAACGCTTTCGTTTGCAGACTTTTCCTTTAAATCCGAAGCATGAGAAATAAGCGCTTCTCTTTCGTTCATTTTCATCACCTAAAACAAGAGGATGCCGAAACATCCTCTCAAATTATAAAAAACTAATTGTAATTATGTGCTTTTTCGAGCATCATGTCCTTAACCTTCATCAGCCTTGTGGTGTTGCTTCTGTCATTTTCCTCAAGCTTCACCGTAATGTACTTTATCGTATCCTCATAATCGGTAATCAGCACATGCTCAAGAGCGTTTACTCTTCTTCTTGTGCTTTCGATTTCTTTTGAAAGAAGCTGACAGGTTTTTTCGATTTGAGCAAGCCTTATTAAGTCCTGCGTAAGAGATGAATAGATCCTGACGCCCTCGTCAAGCATTCCCGAAGTGAAAGCAAAGCCGTAAGAATATGCACCGTTATTCTCGGAAAGTGATTGACTGAATTTATATTCCGGCACTAAAACACTCATCATATTCTTTTTTTCAACCTCAAGATTAAGCTTTTGCCTTGAAAGCATGAGTGCAACCGAAAGCTCGTTATCACTCATCTCACCTGCGGCAAGTGACATGTATGAGTTTGCAAGCCGTATTTTCTCTTCAACGCTTTTTCTCAATTCCTTGTTTTCCTTTATAAGCACAAGAAACTGACGCATCAGCTCATCTCGTTTATCTTTCAGAAGCTTATGGCCGCGGCGGGCGGTAAGAAGCTTCTTTTTTAAGTTTGAAAGTTCAATCCTCGTAGGATTCACATTCATTACCGCCACAAAACCACCTACTTCTTTTTTCCGTAATATTTCTCGATATATTCATCGGAAATTCGTTTAAGCTCACTTTTCGGAAGAATGGAAAGAAGCTCCCAGCCGATGTTCAGCGTTTCTTCAATGCTTCTGTCTGTTTCATTTCCCTGCGAGACATATCTTTCTTCAAATTCCTGTGCAAATTCCGCATAGGTTCTGTCGATTTCGCTCAAAGCAGATTCACCGAGAATCATCATAAGCTCCTTGCTTTCCTTGCCTCTTGCATAAGCGGAAAAAAGCTGATTCATTGTTCCGGAATGGTCTGCTCTTGTTTTTCCCTCGCCTATACCCTTATCCTTCAAACGAGAAAGTGAAGGAAGAACATCAATCGGAGGAATAACGGAGCGTCTGTATAAATCTCTTGAAAGGATAATCTGTCCCTCGGTGATGTAACCGGTAAGATCGGGAATCGGATGTGTTTTGTCATCTTCGGGCATGGTCAGTATCGGAATCAGTGTTATTGAACCGCTTTTGCCGTTTTGTCTGCCTGCTCTTTCATAAATCGAGGCAAGGTCGGTATACATATATCCCGGATAACCTCTTCTTCCCGGAACTTCCTTTCTTGCTGCCGAAACCTCTCTTAATGCATCGGCATAATTTGTAATGTCAGTCATAATGACAAGAACATGCATACCCTTGTCAAATGCCAAATATTCAGCTGCTGTCATCGCCATTTTCGGTGTGGCAATTCTTTCGATTGCAGGGTCATTTGCAAGGTTTGTGAACATAACCGTTCTGTCAATAGCGCCTGTTTCCTTGAAAGAAGAAGTGAAAAATTCAGCTTCCTCAAAGGTTATTCCCATAGCTGCAAAGACAACTGCAAAGCTTTCATCTGTGCCGATAACCTTTGCCTGACGGGCTATTTGTGCGGCAAGCTCTGCATGAGGAAGTCCCGAAGCGGAAAAAATCGGAAGCTTTTGTCCTCTTACAAGAGTGTTGAGACCGTCTATTGAAGAAACACCCGTCTGAATAAATTCACTCGGATATTTTCTTGCAGCAGGGTTCATCGGCTTTCCGTTGACATCGAGTCTTTTTTCAGGGAGAATCGACGGGCCTTGATCTATCGGTCTGCCAAGTCCGTCAAAAACTCTTCCGAGCATATCCTCCGAAACGGCTAATTCCATTTGCTTTCCCAAGAATCTGACCTTGCTTTCGGAGAGATTTATTCCTGCTGATGATTCAAAAAGCTGAACAAGGACATTGTCATCACTCACCTCAAGAACCCGACAGCGACGCTTTTCACCGTTTTTAAGCTCGATTTCACCAAGCTCATTATATGCGACATCGCTCACGCCCTTAATCAGCATAAGAGGGCCTGCAACTTCACTTATTGTTCTGTACTCTTTCGGCATGTAATTACTCTCCCCTTTCCGAAAGCTTTTTTAATTCTTCACCGATTTCGGCTTTTATCTGCTTATATTTTTCGTCTGTTTCATTTTCGGGAACATATTTAAATCTGCCGATTTTTTCCCTTACGGGCAAGGAAACGATTTTTTCGGTATCAATATCCTTGCTAAGCGCAGAAAGCCCCATGTTATAAAACTCGATTATAAGCTTTAACATAAGAAACTGCTTTTTTGTTGAGGTGTGTGTATCAACATCGTGGAATGCGAGCTGATGAAGAAAATCCTCTCTTATTGAACGGGTCACTTCAAGCTTTAACCTGTCATTTTGTGAAAGTGAATCCATGCCGACAAGCTTAACCATTTCAAGAAGCTCTGCCTCCTGTGAAAGCAGCTTCATTGCTGTTTTTCGTAAGCTTGACCATTCGGCATTGACATTTTCGTCAAACCATTTGTCAAGCGTGTTACTGTAAAGAGAATAACTTGTCAACCAGTTTATTGCAGGGAAATGCCTTTTATAAGCAAGCGATGAATCAAGCCCCCAAAAGACCTTGACGATTCTGAGCGTAGCCTGCGAGACCGGCTCCGAAATATCACCACCGGCAGGAGAAACAGCACCGATAACGGAAAGTGTACCCTCTCTGTTATCCTTGCCGAGTGAAATAACCCTGCCTGCTCTTTCGTAGAACTGAGCGAGTCGGCTTGCAAGATATGCCGGATAGCCCTCTTCACCGGGCATTTCTTCAAGTCTGCCCGACATTTCTCTTAATGCCTCAGCCCAACGGGATGTTGAATCCGCCATAAGCGCAACGCTATAACCCATATCCCTGAAAAATTCA
>CAZBFI010000145.1:0-3676 GCA_964491165.1 uncultured Faecalibacterium sp.
CAGCACAATCAAAAGCATCGGAGAGCTTGTCAACAAAGAAAGCATTGAAAAGCTCCTTATCGGTAAGGGCTACCGTGTAAGAATCAACAATCAATATTTTGCCGTTTATTCGAGTGAAATACATGCCGTTGACGAAAAGGTATATCTGCTTTACTTTTTCGATGAAACAAAGCTCAGAATCACCGAGAGAGAGTATTACGATTCAAAGCCCTCAATAATGCTTTGCGTTATTGACAATGTTGATGAAATTTATCAGAATTTCAAGGACAGTGAGTGTACTGCGATTGTCGGCTCGATTGAGCAAATGATTGAAGAATGGGTTTCGGCTTACGGTGGCCTTTGCCGTAAGTATTCGAGTGATCGAGTGATGGTCTTTGTTGAAGAAAGAGGTCTGCAAAAGATGATTGCTGACAAATTCAGCATTCTTGACAAGGTCAGAGAATTTACCTTTGATGGAAAAAATGTTGACATGACCCTTTCGATAGGCGTTGGTAAAGACGATAAGCTGCTTGAAGCACACACAAGTGCAAAGCAGGCTCTTGACATGGCTCAGAGCCGTGGCGGTGATCAGGTTGCCGTTAAGCATGAGGTACAATATAAATTTTACGGTGGTGTTTCAGCCGGTCATGAGAAAAAGAACAAGGCTAAAACAAGACTGATAGCAAAGAGTGTTGCCGAAATTATCCGTGACAGCGATAACATTTTAATAATGGGTCATCGTTTTTCCGATTTTGACTCATTTGGAAGTGCCGTCGGTGTTTATGCCGTTGCAAAGCATTTTGAAAAGAGGGTTAATATTGTTTTAAACAGGAAAACCACTCTTGCCGCACCTCTTGTTGACAGCTTCATTGAAAAATACGGTGACGAGATAGTTATTCCACCTGAAAAAGCACCTTTTTTGATTGGAAACAACACACTTATAATTGTTGTTGACACTCATAAAAAAGAGGTTACCGAATCACCGGAGCTTCTTGACATGACGGAAAGAGTCATGGTTATTGATCACCACAGAAAAAGTGTCGGCTTTATTGAAAACACGGTTATGTTTTATCACATGCCGAATTCTTCCTCTGCAAGTGAGATGGTTGCTGAGATAGTTCAGTATGTGGACTCAAAGCCGGTTATAAATCAATTTGAAGCTCTTGCTCTTTTTGCCGGAATCATGCTTGACACAAGAAACTTTATAATCAGAGCCGGTGTGCGTACCTTTGAAGCTGCTGCTTATCTTAGGTCGAGAGGTGCAAACACTGTTGAAACAAAGAAGCTGTTTTCAAATGACATGGAAGTTTTCCGTCATCGAAACATGATAATTGATTCGGCTGAAAAATATAAAAGCTGTGCCATTTCGGTTTCTCCGAATGACATTGAAAATGTCAGACTTGTAACCTCACAGGCTGCTGATGAAATGCTGAATATTGAGGGTGTCAAGGCATCGTTCGTGCTTTATGAAAACGGAAACGGCGTTAACATTTCCGCAAGAAGCTACGGTGAAATCAATGTTCAGATCATTATGGAGGAAATGGGTGGAGGAGGACATCAGACGATGTCTGCCTGCCAGCTTACCGAAATAGATATTCTTCAGGCGAAAAAAGAGCTTGAAAAAGCTATTGACAGTTTTATTGAAAATAATTAACGGAGGATAAACTTATGAAAGTTGTATTAAAACAGGATGTTAAAGGTCTCGGAAAAAAAGGTGAGCTTGTCAACACTTCCGACGGATATGCAAGAAACTTCCTTTTCCCGAAGTCACTTGCAGTTGAAGCCAATGCACAGAGCATGACCGAATTTAAAAACCGTGAGCAGTCACAAAAATATAAGATTGAAACCGAAACGGCAGCCGCAAAAAAATCGGCAGCTGAAATTCAGGGAAAAACAGTCAGAATTAAGGCTAAGGCAGGTCAGAACGGCAAGCTTTTCGGTTCGGTCACAAGCAAGGAAATTGCCGAAAAGCTCAAGGAAGAATTTAAGCTTGATGTTGACAAGAGAAAGATTATCGTTGAAGATATAAAGCAGTTCGGAACTTATGAATTTGAAGTAAAGCTTTATCAGGGCATTTCCGCAAAGCTTTTTGTGCATGTGGGTGAATAATCATTTAATTTTGGAGTGAAAGATATGGAAAGAGTAAACACATTTTCCTCTCTTGACGATGTGAATATGCCTTACTCTCTTGAAGCTGAACAAGCAGTGCTTGGTTCGGTGCTGATTGATCCTGCTTGCATCACACAGGTTTTGATTCTTGTTAAGCCGGAGTATTTTTATCTTCCTCAGCATCGTGCGATTTTTACGATCATGCAGGAAATTGACGCTTTCGGTGGAAAAATCGACCCGTTGATTGTTCTTGAAAAGCTCAAAAACGAAAAGGTATATGACGATGCAAGCGGAAAACAGTATTTGCTTCAGTTGTCTCAGCTTGTTCCCTCCACTGAGAATGTTGAGGCTTATGCAAAAATAATTCGTGAGAAATATTACATAAGGTCACTTATAAATGTTTCAAAATCAATTATTGATGAAGCATCATCTTCAACAGAGCAGGCAGATGTTCTTCTTGAATCGGCTGAACAAAAGATATATGACATAAGACAAGGCAGAGTCACTAAAGGCCCGAAGAAGATCGGCGACATCATTGTCAATGAGGTTTATGATAAGCTTCAAAAGTTAAGCTCACCCGATAAGGATAAATATAAAGGCTATACAACGGGCTTTGTTGATCTTGATAAGGCTATCACGGGACTCAACCGTTCCGACTTGCTTATCATCGGTGCGAGACCTGCTATGGGTAAAACAAGCCTTGCACTTAATCTTGCCAGAAATACGGCAATGATGGGACACAAAAAGGTTCTGTTCTTCTCGCTTGAAATGACAAAAGAACAGCTTGCGCAAAGAGTTCTTTCGACAGAGGCGAGAGTTGAAAGCACTAAGATGAGAACAGGCAATATTTCGAGTGATGAATGGGCAAAGCTTGCCACGGCAACCGGACTTTTAAGCGGTTGTGAGCTATACTTTGATGACACATCGAATCTTACGGTTTCGGAAATGAAATCAATTATACGAAGGCTCAAGGATGTTGATGCTGTTTTTGTCGATTATTTGCAGTTGATGAAAAGCGGAACAAGAATCGAGAGCCGTGTTCAAGAGGTTTCGGAAATTACAAGAAATCTTAAGCTTATGGCAAAGGATCTCAACATTCCCGTCGTGGTTTTGGCACAGCTTGCAAGAACCACCGAGGGCAGAGGAAAATCACACCGACCTCAGCTTTCCGACCTGCGTGAATCTGGTTCAATTGAGCAGGACGCCGATATTGTTATCATGCTTTACAGAGATGAATATTACGCAACGGAAAAAGAAGACGGTGAAGCCTTTGAGGAAAGACCGGCTGTTAATGAAGCCGAGTTCATCATTGCAAAAAACAGACACGGCCCGACAACAACCGTAAAGGTTGCTTGGAACGGAGATTACACCCTTTTTTCGAATCTGGAGACAATCAGAAATGATATGTAAGGTCAAAGCTGCAATAAAAAAATACGGGCTTATTACCGACGAGGTGAAAAGTATTGCCGTTGGCTTATCCGGTGGTGCGGATTCTGTCAGTTTATTGCATATTTTAAGTTCATTAAAGGATGAATATGGTATTATATTAAAAGCTGTTCACATAAATCACAATATACGCGGTCAAGAG
>CAZBFI010000146.1:0-3617 GCA_964491165.1 uncultured Faecalibacterium sp.
GTATAATATTATATAAAATTATGCCGTAAATGTCAAGGTGTATAAACAAAAGCCTTCGGGTGAACGGAAAAATCAAGAGGCTGTAATCATGCCGGAAAATCACGGCACATTCGAGTGCTTACGCCGAAAAATAAAAATCCCCTGTAAATCGGTAACGGCTTTATTCGTACACTGCTTTACGGGGGATTGTTTTAGCTTTTAAAGCTTAAGCATCGGAGACTTATCCGAAACAAATCGAGTTTGGTTAAGTCTCCGATGCTTAGGTTTAGTCGGCATTAACAAGCTCGCTGTACTTCATAACAACGCCATACAGGTTGCTCATTACCAGATAATTTGCCCTGACAGTTACTCTGTCACCGACGGAAACCTTGTCATAAAAATCATCTGTTGGGAAGATGCAAAGTGTATAACATTGACCGCCGACCTCATCGGAAATTTCAATTGAGGGCTTGTTGTGAATGTCTGGGCCGATTTTGGAAGCAATTCCCGTAACCTCAAAGCGTTTATCCTCGTATATTTCCAAGGCTCCGTTTAAGTCGTCGCAAAATTCCTTGCTGAGAGCCTTTGCGTCAAACGGTTCACTCTGTTCAAGTATAGGCATAGCCTTTGTTTCGATTTTGTGAGTTTTTAAATTTGACGGATGCTTCGGGTAAAATATAAGCTCATTTGTGTTCATGTCATTTTCTCCTGCCTTTATCAATGTGATTTTCGTTTCTTTAGCATTGCTGCCTGTTTCATTTGGGGCTTCAGACGGGTAATCCGTGTTTTTTAATATAGGCTTTCCGTTAACCCAAATCTGTATTATTTCAGTGCTGTCGGTGATATTACGGTCGGGTCTGCCCTTCACCAGAACCATGGTTGCTTTCATTCCGACGGTAAGTGTTCCGACATTCTCTATGCCGAAAGCCTCTGCCGTTTTTGTTGTTGCACCCTGTAAGACCTCTGACTCGCTCAATCCTGCATCAACAAGAAGTGCCATTTCTTCGTGAAGAGTTTCTCCGTGCTTAAGCTGAGGAACGAAAAAAGAATCACTTGAGTCTGTTGCGACAAGTATGGGAGCATTCAACGAATGTAATAATTGCACAGCCTCTTTCGCATCGTTATAATCCGCTTGCTCATAGCCGTATAATTTTGAGTTGGCAAAAGCTTGCATCATGGCAAGGGTAGGCATGACGGCAATGTTATTTTCAGCTATCTGTTCAGCGAGAGACTGCGGAAAATTTTCTCCGATGGGGATGTGGATGAGTAAATCAATTCCGCAATCAACTGCCATTTGCACTCCTGCAACTGAAATTGCATGAACTGCGACCTTTAAGCTGTTTTCATGAGCGCACTTGACAATTTCTTCAAGAACCGACTTTTCCATGATTCCGCCACCCATGATTTGAGGCAGGTCTGCAACCACCTTAATATACTTTCCGTTTTGAGAAATTGTGTTTTTCACAAAAGCAGGCACATCATCGACATTTAACCAAACACTTGTGCGTGATGACCAGACATTAAGAGCGTTATATGAGCTTTGAAGCTCTTCAGAGGCGGAGACATCACAAACCGTTGTGATTCCGTTTTCCACCAGCTGTTCCATCTGATAAGGCTTTGTCAGATGTGCGTGAGCGTCAATCAAGCCGGGCATTAAAAAATATTCGCTGTCTGTTTCTCCTTTTTTGAGAGATGTTTCTTCTGTTATCATGCCGTCTTTGATTACTACGGTAGAATTCTCCCACACCTCTTTGCCGTCGAATACGGCACACGATAAGGTGACAGTGTCCGACGACAATTCATTTAAGTTTATATCGGTGTTGTTTTTACGCATAGCTGTGAAAAACAACCATGCACATACTGCCAATATAATTATCATTATCACAACAAAAACTTTCATCGTTTTTGACTTTCTATCAGCTTTTTTGATCATAACTCTGTTCTCCTTGCATATTTTTTTGCGTACAGTCGGCAGTTATGCCAATTTACCTACGCCGTTTTCAAAAATCCATTTACGCTTTACATATCCCTTTATTTTTTCTGCGGAAATAATGCCTTCTATTTCTTTAACGGTGTTTTCGTCTAATTGCGAGTTTATCGCTTTTAATGAGCTTAAAAAATGCTCGGGCTGAGTTGTTCCGATAAGTGACAGAATATTATCATATTTTGCTTGTGTCCAAGCCAATGCAAGCTCACTCATTGTAAGACCGTGTTTTTTTGCCATAAGCGAAAAAGCGTTTAAAACCTGTAAATTATGCTTTTTGTTAAAGGGGGAGAGTATTCCTCTTACCAGCATCGGATTGGACATATTGCCGTCAATTACCTTGTCCGTTAAAGCACCGTGTCCGACTGCGCCGTATGCGACAACCTGAGTGCCAAGCTCCTTTGCCGTAGGAATAAGCTCACTTTCTATTTCACGGCTGAGCAAGGAATATTCAACCTCAACGCTGTGAATCGGATGAACCTTGTTTGCTCTTGTGAGCGTGTCTGCATCAACCTCCGAAAGACCGATGTTTTTTATTAAGCCCTCTTTTTTCAGCTTAACCAGCTCAGCCATCACATCTTCCACCGGAATAGCGATATCCTGTCTGGCAGGCTGATAAAGATCCACATAATCGAGTCCCATTTTGTCAAGTGCGTTGACTAACTGATTTCTGATGTTTTGCGGTCTGACATCAAGCTTTGCACCCGTAAGTGAAAATGTCACACCGAACTTGAGAGAAACAAAATAGTCATCTCTCGAAATACCCTTTAGTGCTTCGCCTAAGACGACCTGCGACTCACCTTTTTGGTAGAAGTCGCCGGTGTTAAAGATATTGATACCGTTTTCAAGTGCTGTTCGAATTGTTTGGGTTGAGCTTTCTTTGTTTTTGAAATTCATACCCATTGTTCCAAGTGCGAGTTTTCCAATGCCGTTCATAACAAAACCTCCTAAAGAAAAATAATATTGATTAAAGTTAAATCGGATTTATCAATTTTTTGCTTTTGTCGGCAAACCCACGCATTATGTATGGTTTGAGTCATGGCATTTTGCCGGTTGACAAAAACGAATCCACTGCCTATGTTGTAGGGAATATGTCTACTTGCTAGATATGCTTTCATACGCTTGTTCCAACGCCCAGTTTTGCATTTCTACAAACATCTTTCCCTTTAATTGTTCATATTCAATCCAATAAAAGATATGGTCTGTTTCTGTGTAGTCCGACACCTTTTCAAGCAGTTCACCAAAGTAATATGTTTGAACTGGATGAAAATACCTAATCGTTGGATGTTTCATATATGCTTCTGCTGAACAAATCTTATCCTTAACATAAACATGAAATCCACTTTCTTCAAGGCACTCTCGTTCAATACACTCTGTATCATGTTATCCTTTCTCTAATCCGCCTCCTAAAAGAAAATAACCTTTAGGCGTTTTTACTACCCCAACCTTATTGTTTTTAAAAGGGATAAGATATGTACCCTCTCGATCTGAATATTTTACATTTTCTTTAACTCCGAAAATTTTGTGTTTCATCATTTACAGCACCTCGATAATCATTTCCTTGACATCAAACAGACGGTCTCCACGTGATTAGTATGTGGGAACATATCTACCGGTTGGATTTTTTTGCAGCGATAGCCGTTTTTCACAAGGT
>CAZBFI010000147.1:0-3517 GCA_964491165.1 uncultured Faecalibacterium sp.
GATACATTCCTTATGTAATTGAGCCTTCACTCGGTGTTGAGAGACTTTTCCTTGCAATTATGACAGAGGCTTATGACGAGGAGGTTGTTGATGAACAAAAGAATGACACAAGAGTTGTTCTTCATCTTCATCCCGCACTCGCTCCCATTAAAGCAGCTGTTCTTCCTCTTTCAAAGAAGCTTAATTCACAGGCAGAGGAGGTTTATCACCTGCTTCAGAAGAAGTTTATGGTTGAATTTGACGATGCCGGCTCAATCGGTAAGAGATATCGCCGTCAGGATGAAATCGGTACACCGCTTTGCATCACCTATGACTTTGATTCGGTTGAAGATGGCTGTGTAACTGTCCGTGACCGTGACACCATGCAGCAGGAAAGAATCAAAATCGACGACCTTGTTTCATACATCGAAAAGAAAATCGAGTTTTAAAAAATTAAGCAATAAGTGCAGTGGGCGATGTGAAAAAAATCACATCGCCCTTTTAATTTTTTCACACCCAACATGGATTTTCAAGGTTGACCTTTTAAGCCTTCGCCAAAAATCTCACCGGTATCACCCTGAATCAAAGAAAGCTTTTCAGCTCATCTGCGAGCCTTTCTTCACTTTTTATCAGCTTTTCGGCAAGGCGCTTTGATTTTTCATCGGCATTTTCATATTCGTTCAAATAAGCATTCAGCTGCTTGACTCCCATGTTGCACCCGTCAAGCATGAGTGCGGAAATTGTTTTGTCGTCGCCCTTTTCGAGCATTTTGAAGTTTATCTTCATCCAGGACATGACCCTTGCCATAGGGTTGGGGTCTTTACCCTGACAGCCGTTTTCTCTGAGTGTTTGTGAAATTTCATCTCCGAGTCGCTGATGCTCCGAGAGTGTATCGGTCAGAATCTTCAAAAGCTCCTCACTTTTGACATTGTCGAGAACCTCTTTAATTGAATTGACGGCTGTTTTTGTTCCTGCGTCACATTCCTTCAAAAGACTGATTGTGTTTTCCAAAGCCATTCACCTTTCTGTTTATATACTGTTATTATCTTCTGCGACAAGTGGCTTAATATACACCGTAAAGAAAAATATAATGAAAAATTATTTAATATTCTGTTGCATTGTTGACATTTTTTTCACTTTGTTTTATTATATCACTATAAAAAAATAAGGAGGAGAATGTATGATTTCTTCAGTTCTCGGTTCGATTATTGCTGTTGTTAGCAATCTTCTGACCATCGTTTTCACCATTGCAAATCTTTTCGGAGGCGTTTATGAGCTTTCGACGGAAAACCCGATTAAATTCCAGGATCCTGATAATTGCAACCTCGCTTTTGTAGCTTTTGCAGATACTCATGTCAGAGACACCGCTTTCAATCCTTATCTTTTAGAATGCGGACTTCAGGATATTGACAATGCCGAAAGCAAGTTCGATGCACTCGTCATTGCAGGCGACATTACCGAAATGGGTGATGCTCCGTCATACGAGATCGTATGGAACAAGCTTGCAGAAAGTGAGATCGGCAATCAAACCGTTCTTCTTGCAACCGGCAACCATGATATCCGCTTCGCTTATGAATATCAGACAGAGCTTCTGATGTCAAAGGCTTCGGAATATCTTGACATTGAAATTGATAAGCCCTACTATTCTTATGAGGTCAACGGCTATAAGTTCATCGTTATGGGCTCTGACGAATGGCAGTTTGAAAAGGCAGTCATTTCCGATGAACAGCTTGCTTTTGTTGATCAGGAGCTTGAAAGCGCAAACGGCAAGCCCTCATTTGTAATTTGCCACCAGCCCCTTAAGGACACTCACGGTCTGCCTGAGGTATGGGCAAGCGGTGACCTTGGTGAAGATTCAGCCGCACTCAAGGAAGTTTTGTTAAAGCATAAGAATGTCTTTTACATCAACGGTCATCTTCATGACGGTGTTTATGAAAGATCACTTGAGATATTCGACGAAGCAAACGGTGTTTATTCAATCAACCTCCCCGCTTTCGGCAAGGATAACGACTACGGAAAGTTCAACCAGTCGGGTCTCGGTGCTTATGTTGAGGTTTATGATGACAGCGTTGTGTTCACTGCAAGAGATTTCGGTCACGGAATTGCTCTTGAGGGTTACACATACTCATTTGATGTAAAGTAAATTAACATTTTTACAAAAAATAAAGCTGCCTTTGTTTAATTACAAGGGCAGTTTTTTAACAGGAGAAATTATTCGCTTGGACTTTTAACCTCACTGTTATAAAAAATTACAGTGATATATGGTCATTTTTTCCATTGACTAAAAACCGTGCTTATGGTAGAATAGCAGTGTAAATCTTTAAATCGAATCAGCGACCGCTGATTTTTTTATTTTTTTGTTAATTCGACAGATTTTACGCTTATAAATTCCGCTTACGGAGGATGTCATGAAAGATTTTTTAGAAAGTGATCTTTTCAAAAATATACAGAGCTTTTTAAAGGAAGCGTGGGAAAAAACAAGCAAGGCTTTAGGCCCTGTCTTAGAGAGGATAAGCAATATCTCCGAGCCGGGCAGACCTGTAATAATCAAGGCTTTCGTTGCCCTTATAGCAGTGCTTACGGCACTGTCGGTCGGCATGATAGTTATCGACTCACTTGAGGATAAACAGCAGGAAACGACAACAACACAGGCACAGGGCTATGAGACAACGCTTGCACAGGTTCAGACAACCGAGCCGCCACAGCAGGATTTGCACACCAACATTCTTTTCTGCTTTGATGATGAAAATGACAAAATTCACTTGCTCATGCTTGCCGACATCAACAGCTATGACGGACGAGTTAAGCTTTTGTTCATTGATCCGTCATCGGCTTGTCAGGCAAATGAGGTTGTCGGAAACATGAACACCCACTTGAAAACGGGTGGTGTTACCCAGCTTGCTCTTGCAGTGAGCGAATATACGGGAGTCAGCGTTGAAAAATATCTTCTCGGTGATGAAAAGGCATTCGTCAGCCTTATGAAGTATATCGGTGACATTGAGGTCAATGTTGAAAAAAGTGTATCTTACAGCCATGACGGACTCAGCTATATCATCGACAAGGGAAGTCAGATGATGACATCTGATGTTATCTTGAAATATTTCATTTACCTTTGCAATGATACGGCTAAGAACGGTGAAAAAATCAAGGAGCTTTGTGCAAGCTTCACAAAGACACTCTTTGATTTCAACGATTCACAGCAGGCACAGGATAATTTCGGAAGTGTCATCGGCTTTTTTGAAACGAATATTTCCGCCATGGACTTTTCCGAAAGCAAGTTTGCCGTCATCAAGCTTTCTCATGAGCCGGCACAGGTGCTTGAGGTTTATAACACGCTTGCCGAGTTCAATGGCATAATCGAGGAATAACACCAAATTTAAGGGGCTGAAAAAAAGCGCAGACCGCATAAAACAGGATAAAATAAAATTAGCTTTCCGTCAGAGTGATTTGATGGAAAGCTTTTTATATGCATTTTTCGGATTAGACAAAACTTGTGTTTTGTGTTTTATGCTATAAACCAACCTCGCCACTCGGCGTA
>CAZBFI010000148.1:0-3510 GCA_964491165.1 uncultured Faecalibacterium sp.
TATTACTCTTTTGCGTCATGCCGACAGAGTCAAGATTGCCTGCCTTGCTCAGCTTGTCAATGTCATTGCACCGATTTTCACAAAAACCGGTGGCGGTTCATTCCGTCAGACGATTTTTTATCCTTTCATGCAGATGTCGAGCTTTGCAACCGGAGTTGCTCTCAAGCCCATTATTTCATCGCCTAAGTATGATTGCAAGGAGTTTACCGATGTTCCTTTCCTTGAATCCGTTGTCACTTACGATGAAGAAAAGCAGGAGGTTTCACTTTTTGCCGTTAATCGTTCAATGGACGAAAAGATGCTTCTTGAAATAAATCTTCTTGATTTTGACGGCTATGAGGCAGTGTCCTTTGAGTCACTTGAGGGATTTGATGTTTATGCTGAAAATGATTTTGATGACGAAAAAGTTTGCATGAGAAAGAAAGAGCTTCCTTTGGCAGATGGAAAGGTCATCACTGCCGAGCTTAGCGCGCTTTCATTTAATGTTATCAGATTCAAAAAGAAATAAGTGTTGTTTAAGGGCTTCTTTTGGGCGTGAAAGCTTGAGAGAAGCCCTTTAAAAAACGCAGGGAAATGCGTGAAATTTAAAAGCACTGCTCTTTTAACGCGCTTGTCAGTTTGTCGCTTTTTTGTTAAAGCTTAGCGTATATTTATTTTTTCATCTGCTTTTTCGATATATTTTTAAGCTATATTTTCTCATTTATTAAAAAAAGGGGTAATTTTTCAAAAAATATGCTCTTTAATGTTGATTTAATCAATTGAATTTATTATAATAGATGCAGTATGGTTATTTAAGGAGTGTACAGTTATGTCACGTAAATCAAAGAAAGATGTTGCTCTGGAGACAGGCAATGAGAGTGTAAAATTAACAAGGAAGGAAAAAAGAGCTGAAAAAAAGAGAAATAAGAAAAGAAAAAAGCACCCCGTTATTTTTTCTGTTTTTCTTTTCCTTTTCTGCATCTTTGTTTCGTGTATGCTTACCGGCATTATCGTCGGAGGCTCTATGCTTGTTTATATCGACGGTGTCATTAACGGTGATATTGCTATTGACCTTGACACTTATAAAAGCTCGCAAAGTCAGACATCGTTCATGTATGCTTATGACTCCGACGGTGACACGGTTGAGCTGAGAAGGCTTCACGGTGAAGAAAACCGAATCTGGATTGACTTTGATGAGATTCCGGAAAGGCTTCAATGGGCTTTCATCTGCCTTGAGGACAAGCGTTTTTATGAGCATCCCGGTGTTGACTGGATTCGTACCATCGGTGTTTTCATCAACCCCAGCTATGAGGGACAGGGTGCTTCAACAATCACTCAACAGCTTATCAAGAACCTGACGGATCAGAACGAAGCCACTTATATGAGAAAATTCAATGAGATATTAAGGGCGTTGAATTTTGAACGCAATTATTCAAAAAAGGATATTCTCGAAGCTTATCTTAATACGGCTTCACTCGGTGCGGGCTGCTACGGCGTTAAGACTGCCGCTGAAACTTATTTCGGAAAGTCGCTTTCGGAATTGACAATTTCCGAATGTGCCACAATCGCCGCCATTACAAAAGCTCCTTATTCTCTTAATCCTTATGTCGATTACGAGGCTTGCATGGAAAGAAGAGATGACTGTCTTTTCTATATGCACGATCAGGGAAAAATAAGCGACAAGGAATATCAGGCTGCCTTGAAAGAAAAGGTTGAGGTTAAGGAATACAGCTATTCCGACGATGAGGTTGACTCCTCCGAGGTTGAGATCATGGGCTGGTATGAAGAGTATGTAATTGATGAGGTTATAGAAGATCTTCAGGAAAAATACGGCTATGAATACAACGAGGCTTGGAGAAAGGTGTATTACGGCGGACTTAATATTTACACTGCCGTTGATTTAGGTGTACAGGATACACTTGATTATATTTATTCAAACCGAATCGGTATTCCCGACGCCGGCTATGACGAGAACGGTGACGAGGCTCAGTCAGCCATGACGATTATGGATTATAACGGCAGAATCGTTGCTCTTGTCGGTGGTTGCGATGAAAAGCCGACAAACCGTTGCCTTAACAGAGCAACCGATGAGTCGAGTAAGCGACAGCCCGGTTCTTCAATCAAGCCGCTTACTGTTTACGGTCCTGCTTTCGATAAGGGTATCATTGAAAGCGGTGAGTCAACAATGCTTGACAAGGCAATCACGGTTGACGGTGAAACATGGCCTCAAAACTATGAGGGTGACCATGGTTCGGGTGAATATGTTACAATCAATGTGGCTGTCGGTAAGTCACTCAACACTGTTCCCGCAAGAATGATTCAGGAAATGCTCGGCATTGATACCTGCTTTGAATATGCAAACAATGTTTTCCATCTCGGACTTTCCGCAGGTGACGCAACATACAGTGGTATGGCTTGCGGTGGTACGGAAACAGGTGTTACCACTCTTGAAATGGCAGCTGCTTATGCTGTTTTCGGCAACGGTGGCTTCTACTTCGAGCCTTACAGCTATTATAAAGTAACAGACAGAAACGGCACAGTGATTCTCGACAACACCAAAAATGTTCCCGAAAAGGCTATCTCGGAAGAGGCTGCCAACGGCATGCTCGATGTTCTTATAAATGTTTGTACAGCATCTTACGGTACAGGTTACGGAACAAAGGTCAGTGGCTTTGATACCTTCTCGAAATCCGGTACAACCTCAGACAACTATGACAAGTGGTTCTGTGGAGGCACACCTCATTTTGTCACTGCAATCTGGTATGGCTTTGACATTCCCGAGGACACAGGCTATGCTTATGCTAAGGACATTTTTACAACTGTATTCGATGAAATTCATGAGGACCTTGATTCAAAAGATTTTTCCGATGTAAAGGATGAAACTTATCTTTATATTTCATCTGTCAAGGAAGAGGGCTAAGGGATAATGGTTATTCTTTCTGTTGATTACGGAGATGCAAGGACAGGAATAGCTGTTTGTGACAGAATGCAGATTCTGGCTTCACCTGTTACCGTGATAAATCAAGGCTATGCACCTAAGGTCATTGATGAAATCAAGGCTTTGGCAAAGCAATATTCGGCTGAACGCATTGTTGTCGGACTTCCCAAGAATATGAACGGAAGTGAGGGCGAGCGTGCCGAAAAATGCAAAATGTTTGCACAAGAGCTTGGCAAGGTGACAGAGCTTGAAACGGTGCTTTGGGATGAACGGCTTACAACAGTCTCTGCTCATAAGGCGTTGAATGTTACAAATGTCACGGGTAAAAAGCGTAAGGGTATTGTCGATGCTGTTTCGGCAGTGATGATCCTTGAGGATTATTTGGCATCATTGAAATGATTTAATTCCCAATTCGACTAAAAACATCGGGTTGGGAATTTTTTTGAAAAAAATCGAAAAAAATTATAAAAAGTCCTTGACATTTCATCTTAGTGTGTGTATAATATCCATTGTTCGTTGCGGAATTGTGTAAGGGTAGCACAGCAGACTCTGACTCTGTTTGTCTGGGTTCGAATCCTAGTTCCGCAGCCAAA
>CAZBFI010000149.1:0-3507 GCA_964491165.1 uncultured Faecalibacterium sp.
TTGATAAAGCCGACAATGTCACCGTCCATAACAGCGTTAATGTTACCCATTTCAAAGCCTGTTCTGTGATCCTTTGCGAGTGTATAAGGCATGAAAACATAGGAGCGGATCTGACTGCCCCAGCCGATTTCCTTTTGCTCACCCTTGATGTCCTCAATTTTGTCAAGATGCTCTCTTTCCTTGATTTCGATGAGCTTTGACTTGAGCATTCTCATGCAGACCTCACGGTTTTGATGCTGACTTCTTTCAACCTGACAGGAAACGACAATGCCGGTAGGCTCATGGATAAGACGAACGGCAGAGGAGGTCTTGTTAACCTTCTGACCGCCCGCACCGGAAGCACGGTAAACCTCCATTTTGATGTCCTCTTCTCTGATTTCAACATCAACGGTGTCGTCGATTTCCGGCATGACCTCAAGAGAAGCAAAGGAGGTGTGTCGTCTGCCTGAGGAGTCGAACGGAGAAACACGGACAAGGCGGTGAACACCCATTTCGCTTTTAAGATAACCGTATGCGTTTTCGCCCTCGATGACGACTGTTGCCGATTTAAGTCCTGCTTCATCTCCGTCAAGAAAGTCAACCGTTGTGAACTTGAAGCCGTGCTTTGTTGCCCACTGTCCATACATTCTGAAAAGCATCTGGCACCAATCCTGTGCCTCTGTTCCGCCTGCACCTGCATGGAAGTTGAGAATTGCGTTGTTGTTGTCATATTCACCGGAAAGCAGAGTTGCAAGAGTCTGCTTTTCAAGCTCCTGTTCAACGGCAAGAACGCTGTTTTCACATTCCTCAAGCAAGTCGAGGTCGCCCTCCTCGTCGGAAAGCTCGATCATGACAAGTGCATCGTCAAATGCAGTGTTGAGATCCTCATAAGCTTTGATTTTGTTTTTAAGAGCCGAGATTTTTTGAAGCACCTTTTGTGAATTGGCAAGGTCACCCCAGAAATCCTCTGCCGCTGTTTTTTCTTCGAGTGAGGCAACCTCTTTTGCCATCTCCTCAAGGCCGAGTGCGGCGGCAAGCTCTTTCATCGGCTTTTCACTTTCGAGAAGTCTCAATCTTAATTCTTCAAACTGAATCATTCGTTTTATCCTTTCTTCAGCACCGGAGCATAATCAGAAATTGTTTTTCTTTGGATAGATTTACAACAGCTCAGATAATTCCGATGCTTAAACTCATAATTTAGTTAATTTTAATGTTTCGGCTTTATAATCACCCTTACATAATTATCCTTTTACATTATACACAATTATTCGTAAAGGGCAACACCTTTATCAAAAAAAATTCTGAAATTAAACAGTTGAATTTTATAAGTAAAAGTGATATCATTTTTTTTAATATAAAAACAAAAGGGAGATTAAAATGAATTATAAAGGAAATACCTGTGACGGCTGTTTCAATGCTTTCGGTTCAGATGATGATATTGTTGTCTGCCCCGAATGCGGAACACCTCAGCACAGAGAATGTTATGAAAAAAACAACTGCTGTGTCAATTCCGACAAGCATGAGCAAGGCTTTGTCTGGAGACCGACGGTTGAAAACAGAGAAGCTCCTGCTGTCACCGTGGAAAACATTTCCTGTCCGAATTGCGGAGCGTTGAATCCCAAGGGCAGTACAGCTTGCAGAAATTGTAACATGAAGTTCACGCTGTTTGGCATGAATGTTGTTGATGCAATGCATGAGGAAGAAAAGAAAAGCATGAATCAAAACGGGAACATACCCTCTTACGATTCACCTTTCACTCTCGGTGAGGGTGAGGGCTTTGAAAGCACCGACAAAAATAACAGCTCACCCGAGCAGGCTTCACCCGAGCAGGTTATGTCGCAGCTTACGGATATTCTTTCCGGTCAGTCACAGTCCGGTGATGACGAAAGAATCGACCTTGGCGGACCTTTCTCCCACGACGACGAAATTGATGGAGTGAGAACAAACAACATCGGCAATTTCATCGGTCAGAACGCCATGAAATATATCTCGAAGTTTAAAAAGATAAAATCGGGCAAAAAAACGAGCTTTAATTTTGCCGCCTTCTTTTTCGGCCCGTACTGGTTCTTTTACCGCAGGCTTTACAAATTGGGCATTATTTTTCTGACGGTATTTATCTCCTTGAGCATATTGGCGCTTCCTTCTTCACTTGAGGTTTCCGAGTTTGCCAATCAGCTTGTTGCCGTTATCGGCACAAGCACCGCAGAGCTTACCGACGCACAGATGTCTCAGATAATGGATATCTCCTCTCAGATGTTTGAGAGCCTTTTGCCGCTTTACCTGATAATACTCATACAGGTTGTCATCCGCTTAGTTTTAGGTTTCAGGGCAAATCACATTTACAAGAAATATGTAATCGAAAACACAAGAGCTGTCGAAACGATGAGGGACAGAAATTCCGCCATGGCATACATTATCAAAAACGGTGGCACTGCATTCTTCATTGCCGTTGCGGCATTCTTTGTCAATGAGATTATATCTTATGTGATTTCGTTTATTATATAAGCTACTGCAAAAATGCAGAAGACCGCATAAAACAGGTTAAAACAAAATTAGCTTTCTGTCAGAGTGATTTGATGGAAAGCTTTTTTATAGTCATTTTTTTATGCAGCTATACGACAGCTTGATAACTGTCACTCCCAACCACCGAATCACGAGAAAAACTGCCGTCGGCACTCCGATTTCACCCGTCAGACAAGCTCAAAAGCCGAAAAACAGCGTTTTCCTTGACTTTAAATCAGTTTTGTATTATTATAGAAAAAATCTATCCGATAATATTGCCTTCTACCACGCCGACACCATCGGTGAAAGGGGAAAGCCCGAAAGGAAGTTATTTATGCTTAAAAACACCGAAAAGACCATGGAAAAATTAGTTGCTCTTTGCAAAGGCAGAGGCTTTGTTTATGCCGGCAGTGAGATTTACGGCGGACTTGCCAACACCTGGGACTACGGCCCTCTCGGAACCGAGCTTAAAAACAACATCAAAAAAGCTTGGCTGAAAAAGTTCGTTCAGGAAAATCCCTATAATGTCGGTCTCGACTCTGCAATTCTTATGAACCCTCAGACCTGGGTAGCCTCGGGACATCTGGGTGGATTTTCCGATCCTCTCATGGACTGCAAGGAATGCAAGACCCGTCACAGAGCCGATAACCTCATTGAAAATTTTGACGGCACAAATGTTGCCGGCTGGTCAAATGAGCAGATGAAAGCTTACATAGATGAAAAAAATATCCCCTGTCCCGACTGCGGTAAGCATAACTTTACCGACATCAGACAGTTCAACCTGATGTTCAAAACCTTTCAGGGTGTCACCGAGGACAGCAAAAACGAGCTTTATCTTCGTCCTGAAACAGCACAGGGTATTTTCGTAAACTTTGCCAACATTCAGAGAACAACAAGAAGAAAGATCCCCTTCGGTGTTGCTCAGATCGGTAAATCCTTCCGTAACGAAATCACTCCCGGTAACTTCATCTTCCGTGTCCGTGAATTTGAACAGATGGAGCTTGAATTTTTCTGCAAGCCCGGAAC
>CAZBFI010000150.1:0-3505 GCA_964491165.1 uncultured Faecalibacterium sp.
CCCATGAACTTTTCAAGCTTTTCGATTTCAAGGTTGAGCTTGATAACTTCCTTCTTGGGAAGAAGAGCGAATGTGCCGTCCTGCTCCATAGCCTTGAGCTGAGCAAGTCTCTTGATTCTCTTTTGAATTGTCTGGAAGTTTGTGAGCATACCGCCGAGCCAACGAGCGTTAACAAACGGCATACCGCAACGGATTGCTTCCTCACGGATTGAATCCATAGCCTGCTTCTTTGTGCCAACGAAAAGAACCTCACCGCCGTTGAGTGAAACCTCACGGATGAATGAATAAGCCTCTTCAAGCTTCTTCACTGTCTTTTGAAGGTCGATGATGTAAATTCCGTTTCTTTCAGCGAAGATGTATTCGCTCATTTTGGGGTTCCATCTTCTTGTCTGGTGACCGAAATGTACACCGGCTTCAAGAAGCTGTTTCATTGATACTACTGACATAATTATGTCCTCCTTAATGTTTTTTAACCACCGCAGGTTCAAAGGTACACGACACTTCAACGAAGCGAAACGGGCATACCAATTCCCATGCGTGCGTTATCTGCGATAGTATAGCATAATTAAAGCTGAAATGCAATAGTTATTTTTGATTTTTTTATATTTTTTTCGGTTTTTCTCGCACTAAATTCCCATTCACCGTTTAAAAGATAAGTGCATAACTTTTTAAAGGGCTTCTTGAGCGTAACAGCAAAAGAAACCCTTTGGTTATATTGTTGTGCCTTTTAAGTGTTGTCAATTCGGGAACATAAGCTTGACAAAATCATAGCATATATCGTAAATTCCGCGACTGTCAAGATATTCAACGCTGCTTCCGGAAGTCAGCACCGTCATTCCGTCACCTGTTTCGGGGTCAATGATATATATCGAATGCATACCGTAAGCATTGCCCGTGTGCGAAAATAATGTGCGGTTTTCAAAAACATTGCGGTTTTCTTCAATACCAAAGCCTGAACCGAGATTGCACTCATCATAAATCCGACTGATTTTCATCTGTGCTATACTACTTTCGGAAAGCAGACGGACACCGTCGGGTGTCACACCGCCGGCAGAAAACATGGCAAGAAATTTTGTATAATCCTTGGCGGAAATAATGAGATTTCCCTGCACAAGATGATGTGTCTGTCCGATATTTGAATTGAAGCGGGTTGCCATTTGCTCCTGAACAGTCAAGCCCTCGCTTCCGTAAAGATTTGCAAGTAATGACGAATCCTTTAAGTCACTTGCAAGATACGAAGCGTCAATGTTCAACGGTTCAAAGAAATATTCCCGTGCAAGCTCATTAAAATGCTTGCCTGTCAAGGTCTCACATATTGCGCCGATAACGGCAACACCGAAATTGCTGTAAGAGTAGTATGTACCCGGTTCACAGTTTGCAAAGCAGTCGGGGCTTTCGATAAGCTCACGAATCGTCATGAACGAACCGTTATCTCTCGAATACTGAAAAGATGATGAATTGAGAATCGTGCTTGTGTGTGACATTAGCATTGTCGGAGTTATCACCTTGTCGGGATAATAAGGATTTCTCGCCTTAAAGCCGAGATAATCACTTATGTCCGCATCAATTGAAGCCAGACCGAGATCACACAGCTTCATGAAAACACTGTCTGTTATCAGCTTTGCAAGTGACGCCACACGAAACTTTGTGTCGGCTGTTACATTCGTCTTTGAAAAAGCGTCGGCATATCCGTATTCATAGGTATACACCAAGCTGTTATTTTTCATCACGGCAACCTGAACGGCAACCGAACCGTACTTTTCACTGATTTGATCCGCCTTAGCTTTAAGCTCGCTCGATATCGGAGCTGTATTTGAATCAAAGTCATACGTTTTTTCGCTGAAGGTCTGCTTATCGGAATTATCATTGTTTTCAGTTGCAACCGCAGAGGTTGTTTTAATAACATGATTTTCCCTGTTGAGCTTTCCGAATAAGCATAAAAACACGACCACTAAGGTCAAAATAAAGATTAAGCTTTTTTTCATACAATCCTCCGTGTATTGAAAAATCACATCAATGTCCCCTCCTGACAAATATGATTTTGCAATATACATTATTCGATTTTTTTGGAAGTATGAAATTTTTCCTGTTACATGCCTAAAAGTCCGAACAAGCCGTAAGACAAAGCCGAAATTATCAAGCCGGCAACGAAAACGCCTGCGGCAATTGTCGGTAATGCTTCTTTAATTCTGATTCCGAGCAAATCGGCAATCAAAGCACCTGTCCACGCACCCGTTCCCGGAAGCGGAATGGCAACAAAAATGAAAAGCCCCCAAAGCTTATACTTTCTGACATTGTCTGCCTTTGAAAGCGACTTTGCTTCAAGCTTATCAATGAGCTTGCCGATTTTTTCAAACCTTTTCAAGAAGTTAAAAATCTTTCTGATGAAAAAGAGAATGAATGGAATCGGAAGCATGTTGCCGATGAAGCATATTATAAATGCTTTGATAAATTCAACATTCATCAATTTTGCCGCAATGAGTCCGCCTCTTAATTCAAGAATTGGAAAAAGCGAAACGATGAATGCGATAATTTCTGATGAAACCTTGCCGTCTAATGCCGTAACAAAAAATTCAGCCAAACTTTCCGCCATTTTAATTTCTCCTCTTTTTTATTCTCTGTTTACAATAAAATACTTCATAGCCTCATTGAGAATATTTTTATCATTCTCATAATTGAGTGTGTTGAGTGCCTTTTCATAAGTGAACCAACCGCATTCTTCAATCTCCTCCTCTTGAAGTGTATAATGCGATTCGTCGGTCTTTGCAAGGAAAATCAACACGGATTTCTCAATTTTGCCTTGAATGGTGTAATCTGATCTCTTTTCAAAATCGGGAAGTATCTTCACATGAAGACCGGTTTCCTCAAGAACCTCTCTTATTGCCGTTTGTTCATTTGTTTCACCCGGCTCGATATGACCCTTTGGAAAGCCCCAATGTGCGCTTCTCTTGTTACGAATGAGCAGAAACTTTCTCTTTCCCTGCTCAATTCTGTATACTACGGCTCCGCAAGAGCTTTCGTACAGACAGTCGATTGTGTAATTATTTTTCCCCTCTGCAAAATCAACTGCCTTTTTGATGTCATTGACGATGAATCTTGTACTTTTCGGTGCTACTACCCAAACGATTCCCTTACCTGCATGGCGTTTTATAATTGCAATAACTCTGCCGTCAAAATTCCTGACCGGATGATCAATGCCCATGATATAAGCACACTGCACGGCATTCTTCTTGTTTCTCATTCCCTCAATAACGCCGTAATTAAGCTTATACCTGAATCCGAATCTGTTGTTGTAAGAGTACATAGGGGCGGTAACACGCACTTTAACAAATTTACCTAACATTGTGCGTCCCCTTTTAAAAAAATGTAACTGATTAAAATTAAGCATCGGAGACTTATGCGAACTCAATTTGTTTTTTACAAACAAATTTTTCGACCTGAATTTCCGTGCTTATGGTTAACCCTTTATACAGTTACACAAAATAACATGGTAATTATTATACTG
>CAZBFI010000151.1:0-3409 GCA_964491165.1 uncultured Faecalibacterium sp.
TCGTTACAGCGCTTGATCATCTGACAAGCCTCTTTGTTGCGGAAAAGACGCTGAAGCTTTCTTTCCTCGGGAGCATTACCCTTCTGAACCTCTGCACCACAGGATTCGAGGGATTCCATTGTGTGTGACTTTGATGAGCCTGTTGCACCGCCGCAACCGTCACGGCCTGTTGCACCGCCCAAAAGAATAATAACATCTCCTGCTTCGGGACATTCGCGACGAACATTTTCTGCCGGAGCAGCAGCCACAACAGCACCTATTTCCATTCTCTTTGCCATATATCCGTCATGGTAAAGCTCATCGACAATACCTGTTGCAAGACCTATCTGATTTCCGTAAGAGGAATAGCCTGCTGCTGCGGTTGTGACGATTTTACGCTGAGGAAGCTTACCGGATATTGTTTCGGCAACGCTTTTAAGAGGATCAGCCGCACCTGTCACACGCATTGCACCGTAAACATAGCTTCTTCCCGAAAGCGGGTCACGGATAGCACCGCCGATACAAGTGGCAGCACCACCGAAGGGTTCAATTTCAGTCGGATGATTATGTGTCTCATTTTTGAAAAGAAGAAGCCACGGTTCAGTTTTTCCGTCAACTGTGACATCAATTTTAACCGTGCAGGCATTGATCTCTTCACTTTCATCAAGCTTATCAAGGTAGCCGTGCTTTTTGAGATATTTTGCCGCAAGAGTTCCGATGTCCATCAGACAAACGGGCTTTGTTCTGCCAAGCTCCTTTCTCGTTTCAAGATAATCGTCATAAGCCTTTTGCAAAAGCTCGTCTTCAAACTTAACATCATCAATTATCGTTAAGAAGGTAGTATGACGGCAATGGTCAGACCAATATGTATCTATCATTCGGATTTCGGTGATTGTGGGATTTCTGTTTTCACTCTTAAAATATTCCTGACAAAAAGCAATGTCATCATTGTCCATTGCAAGTGCGTATTTCTTGACAAAATCAGCAAGTCCGTTTTTGTCAAGCTCAATGAAGCCGTCGAGTGTTTCAACCTCGGTCGGAATATCATATTTTGTTTTGAGTGTATCAAAGGTGTCAAGCGTTGCCTCTCTTGCTTCAACGGGGTTAATAACATACTTTTTGATTTCGGCAAGCTCTTTTTCGGAAATGTCACCGGAAAGAATATATACCTTTGCGGTTTTAACCGTGGGACGCTCCTCTTGTGAGATAATCTGAATGCACTGTGCAGCCGAATCTGCTCTTTGATCAAACTGACCGGGCAAATATTCAACAGCAAAAACAGTGTCGTTTTCTTTATAATCGAGAGTCTCGCTTGTCACATCAAGCTGAGGCTCGGAGAAAACCGTGTTAACAGCATAATCGAAAAGCTCCTTTTCGATATCCTGAGCGTCATAACGGTTGACGATACGCAAATCGGTAACGCTCTTTATACAAAGCAATGAGCGAATGTCCGAAAGCAAGCCCTTTGCCTCATTGGCAAGCTCTTTTTTCTTTTCAACATAAATGCGATATACCATTTATTTTGCCTCCTTAGCTTTATTGCCGATATCTTTTCTGTAAAACGAATTTGCAAAAGAAACCTTTGAAACCTTATTATAAGCGCTTTCAATCGCTTTTTCAAGAGTGTCCTCAACAGCGGTAACGCCCAAAACTCTGCCACCCGAATTTTTCAAAATTCCGTCCTCAAGCTTTGCACCGGCAACATAAACATCAGCCTTTACTTCATCGGAAATTTTAATCTCGTATCCGCTTTCATATTTTTGAGGGTAGCCATCGGAAGCCATGATAACACAGCAGGCATTTTTGTCCGAAAATTTAACCTCGGTTTCTGCCAATGTGCCGTCTGTTGTCGCTTTCATAACGGTGAAAAGATCACTTTCCAAAAGAGGAAGCACAACCTGTGTTTCGGGATCGCCGAACCGGCAATTATACTCGATGACCTTAGGACCGTTTTCAGTGAGCATAAGGCCGAAATAAAGACAGCCCTTAAAGGTTCTTCCCTCTTTGTTCATTGCCTCAACGGTCGGAAGAAAAATTTCCTTCATGCACCTTTCGGCAACTTCCTTTGTGTAATACGGATTAGGTGCAACAGTACCCATTCCGCCTGTGTTGAGTCCCTTATCGCCATCAAGCGCACGCTTGTGATCCATTGAAGAAATCATAGGGACAACAGTTTTTCCGTCAGTGAATGAAAGCACTGAAACCTCGGGGCCGGTGAGAAATTCTTCAATCACAACCTTACTGCCGCTTTCACCGAAAATCTTGTCCTGCATCATTGACTCAACGGCTTTTTTTGCATCTGAGCGTGTTTCGGCAATGATAACGCCCTTTCCAAGAGCAAGCCCGTCTGCCTTAATAACAGTCGGAATCGGTGCTGTTTCAAGATAAGCCATGGCACTTTCAAGGTCGGTAAAGACCTCATATTCAGCCGTCGGTATGCCGTATTTTTTCATAAGATTCTTTGAAAAGACCTTACTTCCCTCAATGACGGCGGCTTTCTTCTGCGGGCCGAAGCAGGCAATCCCCAATTTATTAAGCTCATCGACACAGCCGAGAACAAGAGGATCGTCGGGAGCAACAACAGCATAATCAATTTCATTTTCTTTTGCGAAAGCACATATACCGGCAATGTCCGTTGCTTTCACCGGAACACATACGGCATCAGCTGCAATTCCTCCGTTGCCCGGAAGGACAAAAATTTCGGTAATCTCTTTATTTTCTTTAAGCTTTTTGACAATGGCATGTTCTCGTCCGCCACCGCCGACAACCATAATTCTCATAAAACTAACTCCTTAATTTTGCCTGAGGCGATTTATTTTCATCAATAGATCGGGAACTTCTCGCAAAGTGTCATAACCTCGCTTTTGATCTTATCCTTACTGTTTTCAAAATCAACGATAGCCGCCTTAATCCAACCGGCAATTTTTTTCATTTCTTCTTCACCGAAGCCTCTTGCAGTGACGGCAGCCGTTCCTATACGCAGACCGCTTGTTACAAAAGGACTGTTCGGATCGTTCGGAATCGTGTTTTTGTTTGTGGTGATATGCACCTGATCGAGCCTTGCCTCAAGCTCCTTGCCCGACAAGCTGAACTTTCTTAAATCAAGAAGCATCAGATGATTATCCGTTCCGTTTGAAACAATGTCGATTCCCTCATCCTGCAAGCTTTGACAAAGAACTGCTGCGTTTTTCACAATCTGTCTTGCATAAACTTTGAAATCACCTGAAAGTGCTTCACCGAGAGCAACTGCCTTTCCTGCAATGACATGCATAAGCGGACCTCCCTGAGTGCCGGGGAAAACAGCCTTGTCAATCTGCTTTGCATATTTCTCCTTGCAAAGAATCATACCACCTCTCGGTCCACGCAGGGTTTTGTGAGTTGTTGTTGTCACAACATCGGCATAAGCAACAGGTGACGGATGCACTCCTGC
>CAZBFI010000152.1:0-3399 GCA_964491165.1 uncultured Faecalibacterium sp.
GGAGCTGATCGCAAGCTCTCATTGATGTGAAAGCTGAGAAACCTGACATGAAAGTAATAAGTCCTGCTCTTGCCATACCTGCACCAACGCCGAACATATCCTGTTCAGCAATACCAACGTTGAAAACTCTTTCAGGGCAAACCTTTAAAACGTCACCTAACTTTGTTGATTTTGCAAGGTCAGGAGTAAGAGCAACAACCTTCGGGTCATTGATGATAATATCGGCAAGTGTCTTACCGTAAATTTCAGCTGTTGAAATTGAAGTCTGATCAACTGCGTTATAAACAAATCCGCCTGCCATAATTATTTGCCCTCCTTTTCTGCACGAGCACAGCGTGCCTTGTAATCTTCTTCAAGCTCTTTGTTGAACTTTTCGAAAAGTACATCGTCGATAGCGCCGTAATGCCAGAGGTAATCGCCCTCCATTGTCTTAACGCCTGCGCCCTTCTTTGTGTCCATGAGGATACAAGTGGGAGCACATTTTTCCTTGGAGCGTTCGATTGCAGTGTCGATTGCACCGCAAAGCTCACCGATGTTGTTACCGTCAACACAAATTGTGTTGAAGCCGAAAGCTGTCATCTTGTCTGCGAGAGGCTCAAGCTTCATAACCTCTTCTGTCGGGCCGTCGATCATGCAATGGTTACGGTCGATGAAAAGGATGCAGTTTGAAAGCTGATAATGGTTCATTGTCATGAAGCCTTCCCAGTTTGAGCCTTCACCAAGCTCACCGTCACCTGTTACAACGTATGTAAGATAATCCTTGCCGAGAACTCTTGCTGCAAGAGCTGTACCTGCGGCAATTGAAGCACCGTGACCGAGTGAACCGGTTGAAGCGTCAACACCGACAACCTTGTTTGAGTCAAGATGCATACCCATCTTTGAGCCGGAAAGGTTAAAGGTTTTCAAAAGCTCAACATCGTTGAAGCCCTTGTCGCAAAGAACGGGAGCATAAGCGATTGCGGCATGACCCTTTGAGAGGATGAAACGGTCTCTGTCTTCCCATTTCGGATCGTCAACCTTGATGTTAAGATACTTGTGATAAAGAACGGTAAGAAGATCAAGAACGCTCATACCGCCGCCGAGATGTCCACTGCCTGCCCAAACAGTTGTCTGAATTGTAAGCTTACGAAGCTCGTAGGCTTTCTTTTCAAGGGCAAGCCATTCTTTTTTTGAAAGTGGCATAATGTTTTCCTCCAATTTAAAATAATATTTACTCTCCCTTTTACAAATCGCCGTCCGTTTTTATCAGATGACATTTGCTCAGCGGGGGATTTACAAAAATCAACCGAAAATTTCGGGATGGTTCTTTGCAACAATTCCGAAGCATTCCTCTGCAACGGCAATTGTGTGCTTGATATCCTTATCGGAAAGTGATGCATTGATGAAATGATTGTGGTGTGAAGCGAGGAAGATTCCGCGTGAAACCATTTCGGCAATCCATTCCTGATGAAGAAGCATGCTGTCATCGTTTGCGATTCTCAGATAGAACAGTGCTGCCGGACCGGAAGCGATAAGGTTGAAGCCATGCTCTGCACCTGCTTTAACAAGACCGTTGCAAAGCTTTTCACCCTTTTGCTTGAAGAGTGTGGGAGTGTCAAGCTCCTTCATCTTGTTGATTGTTGCAATGCAAGCTGCAAAGGGAACTGCCGAAAGCCAATATGAGCCTGTGTAAGCAAGTGAGCTCATTGCGTTTTTAAGGAAGTCCTTACCGCAGATGGCAGACATATTGTAGCCGTTGGCAAGAGCCTTACAGAAGCAGATCATGTCAGCCTCGAAGCCGAAATAATGGTCGGAGCCTTTAAGGTCAAGACGGAAGCCGGCACGAACATCGTCGATGATGAGAACGATATCGTTCTTTGTGCAGATCTCTCTGACCTTTTTCCAGAAGCCGTTTTCGGGGAAAGCGTTGTCGTGGAAGTTGCCATGGTCATAAGGCTGAGCAATGATGCAGGCGATTTCATTCTTGTTTTCCTCGATTGTTTTTTCAAGAAGGGGAATGTCATTCCAGGGAAGCATAATGTTGTTTGCAACATCCTCGGGAAGAACACCCGGATAGTCAATCTTCTGGCACCAGGGTGAAACACCGTGATAGTAGCCGGAGAACATGATTATCTTTTTTCTGTGTGTATATGCTCTTGCGCACATGATAGCGCCCTGAGTTGCATCGTTACCGTTCTTTGCAAAGAAAGCCCAATCGGCTGTTGCAACGGTGTCAACGAGAAGCTCAGCACATTCAACCATAATCTTGCCGGGCTGAGTTGTGCAGTTACCCAAAGCTATCTGCTTTGCGGCAGCGGCATCAACATCGGGGTCGCAATAACCCAAAACATTCGGACCGTAAGCGCACATATAGTCGATATATTTGTTGCCGTCAACATCCCATACATAAGTACCCTTTGCTTTTTCGGCAAACATCGGCCATTTTGCAACGGGAATGAACTGACCCTCAGCAGGGCCAAGATGTCCGTAGATACCTGAAGGCACTACCTTTGTGGCTCTGTTGAACCATTCTGTACTCTTTTCGTGTTTATATACAGGGAAACTCATTGTAATACCTCCTTATGCAAGATAAAGTGCTACTCTGTCGAGTATTCTGTTAACATTGTCAATCATGTTGATCTGACCGTGCATTGCAATTGTACCCTCACCGATGCAGGCGATGGAGTTAACCTTACCGTCGAAAAGGTCTCTTGCAAGGCGAATGTTGTCAAATTCCATCTGTGAACGGAATGATTCGGGCTTTTGCTTGATTGTGACCATGTGGCTGTTCTTGACACGGATTGTGGAAGCAACGCAGTCCTTAATGGAAACCTCGATAATGCCGTCGGGGATAAAGGAAGCGCTGAACTTTCCGATCTCATCGTTGTTACCGATTTGTGAAAGTGCAACGGTGATCACATAGAACATAAGCTTTGTGCTGATTTCAAAAAATCTCTCGTCCTGAAGATCCTCCTGTGTTGCACGCAGATATTTTCCGAGCATATCGGTAAGGGGAATGAACTTTTTGAGAAGGAAAAAGATCTTTGAAAAGCCCTTTGTGGGAAGAGCCGAGCCTGTTCCGTCAACCATAGCGTTGAATTTTTCGGGTGTTGAAAACGGAAGAAGAACATCACAATTCTTAGTGCCTTGTTCCATTCTGCATCTGCCGTTTTTGAAGAACAAAGTGGCGCTCGGTCCGCCCTTTACCTCAAGTCCGACTGACACCGGCTTCTTTGTCTTTACAAGCTCACTTGCTTTTTCGTCAAGCTCGCAAAGATTTTCAATTGCACCGAGAACAGCATACATATTTATATATGCCAGGGTTTTTGCATCTGTCATAAAACATCCTCCTTTGTTATTACAACGGCAATCGAACACCGCTGCATGATTTAGACAGAGTTATTTTACCAAATATTAACG
>CAZBFI010000153.1:0-3332 GCA_964491165.1 uncultured Faecalibacterium sp.
GGAAAATAGGGTAAAATATGGAAAAAATAGAGAATATTATGATAATTGAGGGTAATTTCTGCTTGAATCTTGAAAATACGCTTTTTTGCGGTCAGGCATTCAGATGGTCCGAAAAAGCGGACAAAAAATACACTGCCGTTGTCAAGGGTAAAGTCATTACCGCATGGCAGGACAAGGATAAAATTGTTTTTGAAAATGTCAAAAGTGATGACGACCGTAAGCTCATTGAGGATTATTTTGACTTAAACAGAGATTATGAAAAAATTTGCAGTCAGCTTTGCGGTGACGAATATTTCAAAGCCGCATTTGAAAAGTATCGTGGAATAAGGATTCTTCATCAGGATTCATGGGAGGCTCTTTGCTCGTTCATAATCTCTCAAAACAATAATATACCGAGAATAAGAGGAATAATTGACAGATTTTGTAAGAGCTTCGGTGAAAAAATCGATGAGGAAAATTATTCGTTCCCCTCTTATGAAAAATTAAAGGGAATCACGGCAGAGGAGCTTTCACCTTTAAGGGCGGGCTTTCGGGCAAAATATATTGCAGATGCAGTCGAAAAGCTTAATTCCGATCAGGTGAATTTAAAGAAAATAGAAAAGTACGACATTGAAAGGGCAAGGCAGGAGCTATGTAAAATCAAGGGAGTCGGAGCAAAGGTTGCAGAATGCACCTTGCTTTACGGCTTTGGCAGGGTTGAAGCATTTCCGGTTGATGTCTGGGTCAAAAGAATAATGCAGGAGATGTATCCTCAGGGACTTCCCGAAATATTCAACGGAAATCAGGGAATTGCCCAGCAATATTTATTTCATTGGAGAAGACAGCAAAAGGAGTGAGAAAATGACAAGGAAACAAAAGGCAGCCTTATGTGTTGAGGCACTTGAAAAGGAATATCCGGAGGCTCTTTGCTCGCTTAACGCTTCAAATCCTCTTGAGCTTTTGATTGCAACACGGCTTTCGGCTCAATGCACAGATGAAAGAGTCAATAAGGTCACACCGGAGCTTTTTAAAAAATATCCGACACTTGAAAGTTACTGTCAGGCTGACGAAAAGGATATTGAAGAAATCATTTATTCATGCGGCTTTTATAGGCAAAAGGCAAGCGACATCAAGGGACTTGCAATAAAAATAAGAGATGAGTTTGACGGAAATGTTCCCGATTCGATTCAAAAGCTGACAACACTTCCGGGAGTCGGCAGAAAGACGGCAAATTTAATCATGGGTGACATTTACAAAAAGCCTGCCATTGTCGCAGACACTCATCTGATAAGAATAACCAACCTTCTGGGACTTGTTGACACAAAGGATCCGAATAAGGTTGAGCAGCAATTGAAAAAAATCATCGCACCCGAAAAGAGTAACGATTTTTGTCATAGGGCGGTTCTGCACGGACGGGCAGTTTGTGTGGCAAGAAAGCCAAAATGTGAAGTCTGCTGCATGTCTGAGTGGTGCAAGCATTTTTCATCCGGCAAAAAGACATAAAAAAGGGCTGTAAAAAGATGAAGAATGAATAAACCGAGTCGAAATAAAGCGTCAGCTTTGTTTTTGTTTACCCGACGGTGCACAGAGGTACGCCGAGTGGCGAGGTTATAGAATAAAACACAAAGCTTTCCGTCAGATTTCTCTAACGGAAAGCTTCTATTATTTGTCTCGTTTTATCCGGTCTGCGTTTTTTTACAGTCCCTTTTTAAATTATGAGGTTAGGGAAGGCTTATTCTTTTTCGGCAAGCCTTTTCTTAAACTCTTTTCTTGTCAGAAGAAACGGTATCAGTGAAAGAATGACGAAAATCGAGCCGTAAAGATAAATGTTACCGTTTGGAATATACTCGATTTTTCCGCTTAATTCATTGATAAAGGTTTCACCTGCCGATTTAACAACAGCCTCACCGACAAGTGAGCCGCCGATCATCGGGAACAGCACGAAAAATAAAATCCATATTCCCTCAAACTGACCCTTGCTTGTGCTTGGGAAAAGCTGCTTTGACCAGACCTTTGTCGTTTGAAGAATCATGATGTAGCCTGCACCCACAAAGAAGATACCGACCCAGACTCTGAGATTGAAGATATTGTTCGTGTCAATGGAATCGGGAGTTATCGGTGTGAGAATCAAAAGCCCGATGACATTAAGCACAACGGAAGCAATACAGATTAAGTGATGCTTGTTTTTGTTGATGAGCATTGAAGCGGGAACGGCAAGAGTCATTGAAAGAACGAGGGGAACTGCTTCAATTATTCCCATTTGATCGGCAGTGTAGCCAAGGTAATAAATGATGTAATTTCCAATATAGGCGAAATAAACATTAAAGCCGATAAAGAAAATCATGACACCGACCGACACCAAAAGTAATTCCTTTTGCTTAATGAAATCCTTGAAATTAAAAACGGAGATGAACTGCTTGAAAAACGAGCCGTTGACATAAGGCTCAACATCATCGGCTTTTGAAAGGAAAAGCATTGAAACAAAGCCGAAAATAATGATTGCAACGCCCATTACAACAAATAGCCTCATATAATTGTCATTTTCACCGACGATGAGACCACCGACAACCGTTCCGAGAATTGTGCCGATGACGGGCTGAGTTGCAAGAGCAGCACCGACCTGTCCCCTGTTTTTATCGGTTAAAATATCGGTTGTCCAGGTGTTAAAGCCGGCATCATTACCCATTGAGCCGAAAAAGCTCATAACCGTGTCTGCAACAACAACCGAGACGGCAGCGAGCATATACATATCCTTGCTGATAAATTCCGTCAGTCCAAAGCAGATGGTAAAGATACCCCAAAGGATATAGCCGGCAGAGATGAAATGGCGTCTTTTGCCGGTTCTGTCAGCCCAAGTGCCGAAAAAGAAGGTTGCAAAGGTGGTTGCCATTGCACTGCAAATGAGCATACCCGTCACGATTGACGGATCTTTTGCGATTTTCGTGTAAACGAAGGTGTTAAACCATTGGTTTTCCATGTTCCAGCAAATTTGTCCCGCAAGACCGAGTCCCCATATAAGAGCCCACATTTTAAAGCCGGAAGCCTTTTTCTTTTCTTTTAATTTCATATTTTCCTCCTTGATCCTTGATCGTAATAAAATAATAACATAATCTTGCTGATTTTACAACGGAAAAAATGAAATTGTTCTCTTATTGAAAAAATAAAAAAAGAGTGCAAAGGTCTTGATTTTCAAAACGATTTGCGTTATAATCATCATTACTTGCTGGTATGGCTCAGTTGGTAGAGCAACGCATTCGTAATGCGTAGGTCGTCGGTTCGAGTCCGACTACCAGCTCCAAAAAATAAAGCACTTCTTCGGAAGTGCTTTATTTTTATCCAATCCGAAGGATTGG
>CAZBFI010000154.1:0-3292 GCA_964491165.1 uncultured Faecalibacterium sp.
TTCATAAAATCACTTCTTTGTAAATATTTTTATCATTATATATTATCGCTTTTTATTAGTCAAGGAATCCTTGACAAAGAATGAGAAAATATTATAATTGAAATATCAAACCGAAAGGAGAAACAGATGATTGCCGGTATAGTTTGCGAATACAATCCTTTTCATAACGGTCATTTATATCAAATTGAAAAAACAAAGCAGCAGGGTGCTGACGGCATAGTCTGTGTAATGAGTGGAAATTTTGTTCAGCGTGGTGAATGTGCCATTGCCGACAAGTGGTGCAGAGCTGAAATTGCCGTTAAAAGCGGGGCGGATGTTGTTATTGACCTTCCTGTGCCTTGGGCAATTTCATCGGGTGAAAGCTTTGCAAGGGGCAGCATCTTTCTTTTGAAGCAGTTTGGTATGGATATGCTTTCATTCGGCAGTGAATACGATGACAAGCAGTTGCTTTTGTGCGCAGCCGAGAGCGTTGACGATTTAAGGGTACAGAAAAAAGTGAAGGAATACATCGGTAAAGGCAACAGCTATCCGATGTCGCTTTCAAGGGCTGTCGAGGAGCTTTACGGCAGTCAGACAGCAAAGATAATATCATCACCGAACAGCACTCTGGCAGTTGAATATCTGAGACAGCTGAGCATTTACGGAAAAACGGATTTTCTTCCGGTGAAAAGAAAAGGCTGTGAGCATGACGGCGTTGACGAAAAAGACGGATACCTTTCGGCTTCGGGAATAAGAAAGGGCTTTGTTGATTGCGAGGACATGAGCCGTTACTTAAATAAGCAGAGCGTTGAAAAATTAAAAAGTGAGCTTTCCGAGGGCTTTTTTCCATGCGTTACCGAGAACAATGAAAGAGATATACTTTCTTGCTTGAGGAGTCTTGAAAAAGGAGAGCTTGACAGATATATAAGCGATGAACAGGGACTTTCGTCAAGGATTTTTGAAAGTGCAAGGAGGGCGACGAGCCTTACTGAGCTTTACGCTTTTGCAAAGAGCAAAAATTACACGCATTCAAGGATTCGTCGAGAGGTGCTTAATGCTTATTTGAAAATCGAAAAGGATATTTCAAAATCCACACCGCCTTATATAAGAGTCCTTGCCGTGAATGAAAAAGGACTTATGATGCTTTCGGATGCGAAAAAAAATTCTGCAATCCCCATTGTGACCAAGCACAGCGAGATGCAGAATCTTGATGATTATTCAAAACGGATATATAAAATTCAGTGCCTTTCAACCGATAAATTCACACTGTTTTCGCCCAAAGTGAGAGCCTGCGGACTTGAACAGAAAAATTCAATGCTTATTATTCGGTGATTTTGCCTAAGCAGTAGTCGCCCTCACCGACGGCGGTGATTTTAAGCTGAACGCTTTTTGAGTGTTCAAGTCCGTCACCGTTGAATTTTACCGGTATATAATTTGCCGTAAAGCCGTTATAAAAGCCGTCCTTGTCCTTTGCTTCGGGAATTACCGTGAAAATCTTTCCGACCTGACGAGCGAAAAATTCACGACGGAGCTTTTCGGTTTCTTCAATCATGATTTTACAGCGTTGCTCCTTGACGCTCTTGTCAAGGTGTCCGGGAAGCTTTTCGGCTTTTGTTCCTTTTCTGACTGAATAAGGGAAAACATGAACCTTTTCAAAGCCGATTTCCTTGACAAAATCAAGGCTTTCTTGAAAGTCGGCATCACTTTCTCCGGCAAAGCCGACCATTACATCGGTTGTGAGAGTGCATTCGGGAAAGCTTTCTCTTAATTTTTGTGCGATTTTTCTGAATTCATCGCAGGTGTAATGACGGTTCATTGCCTTTAAGGTCTTGTCACAGCCGCTTTGCAGGGAAATGTGAAACTGAGGGCAGAGCTTTTCGCATTCGCTCAATCTTTCGATAACTTCATCGGTGAGGTGGTCAGGCTCAAGAGAGCCGAGTCGGACTCTTTCAATACCCTCTGTTTCATTTACGACTCTCACGGCATCGGGGAAATCCTCTTTGATATCCGAGCCGTAAGATGAAAGATTTATTCCGACAAGAACAACCTCGTTGTAGCCTGATTTTGCAAGCTGCTCAACCTCGTTTTTGAGCGAGTCAATGCTTTTTGAACGGACTCTTCCTCTTGAATAGGGGATGACACAGTATGAGCAGAAACGGTTACAGCCGTCCTGTATTTTAACATAGGCTCTTGTGCGTTCTTCAAAGGCGGTTATCGTGTTACCTGAAAAGACATCGTTTTTCTTATGCTCACAAACCTGAAAGAGCCTTTCTTTATTTAAGATGTACTGCTTGATAAGAGCCGGCAAGGCATCGTTATTTTTGTTGCCGATGATAATATCAGCTTCAATAAGCTCTCTCGATTTTTCCGGATAAGCCTGAGGCATACAGCCGGTGAGAACGACGATCGAATCGGGATTATTTCTTTTGAAACGGCGTACTGCCTGTCTTGTTTTTTGATCTGCCGAGGCAGTGACGGTGCATGAATTGATGATAAAAACATCTGCATTGCTTCCGCTTGTAATTTCAAAACCGTTTTTCACAAGGCTTTCACCGATGGCTTGACTTTCGTATTGATTAACCTTGCATCCGAGTGTATAAAACTTAACTTTCATTATATATCTACCTTTTACTGCTTTTTCTTTATAGATTATACTAAATTTGTGCCTGAAGGTCAATACTTGCCGTAAATATCCGAAAAGAGCGATAAAGTACTTTTCTCATGAGCTTAAGACTCAAAAAAACATCCTTTTTTTGCAAGATTTTTCCTCTTTTTTCTTGACAATCGGAAAGGCTTGTGATATACTCATTCATACCGCATATTACGGGCGGCATATTTTGTTGTGCCACAAGGATTTTTATCCGCCTAAAAGTAGCGAGTCCATAATAAAGGAAGGAAAGAAACAATGTACGCAATTATCGAAACAGGCGGCAAGCAGTATAAGGTAGAAGCAGGCGATGTCCTCTTCATCGAAAAGCTTGACGTTGAAGCAGACTCCGAGGTTACCTTTGACAAGGTTATCGCAGTTGGTTCAGATGACGGTATCAAGGTAGGTGCTCCCTATGTTGACGGTGCAACTGTAAGTGCAAAGGCAATTAAGAACGGCAAGGGCAAGAAGGTTGTTGTATTTACTTACAAGGCCAAGAAAAATGCAAAGCGTAAGAAGGGTCACAGACAGCCCTACACAAAGGTTGCTATCAGCGCAATCAACGCTTAATTTAACGCCATGATAACGGTTAGTTTTCTTGGGGATAACATTGGTTTTGAAATTGACGGGCACAGCGGATATGCCGAAAACGGCTATGATATAGTT
>CAZBFI010000155.1:0-3278 GCA_964491165.1 uncultured Faecalibacterium sp.
CTTGTAAGGCAGATGCTCTCCCAGCTGAGCTATGCTCCCACATCTTGCCGTCACTATCGCGACGACTCGTATACTATACAACAAAAAAGAGTATTTGTCAATAGTTTTTTTGAAAAAAATTCAAATAAAAAAAAGAAAATTACCAGTTGAAAATCCAAAATATTTTTGAAGAAGTATCACCGGTGATCCCTGAATTTGAATTGTCTGCCGAAAGGAGCTTTGCGATGCTTTTTATACGCTTGACAAGATCATCCATCAAGAGAATTGTTCTTTGAATAATGTCCATACAATCGCCCCTTTGTTATATTATATGTTAATAGTATATTATTCTTTCCGCTTTGTCAATAAAATTGAGAAAAAAAGAGACACTTTCCTCTATTTTAACTTTTCCGTGACAAATATAGAGAAAAGTGCCTTTTTTATAAATACAGTGTTAACTCAAAATCAATATACATCAGCTAAATCATAAATAAGCTTTCTTGTCTTTTCCCAACCGATACACGGGTCGGTGATGCTCTTGCCGTAAACGCCCTCACCGATCTTCTGCGTTCCGTCCTCAATATAGCTTTCAATCATGAGACCCTTGACAATTTTGTCAACATCTGCGTTATGACGGCAGGAATGCAGAATCTCTTTGGCGATTCTCGGCTGTTCAAGATATTTTTTTCCGGAGTTGGCATGGTTGGTGTCAACGATTACAGCCGGATTTTTCAAATCGGGGCGTGTATTATAAAGCTCAACAAGGTTTGCTAAATCCTCGTAATGATAATTGGGGAAGGATTGTCCCTTATCGTTAACATAACCGCGTAAAATAGCGTGCGAAAGATCATTTCCGGCACTTGCGACCTCCCAACCTCTGTAAATAAAGTCATGTGCATGCTGGGCAGCCGTGATTGAGTTCATCATTACCGAAAGATCGCCTGCCGTCGGGTTTTTCATACCTACGGGAATATCAAGACCGCTTGCTGTCAGTCTGTGCTGCTGATTTTCAACACTTCTTGCACCGATTGCAACATAAGAAAGAATGTCGGAAAGATATCTGTAGTTTTCCGGATAAAGCATTTCATCTGCACAGGTAAGTCCGGTTTCATTAACGGCTCTCATGTGAAGCTTTCTTATTGCAACGATACCCTTGATTAAATCCGCAGCCTTATTAGGATCAGGCTGATGAAGCATTCCCTTATATCCGTCACCGGTTGTGCGTGGCTTATTTGTGTAAATTCTGGGGATTATGAAAATCTTGTCCTTAACCTCCTGCTGAACATCGGCAAGGCGGGATATGTAATCCATAACGGATTCCTCATTATCCGCAGAACAAGGTCCGATGACAAGAATAAGTCTCCTGTCCTTTCCCTCAAAAATATTTCTTATTTCCGTATCCCTCTGCTTTTTTATCATCTCAGCCTTTTGAGTTAAGGGATACTCCTCCTTGATAAGCTTCGGTATAGGGAGCTTACAAACGAAATTCATGTTCATTTTATTTTTCCTCCTGACAGTTACTTTATTCAGATATCAAATTTTTTTCTTCGTTCGGTTGAAGTGCGCATCATTTCTTTCATTCCGTCGGTGTTTTCCTGCTGAAGATATGAACGCAATTTTTCAAACTGACCCATAAATAAATCCATTTGCTTTAACAGTGCCGGCTTATTCATAAGAAAAAGCTCACTCCACATATTTTCATTTATGTTAGCGATTCTCGTTAAATCTCTGAATGAATCGGCAGTGTATTTTTCAAGATGCTCATGCTCATAGCAAGTCATCAAGGCAACAGCGATACAATGAGTAAGCTGAGAAACAAAGCCTATCATTTCATCGTGGCCCTCCGGTGAAAGCTCGCAAATCTTTCCAAAGCCTAAAATTTCACCTATTCTTTTACAGCATTCGATTCCCGAAGCCGTATTTTTCTTTGTCGGAACAACAATATAGTTCGCACCGTAAAAAATTCTCTCATTGCTGTTTTCAACACCGTATACCTCTCGGCCTGCCATGGGATGTGCGGATATAAACTCAACAAGAGGAGGCAACATACTCTGGATTTTGTCAACAATACAGCCCTTAACACCCGTTACATCTGTAATAAGTGTTCCCGGCTTGAGTAAATCTCCGTATTCCTCGATCCAATGAATAAAGGTTTCCGGATAAAGTGCAAAGATAATTATATCTGCGCTTTTGATAAGCTCCTTGTCAACCTCGGTCGTCGCACTCTCGACTATTTCATGCTTGAGAGCAAAATCCACATCCTTTTGATTTTTTGTGATTGCCTTGACATGATAACCCTTACCCGTCAAGCCTCTTGCATAGCTTCCGCCGAGAAGTCCGAGACCCACTATTAAAAATTTTGTATTCTTGTCAATTGTCATATATATCTACCTCCAAGCCCAATTCCTTTACTCTTTGGAAGAAATCGGGATAGCTTTTGCTTACTGCCTGAGCAGCTTCTATCTCGCCGCAATACCTTGAACACAAAACGGCAAGCGACATCACAACACGATGATCGTTATGTCCTTCAAGAGCCTGAGTCGGTGGGTGAAGCGGTGATTTTGAAATCAGAATTTCATTTTCCGAGTTTTCAATCACAGCTCCAAACTTTGAAAGCTCTGCTTTCATGCTCTCGCCACGATCGCTCTCTTTGATTTTAAGTCTCCTTGTTCCGATAAGTTTTGCTCCGTTGAAGTAGCACGCAAGCGTCATAAGAATCGGAGCAAGGTCGGGACAATGCGAAACATCGAGAGAAGGTGTGCCGTCTCTAAGCAAATCGAAATATTCCTTATAAACCCTGTCACCCTGCAAACTGTCGGCATTAAGTCCACTCACGCTTACATTACCGCCAAGATAATTGAACGCATCAAGAAATGCCGCATTTGAATAATCGCCCTCAACCGTGACCTTTTGTGGCTCATATTTCTGAGAGCCTTTTATAAAAAAGGTGTTGCCGTTTTCTTTTTTCACCTTTATACCAAAGGTCTTTAAAGCCTCGAGAGTCATGTCAATATACGCTGTGCTTTCGGCTTTTCCCGTCAGAATCAACCGGCTGTCCTTTTCACAAAGAGGCAAGGCAAACAAAAGTCCCGTCACAAACTGACTGCTCACATCTCCACGCAGAGAATACTCTCCACCCTCAAGCACACCGGAAACAACAATACTGTCCCCTCTTTTTTCATAAAAAAGATTTTTCTCTTTGGCTAAGTCCTCATAAATACCCATCGGTCTTTCCAGCAGTCTTTCACTTCCGAAAAAGGCCGATTTTCCTTTGCCGAGCATTGCAATGGGAATGAAAA
>CAZBFI010000156.1:0-3200 GCA_964491165.1 uncultured Faecalibacterium sp.
GGGGTGGGCGAAGTTTCGAGTTAGGTGGTGGATTTCGTGAGTGTGTACAGCTTAAAGTTCAAATGCCTCTCCACTTTAACTATTCCCACACATAAAAAATCACAGCATAGTCACACACCTCAACCCTACCAAACAACAAAAAAGGCTGTTACACTTTCGTGCAACAGCCACTATTCTTTTATGCTGTTTTTTCAACAGTCTCTCTCTTTTCACGAATGAAAGCGTAAATCGGTTCAAGCTTTTCTTTCGTAAGAGGATAACCGAATCTCATCAAAATCCATACGCCCGTGTAAACGACTGCGGGAATAATTGTGCATATAAGCATGATTTTTTTACTCGTACCGTTTGCGGTAATGAAACCGTTTCCGGCAGTCTCGCTGTCATACTTTGCCCATTGAAGCAGGAAAAGACCTGCACCGTCAGCCATGGTCTGACCAAGCTTACGGGAGAAAGTGTAAACGGCATAAATCGCACTTTCGTTTCTGATGCCGGTTTTGTATTCCTGATAGTCGATAACATCCATAACAACAGCCCAACAAGTAAGGCTGACGAAGGTGTAACCAAAGCCGATGAGAAGCAGAGCGAGCATAAACATCCAAGCCGGGAAAATACCGGTTTCGGGGTTGAGCTTGTCGATAATGCCCTGATTATTTGCACAGATTGCAAGAGCAACACTGGCTATTGCGGCAACGATTGAGAACTTACCGCAAAGCTCTTTTTTGCCGTATTTTGCAGAAAGCTTAGGTGTGAAAAGCACAAGGCAAACCATCGGAAGATAGTTACAGATAGTACCTAAGATACCGAGCTTTGTGTTTGTGAAATAGTTTTTGTAAAGATATGCGTTAAAGGAATTGAACTGAAGCTGACCGCTGATAAGAACACCGGCAAGGGCAACAGTTACAAACGGACGGGACTTGAGCAAGCCGAGATATGTCTTTTTAAAGTCAACCTGAGGCTCTGCTTCCGAGGGAACTCTTTCCTTTGTTGTCTTGTAGCCGACCAGATAGAAGATTATTGACAAGATACCCATAATCAAGCCGAAAACGAACATTTTTGTTCCGTTTGCAACCTCAATGGGCTGTTTTGTAACAGGGTCTGTTGCAACAACCAATTCATTTGTAACGGGGTCTTGAACAAGCTTAGCCGAGTAGATAACCAAGGGGGCAATAAGCGAAACGACGGCACCGCCGATACCCGAACCGATTGAACGGAAGGTTGAAAGAAGATTTCTGCCGTTGGGGTCATCGGTGATAACCGAAGCGAGTGAACCGAACGGAATATTCATTCCCGTATACATCATTCCGTAGAAGATGTACATTATGTAGGCAATAATAAGCAGAATGGTGGTGTTGCTTGTGAGTCTGTTATAAGGCATAAAGCAAAGAATGGTGGAAATACCCAAAGGAAGTGCGACCCATTTAAGATAAGGTCTGAATTTACCGTCGGGCTTGGGTGCTTTTTTTGCTACCATAGCGCCCCAGATAGGGTCATTGATGCAGTCCCATAAGCGAGTGATGATAAACATCAAGCCTGCTTTTGCAGGAGCGATTTTAAGTACATCGGTCATGAAAACCTTCAAATAGCTTGAAATATAAGTAAGGTTAAACATATTTCCGGCTTCGGCTATGGTGTAGCCTGCTGCATCTTTTATGCCGATTTTATTAGGATGCTCATTGACCGGCTTTTCTTTTTTAGCTTTTTCTTTAGCCATTTCATTATTCTCCTTTTAAGTTTAAAAATTCAAAACAATGCATCAACCGAAGATTCCGGTTTTCACGGTAATTTCACCGACAGTGAAGCCTTCATTTTCGATTGCCTGAATGAAAAGCTTTTCATCAACATCGTTTTTCATTGTCACTGTAACAGTATTTTTTTCATGGTCTGCCTTAACCTTTGTGACAGAATCAATGCTTTTGATTGCATCCTCAACAGCTTTTTCACAGTGAGCGCAATGCATACCTGTTACTGAAATAATTTTTTTCAACTTCATCTTCCTTTCTTATAAAAATAAGGTACAAATACACAATATATAGAATACACCGAAAGAATAAAAAAATCAACATGAAAACAATTTTTTTGCAAAAAATAATTCTTTCTTATTTTTTCGCTTGCTCGCCTTTATGATGGGATTTTTCTGCGCGGAATATTGTCGTTCGGATTGAACTGTACAAAAAAATGCGGGCAGTAAAAAAGCTCTGCTTTTTTACTGCCCTGTGTAGCTCATTACATCTTACAAAGTGTAATCGTTTTTATTTGATGAAATAAAGATTGACGATGTTTACAATAACCTTCAAAATCTTGAATAAGGTTTCAAGGAACTTGAGAAGTGTCATGTTGACATTGTCGCCCTCATCGGGAACTTCAGGCTCAACATAATCTGTGTTGACATCACCTTGAGTTATATCCTTTTGAATTGCAAATGAATCCACTCTCTCGCTGCCGTTTTCAGTTACCTGATAAGCATCAAAGTAAAGGATTCCGTCTTCAACTCTAACTGCTGAATACATCGGGTAATCAACAGAGAGAATCTTCTCGCCTCTCGGGAAATACTTATCGGTGAGCGTAACATCATTTTGAATGTATGTCTTGACACCTGCCGTGCCGGAAATGACATAAGTCGTGCCGTCGGGCTGAACCTGTGTTCTGTAAATGCTGTCGTTATAGTTGAGATATACTCTGTCGTATGCCGTCAACGCATTGTTGTTAAGTGAACCGGTTCTCATGTAAACATGGTCATGACCTTGGAATACCATGTCAATGTCAAGCTCCGGCATCAATGCACCCAGCTGTGTACGCATTGCACAAATATCGTCGTCCTTATAATGTGAGCCTTGTGAATAAAGAGCCTTATGAAGCACAACAAACTTCCAATCGGCATCGCTTGCATTCATGTCTGCTTTAAGCCACTCAACCTGTGCATCGGAAAGTGATTCGTCCTCGTTGAGATTTTCGGTGTTGAGAACCGCAAAGTGAACATTGTTGTAATCAAATGAATAATATACACCGCCCGTTGTGTCCTGCTCGGGAACATTGGGAAGAACAAAATTGTTGACTGTTGCGTTTGTACCCATGCCCTCATGGTTACCGGAAGCAGGCATTAAGTAAGTGTTCATCAGATAATCCGCGCCTGTGTTGAACATCCATGCCCAGTGCTTCTGATTGTCACCGTGGTCAACAAGGTCACCGCTGTTGACGATGAA
>CAZBFI010000157.1:0-3075 GCA_964491165.1 uncultured Faecalibacterium sp.
ATAATATATAAGGAGAAAATATTATGTTGTATCCCAAAATTGGTATCAGACCCGTAATTGACGGCCGTTGGGGCGGTGTCAGAGAGAGCCTTGAGTCTCAGACTATGGGCTTGGCTGAAGCTGCCGCAAAGCTCATCAGTCAGGAACTTAAGTATCCCGACGGAACTCCCGTTCAGTGTGTCATTTCCGAAACGACTATCGGTGGCGGTGCGGAAGCTGCAAAGTGTGAGGAGCAGTTTTCAAAGGAAAATGTTGTTGCAACTCTTTCCGTAACTCCCTGCTGGTGCTATGGCTCGGAAACATTCGACATGAATCCGAACACTATTAAGGCTGTTTGGGGCTTTAACGGTACAGAAAGACCGGGTGCTGTTTATCTTGCAGCTGTTATGGCAGCTTACGCACAAAAGGGACTTCCCGCTTTCTCAATCTACGGCAGAGATGTTCAGGACATGAACGATACGACCATTCCCGACGATGTTGCAAAGAAGATTCTTACATTTGCAAAGAGTGCTGTTGTAGTCGGTTGGATGAAGAATAAAGCTTATGTAAACCTCGGTGGTGTTGCCATGGGTATTGCCGGAAGCTATTGCGATGCTTCCGTGTTCCAGAAGTATTTCGGCATTCGTGCTGAATGGGTTGACATGAGTGATATTATCAGAAGAATTGCTCTTGAAATTTATGACAAGGACGAGTTTGAAAAGGCTCTTAGCTGGATCAAAGCTAATTGCAAGGAAGGCTTTGACCTCAACGAAGGCAAGCAGCTTCCCGAAATTATCAGAAAATCAAAGGTTGTTCCTGCCGATAAGGATTGGGAATTTATCGCAAAATTCTCCATTATCGTCAGAGATATCCTTTACGGCAACAAGAAGCTCGATGAAATGGGCTGGCATGAGGAAGCTCTCGGAAAGAATGCAATTGCAGGTGGCTTCCAAGGTCAGAGAAAACTGGACTGACTGGCTTCCCAATGCCGATTTCACAGAAGCAATCATGGCTTCAAGCTTTGACTGGAACGGCCCGAAGGCTCCGACTCCTTTTGCAACTGAAAACGATACGCTCAATGGTGTTTCAATGATGCTCGGAACTCTCCTTACAGGTAGTGCTCCCTGCTTCCATGATGTTCGTACCTATTGGAGTCCCGAGGCTTGCGAAAGGGTAACCGGTGTTAAACCTCAGGGTAAGGCTGCAAACGGATTTATCCATCTTATCAATTCGGGTGCAACTGCTCTTGACGGATGCGGTGCATCAAAGAACGATAAGGGTGAAAACTGCATGAAGCCGTTCTGGGAGATGTCGCAGAAGGATATTGATGCATGCCTTGAAGCAACCGATTGGTGCAGAGCCAACTATGAATATTTCAGAGGCGGCGGATTCTCAAGCCATTTCCGTTGCAAAGCTGAAATGCCTGTAACAATGCTCAGAGTTAACATTATTGAGGGTGTAGGCCCTGTCATTCAGATTGCAGAGGGATATACTGTTGATCTTCCCGATGAAGTACATAACACCATTGACAAGAGAACCGATCCTTCATGGCCGACAACATGGTTTGCACCGAACCTTACAGGTGAGGGAGCTTTCAAGGATGTTTACTCCGTTATGGCAAATTGGGGTGCAAATCACGGCGTAACAGTATACGGTCATGTTGGTGATGACCTTATTACTCTTGCTTCAATGCTCAGAATCCCCGTTAATATGCACAATGTACCCGAAGAAAGAATTTTCCGTCCTCATTCATGGGCAGCATTCGGAACAGAGGATAGGCAGAGTGCAGATTACAGAGCTTGCAAGACTTACGGACCGATTTACGGATAAAATGAAACAGAAAAAGGGTTTCTTTGGAGCTATAAGCTCCGAGAAACCCTTTAATCATTGTTATTACAGTGTAGTTTTAACCAAAAAAGCAATTGTATATTATATTTTGGTTTGCTTAATAATATTTTTCAGGCTTTCGGCACTTTTATGAAGTGCCTTGATTTCATTTTCCGTCAAAGGAAGCTTAACCTTGTTGGTTGCCCCGTTTCGACCAACGACAGTCAGCAAGCTCATGCAAACATCGTCAATTCCGTATTCACCGTGAAGCATAGTCGAAACCGTCATGGTTGTGTCGATTCCACTTAAAAGGCACTTGCATATATGGCAGACCGACATTGAAACAGCGTAAAATGTTGCACCCTTTCTCTCAATGACTCTTGCACCCGATTTTCTGACATATTCTTCAACCTCTGTCGGATTGAACTTGGGGACAATTATATTCGGATGCACAAAGGATTCGCTGTATTCGGTGACGGGAACATTAGAAATGTTTGCAATCGACCAGGGTATAACCGATGAATCGCCATGCTCACCGAGGACATAAGCGTGAACATTTTGCTGACTGAGAACAAAATACTCTGCAAGACGACTTCTCAACCTTGCCGTGTCGAGAATTGTACCCGAACCGATTATTCTTTCCTGCGGTATGTCAGAGCATTTGCAAAAGGTATAAGTCAGAATATCAACCGGATTGCTGACGATAACATAAGACGCATTCGGAGCGTATTTTGTAATTTGAGGAATGATGCTTTTGAGAATATCAACATTGATTTGAGCGAGGTCGAGTCTTGTCTGCCCCGGTTTTCTTGCAACACCGGAGGTTATAATAACAATGTCGGAATCCTTTGCATCGGCATAGCTTCCCGCATAAATCGAGCAAGGCGCACAAAAGGGAGTTCCTTGACGGATATCAAGTGCTTCACCCATTGCTTTTTCACTGTTGACATCAATCATGACAATTTCAGTTGCGATGCTTGTGGCTGTAAGAGTGTAAGCAATCGTTGAGCCGACACTGCCTGTGCCGATAATAGTAATCTTATTCATAAAAAAATCCTTTTCAACTGTTTTTAAATATTAAAACAGATTTTGCTTTCGATGTCAATATTTTATGATGAGTCAGAAATAAAAAGAATAAAAATGAACCTGTGTATTTTACACCAAGCGGTATACGGTAAAAGTCGGGCTCTTTATTTTTTTAGTTATATTACAATTGTTATGAGTAAATAATCTTTTTCTTTGTATTGATTTTTTTACATTATACTGATA
>CAZBFI010000158.1:0-3071 GCA_964491165.1 uncultured Faecalibacterium sp.
TAATAATATAATACATAATAGAAAGAATATCATTTGAGGTGCTTATAATGTACGAAATAGATAAATTATTAAAAGAGAAAAAACGCATTCATTTCATCGGTATAGGCGGTTCGGGAATGTGTCCTCTTGCCGAAATTCTTCACACCTGGGGGTATGAAATAAGCGGTTCGGACAACAACCCCGGTGATAACATCGACAAGCTTCGCTCACTCGGAATCAATGTCATTCTCGGTCAGAAAGCAGAAAACATTGTCGGTGCGGAAATTATCGTTTATACGGCAGCTATTTTAAAGGATAATCCGGAGCTTGTTGCCGCACTTGAAAGCAATATCCCCTGCTTTGAAAGAGCGACTCTTTTCGGTGCAATTTCAAGAATGTATTTGGACTGCATCTGCGTTTGCGGAACTCACGGCAAAACAACCGTCACTTCAATGCTGACACAAATTCTCGTCATGGCAAATAAAGATCCGTCGGCAGTCATCGGTGGCAGACTTCCGCTTATTGACAGTCACGGCATTGCGGGAAAAAGCGATGTTTTGGTTTGCGAGGCTTGCGAATTTAACGATCATTATCATCAGCTTGACCCCAATGTTTCGGTAATTCTCAATGTCGATGAGGATCACCTTGAATATTTTAAAAATCTCGACAACATCATCGCTTCATTTAATAAGTTCGCAAGCATGACAAGCGATACTGTTATTTTCAACGGCGACGATCAAAACACTGTCAAGGCTGTCGGGGGCATTGACAAAAATCTTATTTCATTCGGCAGAGAAAGCAGCAACGATTATTACGCTCAAAATGTTACATATAACCGTGGTGCTTTCGGTGAATTTGATGTTATTTATAAGGGCGAAAAAATCGCTCACCTTAAACTAAATATCCCCGGTGAACACAACATTCTCAATTCACTTGCCGCCTTTGCCGCAGCAAAAAATGCAGGCTGCACAAATGAGGAGTGTGAAAACGGAATCAACTCCTTCAGCGGTGCAGGCAGACGCTTTGAGGTTTTGGGCGAATACAAGGGAATCACCATCGCAGACGATTATGCACATCACCCCGGTGAGCTTGAGGTCACACTTAAAGCCGTGATGAACATGGGCTACAACACTGTCTGGGCAGTTTTCCAACCGTTCACATATTCGAGAACAAAGCTTCTTTTTGACGATTTTGTCAGAGTTCTTAAAATTCCCGATAAGTGTGTAATGACCGAAATCATGGGTTCAAGAGAGGTAAACACATACGGAATTTATACAAAGGACCTTGCGGATAAGATTCCCAACAGCGTGTGGTTCAACACCTTTGAAGAAATTGCCGAATATGTAACCTCAAACGCAAAGCAGGGCGATATAATCATCACACTCGGTTGCGGTGACATATATAAGGCAGCAAAAATGATGGTCGAAAAATTGAAATAATTTCCATAACTTGAAAATGAATTATCACAGCCGCAAATGCCATACTACTAACAGCGGATAAGCAATGGCGTTTGCGGCTTCTCCGCACCCGATTAGTGTGGGGAAGCCCAACGCAATCGGACAAACTAATACCGCCCTGACAAGCAGGGCGGAAAACGGTTCGCTTAATCGAGCGAGCTTTCAGATAGAGCGAGGGTGTTAATTAAATCGGTGGGATAATAATTTTGCCGATAGAAAGCAGAACACCTTACTCGGCAAGAGTGACTTATGAAAAAAAGTCACAAAAAAAGGCAATGTAAAAAAACTTTTACATCGCCTTTTTATTTATATCATTTTATGATTATTTTACCATTGATGCAATTTCAGATGCGAAATCATCAACCTTCTTCTCAATGCCCTCGCCTCTTGCAAAACGAGTGAAGCTCTTGAGGCTGATTTCAGCGCCAAGCTCTTTTGCGCTGTTAGCAACATACTTTGCAACATTGATGTCGCCATCCTTAACGAATGCCTGCTCTGCAAGGCAAACTTCCTTGTAGAACTTAGCAATCTTGCCTTCAACGATCTTTCCGAGAACAGCGTCGGGCTTTGAAGCCATCTTCGGATCTTCTTTCATCTGAGCAACGAGGATGCTCTTTTCCTTTTCAACAACCTCTGCGGGAACGGAAGCTGAATCAAGGTACTGAGGATTCATAGCTGCAACCTGCATTGCAACATCCTTACCCATAACAATGAACTCTTCCTTGCTTGCAACTGAATCGTCAGCGTTAAATTCAACCATAACACCAACTGAACCACCAGCATGGATATAAGTTTCAACAACGCCCTCGACTCTTACGAAACGACGAACGCTCATGTTCTCACGGATTTTAAGGAAAAGCTCCTGAACAGCTTCTGCAACTGTCATTGTGCCATCAGCGATAACTGTTGCGTTAAGAGCGTCCATATCAGCAGGATTCTTTTCTGCAACTGTCTTTGCAACTGCATTTGCAAGAGCAACGAATTCGGGGTTCTTTGCAACGAAGTCTGTTTCACAGTTAACTTCAACAAGAACGCCAACCTTATTAGCCTTATCATTATATGCTACAACGATACCTTCAGCGGCAACACGGCTTGCTTTCTTAGCTGCGGAAGCAAGACCCTTTTCTCTGAGGATATCCATTGCCTTATCCATATCACCGTCTGTCTCTGCGAGAGCCTTCTTACAGTCCATCATACCAACGCCTGTTTTCTCACGAAGAGCCTGTACATCTTTTGCTGTAAATGCCATAATATATTCCTCCTGAAAATATTTTTTCAAAGAAACCCCGTATTGTTTTACGGGGTTATTTTTAAGTTAATTATTCAGCAGCTTCTTCAGTTGCTTCAACTGCGGGTGCATTTGATTCACCCTGTCTGCCTTCGATAACTGCATCAGCCATTGCACCTGCAATAAGTCTGACAGCTCTGATAGCGTCATCGTTACCGGGGATTACAAAGTCAACCTCATCGGGATCACAGTTTGTGTCAACGATAGCAACGATGGGGATACCGAGCTTGTGAGCTTCTGCAACTGCGATTCTTTCTTTTCTGGGGTCAACAATGAAGAGTGCAGCGGGCTGCTTCTTCATCTCTGTGATACCGCCCATGAACTTTTCAAGCTTTTCGATTTCAAGG
>CAZBFI010000159.1:0-3063 GCA_964491165.1 uncultured Faecalibacterium sp.
TCCAGCTTCTCGGCGGACAATCCTTCATCACTAAGGTCCCCTCTTACTTACAGACGATGCTCAATGTTTTCATCTGCCTTGCCTGTGTTGTGGGAACAACTCTCAACACAAGGACAAGCTTTGAGGGTATTGATATTCCGGAGCATATTTTTGCCGGCTACCTTGCAACAACGGGAGCTTTTGCACTTTCGGACATTATGCAGGGTGAAAAAAAGCCCATTAAGGTTTCCGTTCAGGCTCTTTTTTCGCTTGGCATGGGTGTGACTCTGCTTGTCGGCTGGGAGTATTACGAGTTTACCATGGACAGACTTTACGGCTTTGTCATGCAGCACGGTCAAAAGCCGTATTCCGCAGGATTGACCGACACCATGGTTGACCTTATGCTCGGCTCTGGAGGCTGTCTTGTTGCAATGTTTGTCGAAGCTTTCCGTAAGGTCGGATTTTACGGAAAGGGCAAGGAAGAAAGGCGCAGTGCCTATCTGAAAGAAAGAGCAGAGATTAAAAAAGAAAAAGAACTCAGAAGAATCAAAGAATCCCGTCAGTAAGGAGAATTTAAATGAAAATCAAGGATATTCTTAAAAATATGGCATATAGCTGTGACTGTCTTTGTGACATGGAAATAAGCGATATTGCTTATGACTCACGCAAGGCAGGTGACGGAATCGTTTTCGTTTGCCTTAAAGGCGCTTTTGCCAACGGTCACAAATACGCAATGAGTGCCTACGAAAAGGGCAGCAGAGTCTTTGTTTGCAGTGAAAAAATCGAGGTCGGTGAAGGCTCAACCGTGATTGAGGTTGAGGACACAAGAGCAGCTCTGGCACAGATGAGCTGTAACTTTTTCCGTCACCCGTCAAAAGAAATCTCCGTTATAGGTATCACGGGAACTAAGGGAAAAACTACCGTTGCACATATTGTCAAAAATGTTCTCGACTCATCGGGAATCACAACAGGCATTATCGGAACTGTCGGAGCAAGCTATAAGGATGTTGTGCTTCCGACAGTAAACACCACACCCGAAAGCTATGAGCTTCAAAAAATGTTCCGTCAAATGGCAGATAACGGCTGTAAGGCGGTTGCAATTGAGGTTTCCTCCCTCGGCTTAAAGGCTCACCGCACCGACGGAATAAATTTTGCCGTCGGAATATTCACAAATCTTTATCCGGATCATATCGGCACAAACGAGCATGAATCCTTTGAGGAATATGCCTATTGGAAAACTCAGCTTTTCCCTCTTTGCTCATGTGCGATTGTCAACACCGATGACCCGTTTGCACCGGTTATCATTCAAAACTGCAAGGGTGAGGTTATCACATATTCCGAAACAAAGGCTTCGGATTATAAGCTCCTTTCAAGCCAAAAGCTCAAATTCAACAATAAGCTCGGCATGAGCTTTGACTGTCTTTGCAAGGACAAAAAGCAAAGCTATAAAATTTCACTTCCGGGAGAAATCAACGCTCTTAACGCACTTGTTGCCCTTGCCGTTGCCGACAGGTTCAATGTCAGCCAGGAGGACAAGCTCAAGGGACTTTCAACAGTCTTTGTCAAGGGCAGGGGAGAAGTGCTTGAAACAGACAGCGACTTTTCCGTCATCATCGACTACGCTCATAACGGCATAAGCCTTAAAAGCATAATCGACACTGCAAAGGCCTACGAGCATAACAGAATAATCACGGTTTTCGGCTCGGTGGGAGGAAGAACGGAATGTCGCAGGCAGGAGCTTGGAAGCGTTTCGGGTGCTTTGAGCGACCTTTCAATCATCACAAGTGACGATCCGAATTTTGAAGATCCGCAGAGCATTTGCCTTGAAATCGCAAAAAGCTGTGAGGCTCAAAACGGAAAATATATCATCATACCCGATCGTGCAGAGGCTATTGAATACGCAGTAATGAACGCACAAAAGGGCGATATCATCATTCTTGCCGGCAAGGGACATGAGCAAAGCATGAAAATTTGCGGTGAAAACATACCCTTCAGTGAAAAAGACGAGGTCTTTAAGGCACTGAAAAAGCGTAATTCAAAATGAGCGAGGTTTATAAAATGAACACGAAAAAAGCCGTTAAGGTTAAAAGTGAATTTGGAAAATACCTTTTTGTTTACTTTGTCGGAAATGGTGAGGGCGAGGAGACTCTCCACTTTGCCGTGAGTGAAAACGGATACGATTTTAAACCGCTTAACAATAACCTCCCCGTAATAACTCAGACCAAGGGCAAAAAATGTGTCCGTGATCCCTTTGTTTTCAGAGGTGTTGACGGAAAAATATATATCATTGCAACCGACATGAAATGTGCTGAGGGCTGGGAATCGAACCACTCACTGATAACCTGGCAGTCAGACGATTTGATAAATTGGACTGACGAAACGCTTATTGACATGAAGCTTTTGGGCGAGAAATTCAAAAACACCACAAGAGCTTGGGCGCCTCAGGCAATTTACGACAGCGAAAAGGGTGCTTACATGATATACTGGGCAGGCTCAACCAAGGAAAACAACACTGCCGGAATGTATTATGCCTATTCAAAGGACATGAAGTCTCTGATAAGCGAACCGACACCGCTTTATTTCCGTGAGGGGATTCAAACCATTGACGGCGACATTATTTACAGCGAAAAGGAAAAGCTGTTTTTCCTCTTTTTCAAGCACGATGAGGATCAGACCATCGCTTTTGTCACAAGCGAAAAGGCAAACGGCCCTTATGAGGACAAGCCGACCGTCGTTTCCCTTGCTCCAAGCGGAGTTGAGGGCAGTCAGCTTTATAAAATCAACGGAACGGACACATGGCTGATGATCATGGACGAATACGGCAAGGGCAGATTTTTCATGCAGCAGACGGAGAACCTGCGTGATTATGCCGTTGTGGACAAGAAGGACTATTCAATGGATTTTTCACCCCGTCACGGCTCGGTTATGACAATTACCGACGATGAATATGACCGACTCGTTGAAAGCTACGGAATATAAAAGGTAGCACAAGGGATTTTTTTTAAAAAAACAGATAGAGCAAAAGGGGCTTGAAAAAAAGATGCAGAATGAATCAACCGAGCCAAAATAAAGCGTCAGCTTTGT
>CAZBFI010000160.1:0-1514 GCA_964491165.1 uncultured Faecalibacterium sp.
GTATATATAATCGGAGGGTTATGCTTTCCGGTTGTCGTAAAAAACTTACGGAGGATTTGATTTATTATGGCAGAAATTGAAAAAAGCAATAATTTTATCGCCATGGAGCATGATATTCTCGACTTTTGGCAAGAGAACAACTGCTTTGAAAAGCGAAAAGAAAAGAATCAGGGCAAGGAGCGTTTCCGTTTCATCGACGGCCCGATAACTGCAAATAATCCTATGGGTATCCATCACGCATGGGGACGCACCCTCAAGGATACCTTCATCAGATATAAGTACATGAGAGGTTATGACTGCCGCTGTCAGAACGGCTTTGACAGTCAGGGTCTTTGGGTTGAAGTCGGTGTTGAAAAGGATCTCGGCTTTGAATCAAAAAAGGATATTGAAAACTACGGCATTGACAAGTTCACAAAGAAATGCGTTGACCGTGTTAAGCAATATTCCGGTGTTATCACCGAGCAGTCAAAGAGACTCGGTCAGTGGATGCAGTGGGATAACTCATATTTCACAAACACCGACCTTAACATCACTTCAATCTGGCACTTTTTGAAAACCTGCGACAACAACGGCTGGATCAAGCGTGAGTATAAGCCGATGCCGTGGTGTCCCCGTTGCGGAACATCACTTTCAGAGCATGAAATGACCGGTTCATACAAGACCGTCACTCATAATTCCGTTTTCTTCAAGCTTCCCGTTGAGGGAACAAACAGCAAAATCATCGTTTGGACAACCACTCCGTGGACTCTTTCCTCCAATGTTGCCCTTGCTGTCAACCCCGATATCGACTATGTTGAGGTTAAGGTTGCTTCCGATGAAAAGACAGTCATTCTCGCAAAGAATGCGATTAAGTATCTTGGAGATGACAAGCTTGAGGTTCTTCGTATGTTCAAGGGTGAAGAGCTTGTAGGCAAAAAATATGAAACCTGCTTCCCGGAGCTTGAAGCACAGCAGGGCTTTGAGCATAAAATCGTTGCATGGGAAGATGTTGACGCAGAAGAAGGTACAGGCGTTGTTCACATCGCTCCCGGCTGCGGCGCAGAGGATAACGAGCTTGGTAAGAGACTTTCTCTTCCGGAAATCATGCCCGTTGATGATATGGGTATATTCCTCAAGGGCTTCGGATTCTTCTCAGGCAAAAACTCAAAAACAATCGCAGATGAGGTTTTCAAGGAGCTTGAAAACAGAAACAAGCTTTATCTTGTCAAGCCGCATGAGCATAGCTATCCTATTTGCTGGAGATGTAAGGAGGAGCTTATATACCGCCTTGTTCCGTCATGGTTCATCGAAACTCAGGAGCTTAAGCCCCGTCTGATTAAAAATGCAATGAGCGTCAAGTGGGAGCCGGAGTCAAACGGCAAGCGTATGCTTGACTGGCTCAATAACATGGGCAACTGGAACATCTCCCGTAAGCGTTACTACGGTATGCCTCTCCCCTTCTATGTTTGTGAGGATTGCGGCAATGTTCATGTTGTCGGTTCGATTGATGAGCTTAAGAGCTTAGCTGTTGATCC
>CAZBFI010000160.1:1614-3003 GCA_964491165.1 uncultured Faecalibacterium sp.
CACCGATGTCGGTGATGTTTGGCTTGATGCAGGTATCGTACCCTTCTCGACAACGGGCTATTTTGAAAACAAGGAAGAATGGAGAAAGAACTATCCGGCAGAATGGATCGTTGAAATGCGTGAGCAGGTTCGTCTCTGGTTCTACTCAATGCTCTTTATGAGTACCGTTCTTGAGGACAAAGCTCCTTATCAGCGTGTGCTTTGCCATTCAAGTGTTATTCAGGAAAACGGACAGAAATTCTCAAAGACAGGCTTCATGATCCGTTTTGATGAAGCAGCGGAAAAAATCGGTGCGGATACGGTTCGTTATCTTTATGCAGGTGCTCCCGTTGCAAACGATGTCCGTTTCGGCTTCAACCTCGGAGATGAAGCAAGAAGAAAGCTCCTTTCATTCTGGAACATTTACACCTTCTTTGAAACCTACGCAAGAATTGATAAACCGAACTTTGAAAACTACAAACCGGACAAAAATGCAATGACAGTCACAGATAAGTGGCTCATCGCAAGAACAAATGATTTCATCACAAAAGCAACAGCTCAAATGGAAGATTACAAGGCTTATAATCTTATCAAAGAGTTTGAAATTTTCACCGATGACATCTCGAATTGGTACATCAGAACAAACCGTCGCCGTTTCTGGAAAACAGAGGATCAGAACGACAAGATGATCGCTTACTGGACTCTTTTCACTGCCCTTTCGACCTGCGTCAAGGTTATGGCTCCCATCATTCCGTTTATGACAGAGAGCATCTGGCAGAATCTCGTTCGTCGTGTTCTTCCAACATCGGAGCTTTCCGTACACCTGAGCGATTGGCCGACAGTTATCGAGGGCTTTGAAGATGACGGCATCATTGAAAAGACCGCTTTTGCAAGAGATATCATTGCAACCTCAATGAGACTTCGTAACGAATATCAGCTCAAGGTGCGCCAGCCTCTTTCAAAGCTTTTCGTATGCACCGACAGAGCCGATGACATCGGAATCTTTGAGAAGAATATTCTTGACGAGCTTAACATCAAGTCGCTTGAATATATCAACGATGCAAATGTGCTTAATGACAGCTACTTAACTGTTAACTTCAAGGTTGCAGGTGCTGTCCTCAAGCAGAATGTCAACAAGATGAAGCAGGCTCTTGAAAATGCAAGTGCCGAAGAAATGGCTTCATACACACTTAAAGCTCAAAACGGTGAGGCTGTTTTGGTTAACGGCTTTGATGAAGCCTATGACCATTCGATTTTCAACATCATGTCAAAAACAAAGGCAGGTATCGTTTCAGCAGAATGTGCAGACGGCACTGTTATCGCTCTCGATGTTGTTCTGACACCCGAGCTTATTAAGGAAGGCACTGTCCGTGATATCGTTCGTCAGTGTCAGCTCATACGTAAGGAAGC
>CAZBFI010000161.1:0-2965 GCA_964491165.1 uncultured Faecalibacterium sp.
AAATGACAGACAGGGAGCTTATCGAAAAAGCAAAAAATGCAGCCTTAAATTCCTATTCGCCCTATTCTCACTTCACTGTCGGAGCTGCACTGCTAACTAAAAGCGGAAAAGTATATTCCGGTTGTAACATTGAAAATGCCGCTTACGGCCCGACAAACTGCGCAGAAAGAACCGCTTTTTTCAAGGCTGTCAGCGAGGGTGAAAGAGAGTTTTTAAAAATTGCCGTTATGGGTGGAAAAGACGGCAGCTTTGACTCATTTTGCACACCTTGCGGTGTTTGCCGTCAGGTTATGTGTGAATTTTGCGATGAGGATTTTGAAATTATAACGGGCAACAGCAACGGTGAAATCAAAGCTTTCACATTAAAAGAGCTTTTACCGTTCAGCTTTTCACTTTAAAAAAATATAAAGATTAAGCCTCGGACTTTAAAGCGTACTCTTTGTACGCCGAGTGGCGAGGTTGGTTTATAGGATAAAACACAAAAAACAGTTTTGTCCTATTCCTCTTATATAACACAAAGCTTTCCGTCAGATTTCTCTGACGGAAAGCTAATTTTATTTATTCTGCTTTAAATATTCGGAGCATTTATATTCTTGCAACCTTGCTGTCTCTTGCAGCCTGTGCAACAGCGGCAGCAACAGTCGGGCCTACCCTTTCATCGAAAGCTGCGGGAAGAATATAATCGCTTCTAAGCTCATCATCGGAAACCAAAGAAGCAATGGCCTTTGCGGCTGCCATCTTCATTTCCTCATTGATGTCACTTGCTCTTACATCCAAAGCACCTCTGAAAATGCCGGGGAATGCGAGAACATTGTTGATCTGATTCGGGAAATCACTTCTGCCTGTTCCGACAACGCAAGCACCTGCTGCAATTGCCTCATCGGGCATAATTTCCGGAACGGGATTTGCCATCGGGAACACTATCGGATCCTTTGCCATGGAACGCACCATATCCTGTGTCACACAACCGGGAGCTGAAACACCGATGAAAATGTCCGCACCGACAAGAGCATCTGCAAGTGTGCCTGTTTTTCCACTCTTGTTTGAGAATGAGGCAAGCTCAATCTTTGCCGGCTCATTTTCGATTCCGGGTCTGTTCTTGTGAACAATACCCTTTCTGTCACACATGATGACGTCCTTAATGCCCATTGCAAGAAAAAGCTTTGCAATGGCAACACCTGCCGCACCTGCACCGTTAAACACTGCAACGCAGTCCTCTATTTTTTTGCCGTTAAGCTTGAGTGCATTGATTAAAGCAGCCGAGCATACAACGGCAGTGCCGTGCTGATCATCGTGAAAAATGGGGATATCTGCCTTTTCCTTGAGCTTTCTTTCAATCTCAAAGCATCTCGGTGCACCGATATCTTCAAGATTTACTCCGCCGAAAGAACCTGCAAGAAGTGCAATTGTGTCAACAATCGTGTCAACATCTTTTGAACGGATGCAAAGAGGAATTGCATCGACATCACCGAACTCCTTGAAAAGCACACACTTTCCTTCCATAACAGGCATACCTGCCTCAGGGCCGATGTCTCCCAAGCCGAGAACTGCCGTGCCGTCGGTTACAACGGCAATGGTGTTCCATCTTCTTGTAAGCTCATAGGATTTGTTGATGTCTTTTTGAATTTCAAGGCAAGGCTGTGCAACACCGGGAGTATATGCAAGTGAAAGTGCTTCCTTATCCTTGACCTTTGCTCTTGCGACAACTTCGATTTTACCTTTCCACTGCTCATGCAGTTTCAATGATTCTTTTGCGTAATCCATATTTTCACCTTTTTTCAAAAATTATTTAAAGCAATTGCTCCGCCGCCACTTTAACCGTAGCGACGGATCAAAAAAAGCTTATTTCTCCCAGGGGAATACATACTGTGTGAGACCAAGGTCGTCACGAACCTGATTCATTTCCTTTTGAACTGATTCATTGATAGGCACACCGCTGTCCTTTCTCTGAAGCCAGATGTCATGCTCTTTTTCACCTGCGGTGTAGATTCTGTCCTCACCGGGTGCCTTCTTTGCAGAGCGAACCTTACGGATTATATCGCCAGCCTTCTTTCTTGCAATTTCTTCACCAAGGAAGTGATTTGTGTCAATTGCAATGAAGAAGTGACCGAGCTGATAAGGACGGATATTTCCGTCTGCATCCTTACCGTCAAGATCCTTACCGTAAGCACCGTCTTGAAGAATTGATGAAAGGAATTCAACAAACATTGCAAAGCCGTATCCCTTATAGCCGCCGAGAGCTTCACCGATACCACCGAGAGTTGTAAGAGCTGCTGTGCCCTGACGAATCTTCTTGAGTGCAACGCCTGCGTCACCCTCAACAGGATTACCGTCAATGTCGATAACTGTACCGGGATGAATTTCTTCACCGATTCTCTCGTAATATTCAACCTTACCGTTTTGTGTGATTGAGGTTGCGCAGTCAAAGTTGAAGTCAAAATCCTCATCGGTGGGAACGCCGAGAGTGAAGGGGTTTGTTCCGAACATACCCTCAACAGCGTGAGTCGGAGCAACTGACGGACGGGCATTTGTGCCTGTCATACCGATGCAGCCTGCCTTTGTTGCCATTGTTGTGTAGTAGCCTGCGATACCGTAATGAGTTGAGTTGCGTACAACTACCATACCCATGCCGTATTTCTTAGCCTTTTCGATTGCCATGCTCATAGCTCTGTGACCGATAACCTGTCCCATACCGTGATGGCCGTCAACAACTGCTGTTGTCTCTGTTTCCTTGATGATTTCAAAGTTTGTTTTTGCAAACTGAATGCCTGCCTTGATTCTGTCGATATAAACCGGCTTAAAGCGGTTACAACCGTGAGATTCAATACCTCTTCTGTCAGATTCAAGAATAACATCAGTTACTACCTCAGCATCATCTGCGGGAACACCTGAACCGATGAATGCATCTCTGATGAAATCATGTGCTGTTTTCCAATCGAGAATTACCTTACCCATTGTTATCACT
>CAZBFI010000162.1:0-2881 GCA_964491165.1 uncultured Faecalibacterium sp.
GAATATCTCAAGCTGTTTAAAAAATGATTATTATATATAAAAATTAAGAAAGGCAAGGATAAAAACATCATGGAAAGACCTGATAAAAATCTAATGCTCAAAGCACTTATCGAAAAAGGCAGTTCAACAGGTAAGCTGACAACAACGGAGATTGATACCGTTGTTATCGAGGCTGATATTGATATGGAGGAAATGGAAAAGATATATTCCAAGCTCGAAGCTCTCGGCGTGGAAATCATTGATGATTTAAGTGAAGAAAATCTTGATTCAATTTCCGTTGATATTGATATTCCCAAGGATTACGATAACATGGTCAGCGACCCAAAAAGCGTTATCGACGATCCCGTTAAGGTTTATCTTAAAGATATCGGTCGTGTTGAGCTTCTTTCATCGGAAGAAGAAATTGAGCTTGCAATCCGCATTTCAAACGGCGACAAGGAAGCAAAGGAAAAGCTTACTAAGGCAAATCTCCGTCTCGTCGTTTCAATTGCAAAGCGTTATGTGGGCAGGGGAATGATGTTCCTTGACCTGATCCAAGAGGGTAATCTCGGACTTATTAAGGCAGTTGATAAATTCGACTATACAAAAGGCTTTAAATTCTCAACCTACGCAACATGGTGGATAAGACAAGCTATCACAAGAGCTATTGCCGATCAGGGCAGAACAATCAGAATTCCCGTTCACATGGTTGAAACCATTAACAAGGTAAAAAAGACAAGCAATATGCTTTTGCACACCAAGGGTAAAGATCCGTCACCCGAGGACATTGCGCAGGAGTTGAAAATGCCGATAGACAAGGTTCGTGATATTCTCAGAATTTCTCAAGAGCCTGTATCTCTTGAAACTCCCATCGGTGAAGAGGAGGATAGCCATTTGGGTGATTTCATTCCCGATGAAGATGCTCTTTCGCCTGCCGATGCCGCTGCAATGACATTTTTGAGAACAAAGGTTAATGAGGTTCTTGAAACTCTTACAGCAAGAGAAGCCGAGGTTCTGAGACTTCGTTTCGGTCTTCGTGACGGCACACCTCACACCCTTGAGGATGTCGGTAAGGAATTCAATGTTACAAGAGAGCGTATCAGACAGATTGAAGCTAAGGCATTGAGAAAATTAAGACATCCGAGCAGAAGTAAACATTTAAAGGATTTATAATTTATGAAAAAGTTAAAAAAATTAGCAGCACTGTTTTTGTGTGTTGTAACCTTAATTACCGCTTTTTCACTCTCTTCTCTTGCCGCTGTTGAGCTTAGTAAGCCGGAGGGCTTTAAAATTACAGATATAACAGCAGACTCTGTGAGCCTTACATGGTTGCCGAGTGAAAATGCAAGCGGATACAGACTTTATAGTTATTCCGACGGTAAATGGAAAAATCTGAAGGATACTTCAGCAACTTCAATTACCATTTCGGGGCTTCATGCCTCCAACAGCTATACATTTGCCATCAAAAGTGCAAGAAAGGTTTTAAATAAGCTGTACTTTTCGGAAAAGTATTCTTATGTTAAGTTTAAGACAAAATCTCTTGTAGCCACAACTTTAAGCGGTTCTGCCGGCAACAATTCCGTTCAGCTTAATTGGAACAAGGTTAATGGTGCAATAGGCTATGCTGTGTATCAATATAACGGTACAAAATGGAACCGTTTAGGCGTAACTAAGAAGCTTTACGGCAAGGTTAACAACTTGAAATCCGCAACGGCATATTACTTTGCCGTCAGAGCACTTACCGATGTAAATGGCAGTTATGTCCAAGGACCTGCTTCAAATTATTTCAAAATCAAGACTCTTGATGAAAATAAGGTCAAGGTTACCTGTTCAGCCGTTTCCGACAGCGCTGTAAAGCTAAGCTGGACAAAAGCACCTAATTCAAGCGGTTACAGAGTTTATGCTTATTTAAACGGTCAGTGGAAGAATGTCAAAACTCTTTCCGGTCAGAATACTCTGAGCTGTACTTTTAAGAATCTTTCAAGTGACACTAATTATTATTTCCGTGTCAGAGCATATAAAAAGTCACTCAATACAGTAAAATGGTTTGAGGCAAGTGAGATTTGTAAGGCAACCACCGACCCCGGAGTAAGTGACTTATATGTTCAAAGAGTTGAGTCTTTACGGAAAATTTTCAACTCAAGTCAGTATACTCTCTCTTACACGGAAGTCGGCAACAAATACGGCAATGCAAAGGTAACTGTTGCAAAAAACGGTAACAGCTATTATCTTTACACGAATGTTAACGAGAGACCTTATGTTCTTCTTAATAATACTGAAGGCTCATATATTATTCTCAGCGAGAATGAGTGTTACATGAGCGTTCCTGCAATTTTAAATAAAACCTTTGATGTTTCGGCAACAATGGAAAGCTTTATGCCAAAAGCAGACTGGAATGCCAGAGCAAGCCTTGCTACATTTAATTCAAAAAAGGTTGTCTGCGAAAGCTATACCGATCTCGAAAGCAGTACAACGCTGAAGTTTTATTTTAAGGCAGGCAAATTCGTCGGCGTTGAAGAATACAACGGAACTAAGCTTGTTGATAAAGCTGTGATAAACAGTATCTCGAAAACCTCAGATCCGAATCTTTTTGTGATTCCCGACGGTTACACTAAGATTTTCTTCTCTTATGTCGGAAATTTAGGTTAAATGATCGCTTAATTGGTCAGAATGTTTTTGCCATAAGCTGATGACGGAAAAAAATATTCCGATTGCCACAATGGGACCGATTTGTATCTGTCCCAAATTGAAGGACAAGGGCTACGGCAAAATGTTGCTCGATTATACTGTGAAAAAGGCTGCCGAATACGGCTTAGGAGCTTTATGCTTTGAGGGGGATATCGGCTTTTACGGCAAGAGTGGCTTCACTTATGCCGTAAGGTACGGCATTCGTTATCCGGGA
>CAZBFI010000163.1:0-2856 GCA_964491165.1 uncultured Faecalibacterium sp.
TTTTACAAAAAGCGCAGATCGCATAAAACGAGATAAATAATAAAAGGCTTTCCGTTAGAGAAATTTGATGGAAAGCTTTTTTGTTGCCTTAATGGAACAGACAAAACTTGAGTTTTGTATTTTATGCTATAAACCAACCTCGCCACTCGGCGTACCTCGTACGCCGTCGGGTTACCCAAAACAAAAGCTACGCTTTATTTTGGCTCGGTTGATTCATTCTGCATCTTTTTTACAAAAAGCGCAGATCGCATAAAACGAGATAAATAATAAAAGGCTTTCCGTGAGAGATTTGACGGAAAGCTTTTTTGTTGCCTTAATGGAACAGACAAAACTATTGTTCTGTTTTTATGCTGTAAGCCAAGATAAACAGACTCTTTAGCTTAAGCACAAAGAGTCCGTTTTAACATTGAGAAGATGAAAAGCAAGGGTGATGATTTTTTGGGGGGGAGTATATACCATCTCCACGAAAAAGCAGTATTTAAATATAAAGAGATCCTTCAGCTCGTTTATAAGCCAAAGGATCCCTTTATTATGTATCAGAAAGATGATGTCTGTTTTATACACTTATTTCTGCTTTGAATATTTTACTCTGTAAATAACATTCATCAGAACGCTGTCGATTTTGCCGATCGGCTTCGGTGAACCGAAAAGCTCAGCGGAAACAACTGACTTGCAGTTCTTTTCCATAACCATTTCGGCAGCCTGTGCCTCGTCCTTGTTTGAACCGCAGCAAACAGCACCGTTATCCTTGAGCAAAACAGCATTTCTGCCCTTTTTGCCAAGCTTCTTTGCAACCTTCTTTGAGGATTTAAGAGTGTCATTGGGGTCAAATTCAGCACATTTGACTGTTACACCGACAATCTGTGCAAAGTCATCAAGCAGAGGCTTGAGAGTTTTGCCGATTTTCGATGTAGCAACAATAGCCTCCTCCTGTGAATGAATGATTGCACCAAGGTCATCTCTTTTTTGATAAATAGCCTTATGAATGTCAGCCTCGGAGGGATATTTTTCGCCGGTGATAAGCTCATCCTTGTCTCCGTTGAGTCCGACTGTTGCAACAACATCACCGTTTTTGTCGGAAAGAATGATTGCATCGTCGATTTTTATACTGTCATAAGCATTAAGCTTTGCAGCGGGAGCATCGGCTCTTGCCTTAAGCTCAGTGACATAAGAATAAACATCCTTGAAGGTGTCGGTTGCCTTGCCTGTTGCCTGATTGTACTTGTTGTAAATGAAGTCGGCACAAACCTTTTCAACCTCATGTGCAACCTTGAATGCATCGTCATAGTCACAGCCGAGACAAACAGCACCGTGGTGGCGCATGATAACAGCCTTTGAATCCGAGCGCTCAAGTGCGGCAACTACGCCCTTGCGAAGCTTGCCGGTGCCGGGCAGACCGTATGATGCAACGGGAATGTTGTCACCGATGATGTCCTTGCTGTAACCGGTGATTCCGTTGATGTCGCAACCGATTGCGGAAACGATTGAAGCGTTTGCCTGATGAGTATGAATGACAAAGTTACAGTCCTTGCGAAGAATATAGCACTGTGCATGGATTCCCTTTTCGCTTGATGGCTTAATGTCACCCTCATAGGTCAAATCCTGAATATTAACAACAACGATATCATCGGGAGTGAGACTGAGATAATCTCTTCCGGAGGGTGTGATAACAAATTCAGTGTCGCTGATTCGGCAACTGACATTACCCCAAGTGCGAGCAATGAGTCCTGTTGCAACAAGCTGCTTGCCGGCTTCAACAACAATTTCTTTTGCTTGTAAAAGATCCATTGTTTTATACCTGACCTTTCGTAAATTTCAATATAAGGCAGGCTCGCAAAAACCTGCCTTATTATGTATGAGCTGATTATTCAACAACTGAAATGTTTGAGAATACCTTGTCAAAGCGTGCAAGAGCATCGTCGATCATTTCTTCTGTGTATGCTGCTGAGGTGTAAAGTCTTGAACCGCCGACGGTTACAAGACCCTCTGCCATGTAAGCTGCACCCATGTGTGCCATTTCCTGCTTACGCTTGTCTGTTTCCTTGATTACGCCGGGAATTGTCCAAGGCTTGCTCCAGTCAATTGAGAAGTGCATTGTTGCAACTGTCTCCATGTGGCAGATTGAACCCTGGTTGAATGCAACGAAGGGAAGGTTATACTTGTCGATGATCTGGTTGAGACCTGCGGTGATTCTGTCACCCATGATTCCAGCCTTCTGGCAAGCGTTCTGCTTTTCGATTTCTTCAAGTGTGTAATAACCTGCAACGCATGAGATGGGAGTTGCAGCCATTGTACCACCGCAGAATGCCTTCTTGATCTTCATGCCGCTTGCATCAAGACCTGCACCCATGTATTTCATGTATTCTCTCTTACCGCCGATACCGCCTGCACCGGGATATCCGCCTGCGATAACCTTACCGAAGATTGTAAGGTCAGGCTCAACACCATAATAGCCCTGAGCACCTGCCATACCGATACGGAAGCCTGTTACAACCTCATCGAAGATGAGCAAAGCGCCGTACTTGCGGCAAAGTCTTTCAACGCCCTTGTTGAAGTCGATGTCGAGAGGACGAGTACCGCTTTCGGGACCTACCGGCTCGATGAATACTGCTGCTGTGCCGCCGTTGAGCTGATTTCTTCTGAGCTTCTTTTCAAGATCGTTAAGATCGTTGGGGAAGAACTCCTGTGTGTCTCTCATAAGACGCATGGGAACACCGTTTGCCTGTGTGAACTTAGAGCCGGGAACACGGATACCGTAGCCGAGCTGATCTGACCAACCGTGATAAGCACCGCCCATCTTGATGATGTGCTTTTTCTTTGTTGCAAGTCTTGCAACACGGCAAGCTACCATACAAG
>CAZBFI010000164.1:0-2777 GCA_964491165.1 uncultured Faecalibacterium sp.
TTTTAATACCTGCCTTGTAAGCTGCCATTGATTTTTCACGAAGTCCGCCGATTGCCAGAACTCTGCCCGTTAAGGTGACTTCACCCGTCATTGCAACGGATTTATCGACGAGCTTGCCACTGAGAGCCGAAAGCAAGGCAGTTGAAATTGTTACACCGGCAGAAGGTCCATCCTTAGGCACTGCACCCTGCGGCACATGAATGTGAATATTATTTTTCGTGAAACGCTCAAGCGGAATACCGTATTTGTCCTTTTTGCTTCGAAGATAGCTGTAAGCGGTTTTTGCGGACTCTTTCATAACATCACCGAGCGAACCGGTGGTTTCGATGCTACCCTCGCCCTCCATGGTCACAGCTTCAACCTGCAAAATTTCACCGCCGACTCTTGTCCAAGCAAGGCCATTGACAACTCCGACTGCGTTTTCACCTGAAATTTCTTCTTTTTTATATTTTCCCGGACCTAAAAGCTCTTTCAAAAGCTCAACAGTCACTTTGATTCGTTTAAGCTCACCTTTTTCGAGCAGGACTACACTCTTTCTGCAAACGGAGGCTATAACCTGCTCAAGCCGTCTCACACCTGCCTCCGATGTATAAGCGGTTATCATTTCGCTTATTGCCTCATCGCTGAAACGGATATTGTTACCTGTTAAGCCGTGAAGCTTCATCTGCTTTTTAATAAGGTGATTTTTTGCAATGATCTCTTTTTCCTGCTGAGTGTAGCTTACAAGCTCAATTACCTCCATACGATCGTATAAAGGTTCGGGAATCGTTGAAGGATCGTTAGCTGTTGTGATGAAAAGAACCTTGCTTAAATCTATGGGGAACTCCATATAATTATCTCTGAAGGTGTTGTTCTGTTCGGGATCAAGCACCTCAAGTAATGCCGATGCGGGATCACCCTTATAGTCCTTACCGAGCTTGTCGATTTCATCGAGCAAAATAATCGGATTAAATGTCTTTGCCTGAATGAGAGAGTTGACGATTCTGCCCGGCATAGCTCCGACATAGGTTTTTCTGTGTCCTCTTATTTCCGACTCATCACTTACACCGCCGAGAGACAATCTGACATATTTTCTGTTCATGGCCTTGGCAACGCTTCTGACGATTGAGGTTTTACCGACACCCGGAGGGCCGACAAGGCAGATGATCTGACCTTTAAGTGCATTTGTCTTTGCTTTAACCGCCAGCATTTCAATGAAACGTTCTTTTACTTTAGTAAGGCCGTAATGCTCATCATCAAGAATTTTTTCAGCTCTTTCCAAGTCGAGATTATCAACGGTGTAATTGCCGAAATTCAGTGAAAGAGCAACATCGAGATACGCTCTTATGATTGAAGCGTCAACGGAAGTGCCTTGCATTTTTGAAAGCTTATCACATTCATTTGAAAGCTTTTCTTTTATCTCATCGGAACAGTTGAGATTCTTGATTTTTGCTCTGTACTGTTGCAAATCGGAAAGAATGTTTTCACCCTCTCCAAGCTCGGAATATATAGCACGGATTTTTTCTCTGAGGTAATAATCCTTTTGATTTTCCTCCATTTGCTTTTCAACCTGACCCTCTATCTTGTTTTCGAGGGCGAGGATGTTATTCTCCTTACGCATTAGGTCAAGCAATAATTCCAATCTCGGCACAAGCGAAACCTTTTCAAGCAGCTTTTGTCTTAATTTAAATTCGGGAATCGTGTTACCTGCCACAAGGTCGGCAAAATCGCTTGCATCCTCCATATAAAAAATTTCAGCATCGCGTTTAGCTTCCTCATCGCTTCGGGCGGTATAATGCATATAATCCAGAAGCTCACCCTTGATTTTATTGACGAGAGCATCTTTTAATTCTTGATTTTCAGCGGTAACAGCAGGAGTTTTACGCTCTCTGATGTTGCAGGTAAAATACGGTTCGGTTGAAGCGATATCTGTAATTTGCGCTCTTACGATACCCTCAACGACAACTCTGAGCTGGTTTTCCTTGGGTGATTTTACAACCTGCTTAATGCTTGCAACAACACCCATGTTGTAAAGGTCGTCTCTTGTGGGATATTCAACCGAAGGATCCTTTTGAGCAACAAGAAAGACCTTCTGGTCAAGCTCCATTGCCGCCTCAATTGCCGCAATTGATTTACTGCGAGCTATATCAAAATGAAGTCGTATTCCGGGGAAGATAACAATTCCCCTGATTGCAACTGTCGGTATTGCTTTGTAAATTCTGTTAACTGCCATTGTATATACCATTCCTTAAAGTCAATGAATAGAGATTATTATACATCAAAAGCCTTATTAAATCAACACCAAAATGTTAAAAGCTTAACATATAAAGCACCATGAGACAAAAAAATACCGGCTGCACAGGCAACCGGTTTCTTTATTTTTATCAAAGCTTAGCTTTCCAGTCCTCTGCTTTCTTAGCGGACATTCTGCTGATATCTTCCTTTGGATAAATTGAATCTGCTCCACCGTTTACATAAAGGAAATACTTTCCGTCAGCAGTTTTATAAAGACTTTCTTCGTAGCCTGTAGGATCACCGAATTCACCACTTGTCTTTTTTGCAACAAGCTCGGAAAGCTCAGTATCATAGGTTACTTTGCAAATAATCTTTTTCATGCTACAAAACTCCTAATCAAAATATTTTATATTTGTATTATCGCATAATTTTTTAAAAAATTCAATACGAAAGAATCATTTTCGGCAAGGTGCTGTTTTATTGAATCAAGTCAAAATAATTTTATACAATATTACAATAAAATATGCCTGTTTCTTTCCTTGCCAAAGCATAAAATGTAAGTT
>CAZBFI010000165.1:0-2755 GCA_964491165.1 uncultured Faecalibacterium sp.
CCTTTGCTCCTGCTCCGACAAGAACATTATTGCCCAAGGTCGGATGCCTTTTTCCGTGTTCCTTTCCCGTACCACCGAGTGTGACACCTTGATAAATTGTGCAGTCATCTCCGATAACCGCAGTTTCACCGATAACCACTCCGGTTCCGTGGTCAATAAAAAACCGTCTTCCGATTTTTGCCCCCGGATGAATTTCAATGTTTGTTTTTTTAACGCAACGCTGTGAAATTGCACGGGCAAGAAAATACATTTTGTGATTATAACACCAATGTGCTTTACGGTATGACCTGACAGCCTTATAGCCTGGATAAAGAAGCATTATCTCAACATTACTCCTTGCGGCAGGGTCTCTGTCTTTGACACATTGAAGATCCTCTTTCAATCTTTCTAACATATATTACCACCTTGAAGCCAAAAAATAAACCTCTGTGCGAAAAAATTCAACACAGAGGCGTAAAAACGCGGTTCCACTCCGATTTATAACTCATCAGCTACTAATATAGCCTTGCCGTTAACGCCGACCTACGCCCTCGGATACTTGATTCCCCTTGGGTGCTGACGGGTGCATTTCATCACTTCTTTGACAGGACACTCTCACCAAACGGCCCCTCTCTTTGAAAAAGGTAATGTGATTACTTCTCCCTTTTAACGCATTTGAATATTTGTTTAATACATTATACACATCAAAAAAAGTTTTGTCAATACAAAATATCAGTCGATAACCTCGCCTATAAGGTCACAGTCATCAACGCCAATAATCTTGATTTTGACAAACTGACCCTTTTCAAGCTCGTCCTCAGTTGAAAGAATCACGCTTGAATCAATTTCCGGTGCATCCATATATGTTCTGCCCATATAAAGCATATTTTCCTCATCATAGCCGTCAACGATTGCCGTCATGACACTGCCGACTCTCTTTTCCTGCTTGTCGGAAAAAATCTCATACTGCTGCTGCATGATAATTTCACTTCGGTGTGCTTTGACATCCTGATCAATTTGATTATCCATTTTCGCAGCAAACGTGCCTTCCTCAGCCGAATAAGCAAAACAGCCGAGTCTGTCAAATTTCACATTTGAGACAAAACGGGAAAGTGTTTCAAAATTCTCCTCTGTCTCGCCCGGAAAGCCCGTAATAAAGGTTGTGCGTATCACGACATCGGGGATTTTTTTTCTGAGCTTTTCAATAAGAGCCGTCAAGCTTTCTTCATTGCCGGTTCTGTTCATCCTTTTCAAAATTTCCCCGTCGGCATGCTGTAAGGGAAGGTCAATGTAATTACAGATCTTGTCCTGCTCGGCAATGACATCAATAAGCTCATCTGTAAGGCATTCAGGATAACAGTAAAGTATTCTTATCCACTCGATGCCCTCAATTTTGCAAAGCTCCTTGAGTAAGCTCGGCAATTTCAGCTCACCGTAAAGATCAATTCCGTAGCGTGTTGTGTCCTGTGCAACAACGACAAGCTCCTTGATTCCGCTTTGTGCAAGACTCTCCGCCTCTGCAATAATGCTTTCAATTTCACGGCTTCTGTACTTTCCTCTTATAGAGGGAATAGCACTGTAGGTACAGCAGTTTGAACAGCCCTCTTCAATCTTCAGATAAGCATAATGCTCAGGCGTTGAAAGTATTCTGTCGCCGTCAAGAGGCAGACAGTATTTTGACGGAAATTCGGCAACTGTTTTGCCCTCAAGCACCTTACGGCAAATTTCAGCAATGTCACCGTTTGCTCCGATTCCCACAACGGCGTCAACCTCAGGAATTTCCTTTAAAATTTCTTCCTTATAGCGTTCGGCAAGACAGCCTGTCACAACAACTGCCCTGATTATCTCCTCGGACTTCAATGAAGCGGCATAAAGAATGTTATCTATCGCTTCTTTTTTTGCATCTTCAATAAAGCCGCAGGTATTGATTATTACTATGTCGGCATTTTCAAGCTCACCGACAATCTCGAATCCGCCTTCGGCAAGGCGTGAAAGAAGCATCTCGCCGTCAACCTGATTTTTCGGACAGCCGAGACCTATCATTGCAATTTTACTCATCATACACCTCAAAATTTTCTTGCGAATTGATTTGAGCAAGGGCATTACGAATTTCCGAATAAGAATACCCACGACGCATCAAAGCATCAATCGCCCGCCTTTTGCCCTTTTCGTCGGACATTTTTGAAAGATATTTCCTCTTTATTATATCCGCCAAAGCTGTGCTGTCAAAATCAAATTCTTCCAGCACAGCCGAGACAATTTCACGGCTGACTCCTTTGCGATAAAGCTCCTGCTCAATCCGTCTTTTTCCGTAGCCCTTCATTCTTATAAGCTCACTGACATAAAACCTGCAAAAGCGTTCATCGTCAACATAACCGCTGTTTTTCAGCTTTTCCAACGCTTCGGTCGCTCCGTCGGAAAATCCTTTTTCTCTGAGCTTTCCAAGCAGCTCCTTTTCGCTGTGGTCTCGTCTTGAAAGCAAACCGACAGCACAATTATAAGCCCGCCTGATGTTCACTGCCTCTTTCAGCTTTGCAAAATCCTCCGGACTTATATCCTGACCGTTTTTCAAATAAAACGATGAAAAGTACATCTCATCGACGGTAAAAGCATACTCACCGTCGATGCTGATGTGTATTTTATCCGCTTTTCCTTTTTGATAAGTAAGCTTCATTATCAATCGTCATCATCAACGGCAATATCAATTCTGGCTCTGACATTGCTTGATGTTCTTTTCGGAGTAAGCACAACAGGTTCTTTTTCCTGCTTTTCTTCC
>CAZBFI010000166.1:0-2745 GCA_964491165.1 uncultured Faecalibacterium sp.
TTTTCCAAAGCGGTTTTTTTCTGTTGTTCATTATTTCTTGAACTGTTTTTTCATTCTCAGCTCTTTTGAAAGGATGGTTTTTCTCAAACGCAGTGAAACGGGAGTAACCTCAAGCAGTTCATCGTCCTTGATGAACTCCATGCACTGTTCGAGTGAAAGGTTCGTCGGCGGAACAAGGCGCAGTGCATCATCTGAGCCGGAGGCGCGAGTGTTTGTCAGGTGCTTTTGCTTGCAGACATTGCAGACAACATCTTCGCTTTTTGCACATTCTCCGACAATCATTCCCTCATAAACGGGGACACCTGCACCGATGAAGAGTCTACCTCTGTCCTGAGTGTTGAAAAGTCCGTAGGCGGAGCTTTCACCTGTTTCATGAACAACGATTGAGCCTCTTTCTCTTGTTACGATATCGCCCTTGTAAGGCTCATAGCCGGCAAAGAGCTGATTCATGATACCGTTTCCGTTTGTGTCGGTCATGAACTCACTTCTGTAACCGATGAGACCTCTTGAGGGAATCTTAAATTCAAGGTGGGTTGAGCCTCCGTCACGAGTACCCATGTTTTCAAGCTCACCTTTTCTTGAGCAGATTTTTTCGATAACCGAGCCTGCATACTGGTCGGGGACTTCGACTATCAGAAGCTCCATCGGTTCAAGAGTTGTGCCGTTTTCGTCTTTTTTGAGAATTACCTTGGGTCTTGAAACGGAAAATTCATATCCTTGACGGCGCATTGTTTCAATCAAAATCGACAGATGAAGCTCACCTCTGCCACTGACCTTGAAGGCGTCGGTGGTGTCTGTTTCCTCAACACGCATGCTGACATTTGTTTCGACCTCCTTGAACAGACGGTCACGCAGATTTCGCGAGGTGACGAATTTACCCTCTCTGCCTGCAAAGGGACTGTTGTTGACGATGAAGTTCATCGAGATTGTCGGCTCATCAATGGTGACAAAGGGCAAAGGCTCAACGCAATCGGGGTCGCAAGCCGTTTCGCCAATATTGATTTCAGCAATACCGGACACGCAGACAAGGTCGCCCATTTTTGCACTTTCAACCTCAACACGCTTGAGTCCCTCAAATTGATAAAGCCGTGAAATACGGACATTTTTTCTTTCACCGTCGTTGTTGCAAAGGACAACAGCCTGTCCTTGCTTAACAGAGCCGCGTTCAACTCTGCCGATACCGATTCTGCCGATATAGTCGTCATAATCGAGAGAGGAGAAGAGGATTTGAGTCGGGCCGTTCAGATCACCCTGAGGGGGAGCGATGTTTTCCAAAATAGCATCGAGAAGCGGCTGCATTGTACCTTCTCTCACGGTTTCGTCGGCAGAAGCGTAGCCGTCTCTTGCCGAGGCGTAAATTACGGGGAATTCGAGCTGGTCATCATCTGCACCAAGCTCAATGAAAAGGTCAAGAACCTCATCGACAACCTCAGCGGGCCTTGCACCGGGGCGGTCGATTTTGTTGACGACAACAAGAACCTTCTTTTTCAAGCCGAGAGCCTTTTTCAAGACGAATCTTGTCTGAGGCATACAGCCCTCGAAGGCATCGACAAGCAGAAGAACGCCGTCAACCATCATTAAAATTCGTTCAACCTCACCTCCGAAGTCGGCATGACCCGGAGTGTCAACGATGTTGATTTTTGTGTTGTTATAGTGGATAGCCGTGTTTTTTGAAAGAATGGTTATACCTCTTTCTCTTTCAAGATCGTTTGAGTCCATAACACGGTCTGCAACCTGCTCATTGGCACGGAAAGTACCTGCTTGCTTGAGCATTTCGTCAACCATTGTTGTTTTACCGTGGTCAACATGGGCAATAATCGCAATGTTTCTGACATCGTTTCTTTTATCCATTATTTCACCTTATTCTTACAGATTTCTTAAACATTTTACCACCTATCAGGTCATTTGGCAAGTTGAAAATGCATATAATATAGTCAATATTTTTGTATAAAGTGTATATGAAAGAGCTTGACGGAGGAATAAATCTGCCAAGTGGGGCGTCTTTTTGTGTTTCCTGCTTGCACCTAATGGCGACAGCTTGAAGTGTCGTGGGGTGGGTTATTTCCCACCGATAAAATCAAAGGGGCTGTAAAACATCGTTTTCCAGCCCTGATAAATTTATTACTTCTTATTTTGCCTTATGCCGTAAGTGTTTCGCTTTGAATTGCGGAAAGCTCTGCGTTGAGAGCTTCTTCGTTTTCTTTTGCACGCTTTTCAAAGCTGTCCGTGTTGATTCCCGTGATTTTGTCACTTTTGGGAATGAGAGTGTAAACGGTCATGGCAACCGTTGCAACAACTGCGGTAAGCTTCATGAGCTTTATACATTTTCCAATGCTTTTTTTAACAGTGCTTTTCATTTGACAGCTCTCCTTAATCGTCAAGTGTGATGGTGTAACCGTATTCCTTGAAATATCTGACCAAAAAAGATTTGTTTTTGTCCTTTGCAAGCCAGGCTGTTGAAACCTTGCCTGTGTTCAGTATTTCCGTGAGCAGCTCCTTGTTTCTGTTGACCCAGGATTTATACTCTATGTCCGGCATGAAAACGACATTTCCGCCTTTTTGACTCATATAATTATCACTCCCGACAGGTGAAAAAATTTACAGATGAATTATTGACTGTGATGATATATTATATTCAAGTTGAAAATAGCAATATGCAAAAAGAAAAAAACCACAGCCTTAGCTGTGGTTTGTGTCGGCATCGCCTTATCTTCCCGGGCCGCTTCCAGCCAAGTATTGTCAGCA
>CAZBFI010000167.1:0-451 GCA_964491165.1 uncultured Faecalibacterium sp.
TTTTCCTGCTTTTCTTCCTCTTTAATGCTTCCGCCCGACATAATTTTACGGATCTTGCCCTCGATTTCACTTGCAAGATCTTTCTCCCTTTCCAAAAGGAGCTTGACATTATCTCTGCCCTGTCCGAGCCTTGTTTCACCGTAAGAGAACCATGCACCGCTTTTATTGATAACCTCAAACTTAACACCGAGATCGACAATCTCTCCGATGCGTGAGATACCCTTACCGTACATTATGTCAAATTCAGCCTCTTTAAACGGAGGTGAAACCTTATTTTTAACAACCTTAGCTCTTGTTCTCGCTCCGATAAATTCGTTACCGGGAGCTTTGAGCTGTTCGATTTTTCTGACATCAATTCTGATTGACGAATAGAATTTAAGAGCTCGTCCACCGGTTGTAACCTCCGGATTTCCGTAAATTACTCCGACCTTTTCACGAAGCTGATTGATGA
>CAZBFI010000167.1:461-2681 GCA_964491165.1 uncultured Faecalibacterium sp.
ATAAGACGAGCATGAAGTCCGACATGGCTGTCGCCCATTTCACCCTCAATTTCAGCTCTCGGAACCAAGGCGGCAACGGAGTCAACAACAATTATATCAAGTGCGCCGGAACGGGCAAGTGCCTCTGTGATTGAAAGAGCATCCTCACCGTTATCAGGCTGTGAAACAAGAAGCGAATCGACATCGACACCCAAGCCTTTTGCATAAACCGGATCGAGTGCGTGTTCGGCATCAATGAAAGCTGCTTCACCGCCGCTTTTCTGAGCTTCGGCAATGCAATGAAGTGCCAAGGTGGTTTTACCGGAAGATTCGGGACCGTAAATTTCAACGATTCTTCCCTTAGGCAGTCCTCCGATACCCGTTGCAAGATCAAGTCCGACTGAACCTGTTGAAATTGCTTCAACATTCATTTCCGTGTTCTGTCCCAGACGCATAATAGCACCTTTACCGTATTGCTTTTCAATTTGAGCAAGAGCAGCTTGCAATGCGCTTTGTTTGTCAGCCATAATTTATTACCTCCGAGCGTACAAATGTTCGATGTCGTTATTATACATTAAGTAAGTCGAAAAATCAACAGTTTTCATCACTTTTTTCAAAAAAGAAGTCTATTTTGCTTTTTCGAAACTATTATTAACCAAAAAAATACAAGAAAAATTACAAAACAGAACAATTTTTATTGACTAAGACAAAAAAATGTGTTAAATTTAGTACACTAAATTAAAATTTTAAAAGGAGAAAATTTTATGTCAACTCAACTAAACAAAAAATACGGATTGATGACAGCGATCTGCACCGTAGTCGGCACTGTCATCGGCAGCGGAGTTTTCTTCAAAGCCGAAAAAATTCTGACAGAGACCGGCGGTAATCTTCCCATCGGAATCCTCGCATGGATAATCGGTGGTCTTATCATGGTTTGCTGTGCTTATGCCTTTTCAATTCTCGCAACAAGGCACGAAAAGGTCAGCGGTATTGTTGACTATGCAGAAGCAATGTGCGGCAGAAAATACGCATACTGTATCGGCTGGTTTCTCGCTCTGCTGTACTATCCCACTCTTACCTCGGTTCTCGCCTGGGTCAGTGCAAGATACCTTTGCGTGCTTATCGGCTGGGATATTACAGGACCTCAGTGTATGACGATTGCAGGTGTTCTTCTTGTCACCGTTTTTGTCATGAACACTCTCGCCCCCAAAATTGCCGGTAAATTTCAGGTTTCATCAACCTTCATCAAGCTTATCCCCCTCTTTCTCATGGCGATTGTCGGAACAATAAAGGGGCTTTCAAACGGACTTTTGATTGAAAACTTCACAACTGTTGTCAATGCCGACATTTCAACCTCAAGTGCTTTGTTCAAAGCCGTTGTTGCAACAGCCTTTGCTTACGAGGGTTGGATTTGTGCCACATCAATCAACGCCGAGCTTAAAGATGCAAAGAAGAATCTTCCTAAGGCGCTCGTCACCGGCACACTTATCATCGTGGCTGTTTACATCGCATACTACATCGGTCTTGCAGGCGGTATCTCAAATGCCGAAATCATGCAAGGCGGTGAAGCAGGTGCAAGAATCGCTTTCTCGGCTGTGTTTGCAAACTTTGCCGGAACGCTGCTTTTCGTCTTTGTTGTTATCTCATGTCTCGGCACTCTCAACGGTCTTACGCTCGGCTGTTCAAGAGCTTTCCATGCTATCGCATCACGAAACATGGGTCCCAAGCCGGAAATTTTCAAGCAGGTTGATCCGGCAACAAATATGCCCTCTAACTCATCGACAATCGGACTTCTCATCAGCTCATTATGGCTTCTTTACTTCTATGGTTCGCAGCTTGACACTCCTTGGTTCGGTGCTTTCTCCTTTGACTCCTCGGAGCTTCCCATCATCACAACCTATGCAATGTACATTCCGATTTTTGTCAGCATGTTCTTCAAAAGCAAGGACCTCGGCATCATCAAGGGTAAGATTGCTCCCCTGCTTGCGATTGCCGGCTCGATATTCATGATCATTGCCGCAGTTTTCGCACACGGTGTTTATCCTTACCTTTCAGCAAAAGCCGAAGGCGAATTCTCTCTTCCCGTTCTTTTCTATCTTATTACTTATGCTGTAATCATGGGCATCGGAATGATATTCATGAAGAGCAAAAAGAAGAGCAAATAAAGCTAAAAAAATATAGACATTACACAAAGCTTTCCGTCAGATTTCTCTAACGGAAAGCTAATTTTATTTATCCTGT
>CAZBFI010000168.1:0-2601 GCA_964491165.1 uncultured Faecalibacterium sp.
GAGCAAAGGTGCTCGGCCCTTTTAAAATCGGTGATAATTCAAATGTCGCCGCCGGTTCGGTTGTGCTTTCGGAAATTCCGGAAAATTCAACTGCCGTCGGTTCACCTGCAAGAGTCGTCAAGCGTAACGGAAAAAGGGTCGATAAGCTTGACCATATCCATACACCCGACCCCTTGTCACAGGAAATTTGCTTGCTGAAAGCTAAAATTGATAAACTTGAAAAACACATAAAAGCATTGGAGGAAAAATCATGAAAATTTTCAACACTCTCACAAGAGAAAAAGAAGAGCTTAAACCGATAAAGGACGGCGAATTTAAAATATATGCCTGCGGTCCGACGGTGTATAACTTTATCCATATCGGAAACGCAAGACCTCTTTGTGTTTTCGATGTCCTTCGCCGTTATCTTGAATACCGTGGCAATAAGGTTTACTTTGTTCAGAACTTTACCGATATTGATGACAAAATCATTCGCAGAGCAAATGAGGAGGGTGTGACCTTCAAGGATATTTCCGAAAAATACATTGAGGAATTCTGGGTTGATGCAAAAGGCATGAATATCCGTCAGGCAACAACACATCCCAAGGCAACCGAAACCATGGACGAGATTATCAGCATCGTTGAAACACTTGTTGAAAAAGGCTTTGCTTATGAGGTCAACGGTGATGTTTATTTCAGCACAAAGAAATTCAGCGAATACGGAAAGCTTTCCCATCAGCCTCTTGAGGATCTTGAGGCAGGTGCGAGAATAAATATCGGTGAGGTCAAGAGAGAACCGATGGATTTTGCCTTATGGAAGAGTGCAAAACCGGGTGAGCCGTATTGGGAGTCACCGTGGGGCCACGGCAGACCCGGCTGGCACATTGAATGCTCTGCAATGGTTCGCAAGTTCCTCGGTGAAACAATCGACATTCATTGCGGTGGACAGGATCTGATTTTCCCGCATCATGAAAACGAGATTGCTCAAAGTGAGTGCTGTAACGGCGCACCCTTTGCAAATTATTGGATGCACAACGGATTTATCACCGTCGATAAGGTCAAGATGTCAAAATCTCTCGGAAACTTTTTCACCGTTCGTGATGTTGCAGAGCAGTTCGGCTATGAGCCTATCCGTTATCTTATGATTTCCTGCCAATACAGAAGCCCGATAAATTACAGCTTTGATGCCATTGCTCAGTGCAAGGCTTCACTTGAAAGACTTTATACCTGCCGTGACAATCTTGATTTTGCGCTCAAAAATGCAAAGGATGAAAGCGGTGAAAGAGACGCTGAAATTATCGCTTTGATTGACGGCAAAAAGAACAAATTCATTGAAGCCATGGAGGACGATCTTAACACAGGTGAGGCTCTCGGCGCTTTGTTTGAGCTTGTTAAGGATATCAACCTCAATGTCAACGACGGTGTTCAGTCAAAGGCACTTGTTGAATATGCAACCGAGATTTTCGATGAGCTTACGGGCGTTCTCGGACTTCTTTATAACCGCAAAACATCGTCAAGCCTTGATGATGAAATTGAGGCTCTCATTGCACAGAGAAATGAAGCAAGAAAGAGCAAAAACTGGGCTGAAGCAGACCGTATAAGAGATGAGCTTAAAGCACAGGGAATTGTTCTTGAGGATACTCCTCAGGGTGTTAAGTGGCACAGAGCTTAAGCCCGACAGTATAAAAACAAGATAAATTCGGGGATTCCTTTGACTGTAAGGGTTGAAGGAATCCCTTTAAGTACAGCGTGGGGCATGGCAAGACTATGCTTCGCTTTTTCTTTTTTGGTAAAAATGAGGAAGAAAAAAAGTTAAGTTTTTTTACACACTCTATGTCTTTTTTTGAAATAGTATGATATAATACAAAAATAAGGTGGGTGAAATATATGAAGAACAAATCTGATCCTATAGCAATTATTGATTCGGGTATTGGCGGTATAACTGTTTTGAGAAAGCTTTATAAGCTTATGCCTAATGAAAATTATATATATTTCGGTGATTCCGCAAATGCTCCCTACGGTGTTAAAACGACACAGGAAATTCGTCAGCTTACGGTTGACGGAGTTGAAATGCTCATGAATATGGGCGCAAAGGCTGTTGTTATAGCCTGCAATACAGCAACGAGTGCGGCAGCGGCAGGTCTCAGAGAGAAATATCCCGATTTTCCCATAATCGGTCTTGAACCCGCGGTAAAGCCGGCAGCGCTTTCAATGGAGCAACCGGTTGTGCTTGTTCTTGCAACACAGCTTACACTCAGGGAAGAAAAATACTTGAAGCTTATCGAACGCTTTAAGGGGGAGGCATCATTCATTTCATTGCCTGCTCCGGAGCTTGTTAAATTTATCGAAAGCGGTGAGCTTGACAGCAAAGAGGAAATTGAATATCTTGAAACGATTCTTGCTCCTTATTGCGGCAACAAGGTTGATGCCGTTGTCTTGGGCTGTACGCATTTCCCGTTTGCCCGTCGCACAATTCAGAAAATCCTCGGTGATGAGGTGCTTGTGTTTGAGGGCGGAAAAGGTGCAGCAAGGCAGTGCAAGAGATTGCTTGAGCAACATGATTTGCTTGCCGATGAGTCGCAGGAGGGCAAAATCAAGTTTATGAACAGCGACGAAGATAAA
>CAZBFI010000169.1:0-2596 GCA_964491165.1 uncultured Faecalibacterium sp.
ACTTTAAAAAAATACGATCATTTTTAACTTGTATAAATAACACTTTGTCAAGAATTCAACGGTAACACCCTATTGAACGCTCAAAATCCCAGCGTAATAAGCTCAAACGGCTTATACTCAATAACATCGCTTTCACCGATTTCCTGCTCAAGCATATCGAGGATTTTAACCTTTCTGTCAAGCTGAATTCTTCCACGCTTGCCATCCTGTTCACTCAAGCGAATGACAGTCATGCTTCCATCCTCGGACTTCTTGGCACTTTGCAGATAAAGCGGCTCAAAAGTCGGCAGTGTCCACTCGCCGTCACATTTCACAAGAGGAACGTTATATTCCAAAGCAATCTTGTTAACCTGAGCTGTAACAGGATCAGAACGATGAGGAAGAATCATATAGCAAAAGCTGTGACTGCCCATGTCTGAGGTCACATCGGGTCGAATGGTGGCTCTGAGCAGTGACAAACTCATCTTGTTTTCATCAAAGCCGACTCCGTATTTTCCGTCATTTATAATCGCAATTCCGCCACCTGCTTCCGACAGATCGCACCACTTGTGATGACAACATTCAAATCTTGCCTGTTGCCACGATGTGTTCTTATGGGTGTCTCTTTCAATGTAGCCGGCGGAGGTGTCGCAAAGTCCCTTTCGTGACAGAACATTACATGAAAACTCAGCCTTGACAAGTCGATGCTTGATGTTTGTCCAATCAACATTGTTTTCAACCTCAATGCCTCTTGACTGACGGAAAAGTCTTACGCAGATTTTCCAAGTTGCATTTTCAATTTTTAAGGTTGCCTCAAAGGAAGCACACTCACCGTCAAGCTCTTTTAACTTCAACGGCTCTGCAACACTGATTTCAACCTCTTTATCCTTATAATCAGGCAAAATATCCCATGCATCGTAATTTCCGGGATGGTCGGTATAAGCTTTGAGCTTGTTGAAATCGCCATCGACCCACTCTCTTAAATCATCCTTTTCAACAAGGCTTGCGATAGAGCCGTCGGGATTGAAGCGAATAATATAATAAGGTGTTTCAAAGCAATTATCCTCTGCTCCCTTAACGAGCCAATCCGTCGCACGCTTAACGCTTCTGAGATTGCCGGACTTCATAGGCTCAAGCTTGGGAATGATCCAATTACCCTTTTTGCCGTATCTTGTGGAGCTTCCCTTTTTATTCTCCACGAAGGTCAGGCTGTTTCGGGTGAAATTAAGAGTGTTAAAATATTTTCCGCTGTTGCCGATGATTTCGTCAAGCTTTGCTTCAATTTCGGCATACTCTTTCATCGCATCCTCAAAAACCGGATGAATATGTGAGCCGGGAAGTATATCATGGAACTGATTGACAAGGAATTTCTTGTAAAGCTCGGTGATTTTATCCTTGTTATCCTCCTGCCTTATGAGTGAAAGAATCTCTGCGTTACGGAATTTAAATTCGAGGCGACGATTGATTTTTTTCAGATCGCTCTTGGTTGTGAAGGTTCCTCGGTGCATCTCAAGATAAAGCTCACCGTCCCATGTTTCGAGCTTATCATTGTTTTTGAGATTTTTTTCAAGAAACTCACCTGCTCCGACATGCTCACACTCAGGCATAACGGAAAGCTTTTCAAAGCGGTGCATAAGCTCAATCATTTCTTCCGTACAGCCTGAGCCTCCGTCACCGTAGCCGAACATATTAAGAGTTTTTCCGCCGGTGTCTTTATCAATATATGCCTCCCAATTTTCCTGAATCTGTGACGGCATATTCCAAGTGATGAAATGTGTCGGAGGAACGCAAGCGAGAATTTCCGTACCGTCAATACCCTTCCACTTAAAATTATTGTGAGGGAAACGGTTCGTATCATTCCATGTTGACATCTTGTTTGAAACAAAATAGTCCACCGAACACTTTTTCAAAATCTGCGGTAAAATCCAGCTGTTGCCGAAAACATCGGGAAGCCATGCATTGTTCACAGTTTTTCCAAACATTCTTTTATATGTGAGCTGACCGTAAAGACATTGGCGGATAAGCGATTCGGCAGAGGGAATATTGCAGTCCGGCTCAACATACATCGCTCCGACAGGCTCAAACTGACCTGCTGCCACCTTTTCTTTAAGCTCCTCGAAAACCTCGGGATAATACTTTTCCAAGGTTTCATAAACATAAGGCTGTGTGTGAGTATATTTGAAATCGGGGTACTTATCCATCAGACGAAGCTGAATAAGAACAGTACGCAGATTCTTTTGCACGGCATGAATCTTTCTCCAATAATATGCAATGTCAAGATGTGAATGCGCGATAAGTGCAACCTCACCGCTTCCCTTGTAATGATCGTTGGCGTAAATCACCTGCTCAACATATTTCTTTGCTTCATCAACACCCTTTAAATCCTCATCATCAAAATCAATAAGGTTCATCGCATTATTCAGCTCCCTGTTAAGAAAGCTTCTGTAATCCTCATTGAAAAGCTCGCTTTTTGCAATGTCCAAAAGAACCTCAAAATCCCAAACAAGCTCCTGAACCTCATGATTGACCACAGCAAGATAAGCACCCTCAAAAATCTGACGGCAGCCTCTTACCGAAAGTGACTCCGGATTTCTTTCATCGTCGGGCTTTGAACGGT
>CAZBFI010000170.1:0-2557 GCA_964491165.1 uncultured Faecalibacterium sp.
ATGCTCAGCTCTCCCTCGTCGGCAGTTTTAAAATCGGGTGAAAGGTCAAGCAAATTGAAGTTTTCCTTGACAAGTGAAGAGCAAAAGCTGTCAATTGTGCAGATTTTAGCTGCTGAAAGAAGCATTTTTTGATTTATGAGCCATGAATCGTTTGGATTCTTCTTAATTAAATCATTGATGGTCGCATCAATTCTCTCTCGCATTTCACCTGCCGCCGCCCTTGTGAATGTAACAATAAGGAATCGGTCGGCTCTTACGGGGTTTTCCCTGTCCACTATTCGCTGTGCAACTCGCTCAACTAGAACCGCAGTTTTTCCCGAACCGGCTGCTGCCGAAACAAGAACATTTCCTCCCCTTGCACAAATCGCATCCTTTTGTGACTCAGTCCAATTTCTCGCCACCGTTTTCACCTCCCGCTAATTCTCTTATACACTCATCATGAGTCTTTTTTGATATATATCTGTATCTGTCGTTTTCTTTCATGCATATATCACCGTAATCGCACCAAGAACACACTTCGGTGTAGTATGATCCGTTTACGGGCAGAGCCGGAATTTTACCCTCATGCAAGCTGTTTCCCATGTCGCAGATAATTTTATCCATTCGTTCTGCAAGTTTTTCGAGATTATTCAGCGTGATAAAATCTCCCTTTATACGCTGTGTTTTCTTATCAAGCCTTGCGGGGATAAAAATACCCTGCAATTCCTTTTCCATGTGTGGCAGAACCTTTCCGTCATCGACAAGCATGCCACTCATCTGAGTGCTTGAAAGACGATTTAAAAAACGGGTCTGCTCACTTAAACCTCTTTCGGTTGAAAACGGTGTGATTCTTGCCGGAAAGTAAAGCACACCCGATGGCGTTATGCTTTCATAATAGCCCTTTCCGTTTCTCCAGATGCTCACAAGATAGAGAAGCATCTGCATATTTAATCCGCAAAGCACATCACTCAATCTGAATTTTTTGTCACCTGACTTATAATCTACAATTCGTATATATCTTTTTCCGTCAAGGTCTAAACTGTCAACTCTGTCAATGAAGCCGTAAAGCTCTGCACTGCCCTTTTCGAGCTGATACACCATCGGCTCAACATCCTCACCCCTACCGATATGAAGCTCAAAATCACATGGCTGAAAATCACTTTGCTCAAACTCGGCTTTAAGTCGCATGACAATAAAGTCAATTATCTTACCGGTGCGGTAATAAATGTAATTGAATCTTTCGGATTTATTTTCATCACTTCCCATGTTTTCGTCCATGTACTCTTTTAAAAGAATGCTTATTTCCATTTGCAGCTTTTCATCGGAAAGCTCAAGAAATTCTTTTCCCTTGTATTTTTTAAGCAGCATTTCAAGAACATGATGAATTACAGTACCGCTGTGTGAAGCATCAAGCTTTGCTTTAACCCTCTTTTTCGCCTTTAAGCCGTAGCGACAGAAGAAGAGAAAAGGACATTTCCCGTAATCTTCAAGCTTTGAAGCGGAAAAGCTCATATTTTCACCGAAAAGCTCAACGGCTTTTTCCTTTTTTTCAAAAGCAAAATCACTTTTTTCAACGCCTCTGGCTATTGCCTGAAGCTTCGACTTATAATTTTCCGACTGATAAAAATAGCGTTTAAGAGTGTTTATAAAAACAGAGTTTTCCTGCCACCGTCTTGACATAAGCTCAAACGCAGCAGCTTCACTTTCCACAAGCTCCATAGAGCTTTCACGGCTGTCATAGCAAGGCTCAAGCCTCGGAAAAATTCTCTCGACCTGTTCAATACCCTCACTTTTTGTGAGCTTTTCCCCCGAATCACCGTTAAGGCTGTAAGAAACATGAAGCTCCTTAACTGCACTTGAAAGAGCATTATAAAGAAGAAGCCTTTCCTTAAAGACAAAGCTTTGTATACTTTCACCAAGCTCAATTCCGAGAGCATTAAACTTGTCCTTTTCTCTTTGCGAGAAAAGTCCGTTGTCGCTCACTGACGCAGGAAAAACTCCGCTGTTAAGGCCCATAACAAAAACAACGGGTGAGTTGTTGGTAAGCATTCTGTCGGCAGAGCATATAATAACCTCGTCGAAGCCGTCGGGTAATTTTCCGAGACTTTTTGTGTGAATGACAAGCTCAAAAATCTCATGAAGTCTTTGAGCCGAAACAACGCTTTCGCCCAAGGTTAAAGCAATTTCGTCAAACGCTTCAATCAAAATGTCCCAGACCTGCTCCTGCTCCAAGGCAAGCTCTGTCAACGAATGTGTTTCAAGCTCAATGGCATAGTTTTTTAAGCTTTCGTCAATCTTGTTTTCACGAAGAAAATTATAAATAAGCGTAACTGCCTGAATACCGCTTTTTCCGTCAAGGCTTTTTTTGAGCTTATCAATGGGATCAATTATTCTTTGACGCAAGATGTTGAGCTTTTGGAGTCTTTCGGCTCTCTGCTCTGTCATTTTTTCACCGAGCCCGTCGGGATTTTCTGTCCAAGCACTCAACCAATTTTTGCCGCTTATATCCCACATAAAGCAATAATTTTCCAGCTCGGATATCTCCTCGGCAGTAAGCGGTGTCAAGCCTGTTTTAAGC
>CAZBFI010000171.1:0-2528 GCA_964491165.1 uncultured Faecalibacterium sp.
GGAGAATTTGTTTTGAGAGAAACGAATGCAGATACAAGGCAAAAACGCAACTAATCCTATTGAATTAGTGAGTATTTTAACGCAGTAGGTGCGTTTGCTTATCCAAAACAAATCGAGTTTGGTCAAGTCTCCGATGCTTAAAGTAAAACACATTTATATTCCAGCTTTATTAAAGCATTTTTAAGAAAGCCGAAAAACATAATAAAATAAAAAAGTGTAAAAACACCTTGACAAGCCGTGTTAATATTTGTATAATTACTTAGGCTTAAAAGCTACGCCGGTGTGGCGGAATAGGCAGACGCAAGGGACTTAAAATCCCTCGGTGGCAACATCGTACCGGTTCAAGTCCGGTCACCGGCACCATAAAAAGCACTTGCATTTTGCAAGTGCTTTTTTCAATGTTGCGTTCCTTACGGAACATGATGCACGCCTTCGTTGCATGAGCTGAACGCATCAAAACACTTAACACTTATCACCTGCTTGAAAATAAGCTTGATTTGTTGTATAATTCAAACAAACTTGTATATATGAAAAAAACTACATTACTTGACAAAAGGAGAAAACAGCATGGCTGCATATTTATTTACTCACTTTTCAAGCGGTTCAAACGGTGACAAGGAAAGTATATGGTTCGCACTCAGCCGTGACGGTCTGAATTGGCACGACCTCGGCAGTGAAGAGCCTGTTTTAAAAACCGACAAGGGTACAACGGGAATCCGTGACCCTTTCATGCTTTATGACGAAAAAAAGAAAAAGTATTTCATCATTGCAACAGACCTTTGCACCACAAAAGGCGGAAGCTGGTATGATTTTTCAAACAACGGAAGCCGTAACCTTATTATATGGGAATCCACCGACCTGATAAACTGGTCAGAGGAAAGATTCGTTGAAGTCGGCATTTCCTCGGCAGGCTGCGTTTGGGCTCCGGAAGCCGTTTTTTGCAAAGAAGAAAACAAGTGGTTCGTTTTTTGGGCATCGAATGTTAAAGAAGACGGCGAAAGCGAGCCTAAGCAGAGAATTTACGCTTCTTTCACCGACGACTTCATAAATTTCACACCGGCATTTAAATATATCGATGCTCCGACCTGCATCATTGACACAAATATTGTAAACGACGGCACTTGGTATTACCGCTTTTCAAAGGACGAAACGAACAAGTTTATAACCCTCGAAAGATGTAAAAGCCTCATTCCGAGCGAATCGGAAAAATTTGAAAGAGTCGAATCGGATTTTCTCGACTGCTTCAAGGGAGTCGAGGGTCCCGAATGCTACCGCCTCGAAAACGGAAAATGGTGTCTCATCGTTGACCGATATAGCACCGGAAAGGGATATGTCCCACTTTTGTGCGACGAGCTTTCAAGTGGTGAGTTTTATGAAATTGACGAAAACAGCTTCAACATGGGCAAAAGAAAGAAAAGGCACGGCTCTGTTATAAAAATTTCAGATGAGCAAGCCGAAAAGCTGATAAGCCACTACGGAATAAGTAATTAAATGAACCGAGAGGTGTCACGAATCAAGCAGTGATAAGTGACAGCCTCTCGGATTTTATTTATTCAAATATTCTATGTAAGAGTCGTAAAGCTCCTTTGAGCTTTCATGTCCTGCAAAGGCTTCTGATGAAGTTGGATTCATCAGTCCCGTGTACTGATAGCAAAGAATCTTTTCAGCATAAGGTGAAACATTTTTAATCTGCCTTTCGATGCGTTTGAAATCTGCGGGAAGAAGTGCGCTTTTATAAACCGTACCCTCAAATTTAAAAACCTCTATATCTGCCCAAAGCTTTGCTCTTGCCGCTTTATCGTGAGCCTTTTTTAATCTTTCAAAGATTTTTTCACTTGCCCAAACAGGTGTTTTTCTGACACCGATTTCATCCTGATATGCGATAAAATCAACATCGAGGTTACTAAGGCATTTGACAAACTTGTCATTTGTAAATGTAAGATTCGTTCCGTAAGGGGCAATCAGCAGCTTTTTTTCGGGAGTAAGCTTTTTGCACTCGGCACTGCAAAGGTTAACATATTTTGTAAAGTCCTCGGAAAAACGCATGATAATGCAGGTTTCATCGGGAAGATACCAACCGTAAAAGCTTTTGTGTGAGCCGTAAAGAGCCGTCAATTCCTCCATTGCACAAAAAGAGCGTTTGATGACCTGCGGATCGGTAATGTTTCGGTGAGGCTTTGTCCAATCGCCGTAAAAGCCGTTTCCTATAAAAACCTTTACTCCGCATTCATCGGCTTGTGAAAGAATTTCCTCAATCGGATCCTTGCAGGGAATATCCGCAAGAGGATAAATCTCTGACGGAAAATAGCTTCTATCATAAAGCGACGACGCCATAAGCACAATGTAATCCATACCCACATTGGAAATTTCCCTGACTTTTTCACGCCATTGTTCAGCCGAAAACTTTTCGAGAGCAGAGTTCCAATATTTACCCTCGGCAGTGTTGTGATGTCTGAACTCAAAGAATGTTCCGTCAAGCTTTCTTTTCATTTTTCCATTCCCCTTTTTGTTGTAAAAAACATTATATA
>CAZBFI010000172.1:0-2516 GCA_964491165.1 uncultured Faecalibacterium sp.
GTCCCAACGGTTATCTCTGTCCATGGCATAATATCTGCCCATTACGGTTGCAACCTTGCCGATGCCAATTTCCTTGAGCTTATCGCAAACCTCCTGAACATAATCAGCACCCGATGAAGGAGGAACATCGCGTCCGTCGAGGAAGCAATGAACATAAACCTCTTTGACACCCATTTTCTTTGCCATTTCAACGATAGCATACATGTGAGTGTTATGTGAATGAACACCGCCATCGCTCATAAGACCCATCAAATGAAGTGCGCTGTCATTTTTCAGACAGTTTTCCATAGCACCCTTGAGAGCCTCATTTTCAAAAAAGTCACCGTCTTGAATTGACTTTGTGATTCTTGTAAGCTCCTGATAAACAACACGGCCGGCACCGATGTTTGTATGGCCAACCTCACTGTTACCCATCTGACCGTCAGGCAAGCCGACATCCATACCGGATGCTCCGATAAAGGTCATCGGGTTCTCTTTCATGATTTTATCAAGGTTCGGTGTTGCGGCTGCTTCAATCGCATTTCCGTAGCTGTCGGAATTTTTTCCGAAGCCGTCCATGATACATAATAAAACAGGCTTTTTCATATATATTTTCCTTTCTCTGATCAACCTTATAAGAGGGATTCACTTATAAAAAAGAGCTGTAAAAAAACGATGTTTCTTTACAGCCCGTTTTAATAGCTATGGGTGTGAAAAATGCACGGAGTAACAAGCCTTAGTTTATAATAAAGCGTCGCTTTTTTCGCCAACCCCTTAGGTGCACCGTGGCACACCGTGAGGCAAGACTTGTCTCATAAAGAAAGCTTTTCTTCCTGCGTCTGCACTTTTCTGCATTCCATTTTTAAGCTTAGCTTATTTCTGTTCCGAGGCTGCTTTGACAATAACCGAAAAATCAGCTGCTTTGAGTGAAGCACCACCGATAAGACCACCGTCAACATTTACCTTTGCAACAAGCTCGGCAGCATTCTTGGCATTCATTGAACCGCCATACTGAACTGTTACGGTTTCGGCAACATCTGCACCGTAAGCTTCTGCGATTGCGGCACGGCAATATCCGTTACCCTCGTCAGCCTGCTCTGCTGTAGCTGTCACGCCTGTTCCGATTGCCCATACAGGCTCATAAGCGATGACAACATTCTTAAGCTCATCGGCAGAAACATTTGTCAAAGCCATCTTTGTCTGATATTTGAGAAGAGTCTCTGTGTAACCAAGCTCTCTTTGCTCAAGAGTTTCACCAACGCAGATGATCGGCTTGAGACCTGCTTTAAGTGCTGCAAGTGAACGGAGGTTTACTGTCTGATCTGTTTCACCGAAATACTGTCTTCTTTCGCTGTGACCGACAACAACATATTCAACACCGCACTCTTTAAGCATTTCTGCGGAGATTTCACCTGTGTATGCACCGGAAGCCTTGAAATGCACATTCTCAGCACCGATTTTGATGTTTGAACCCTTTGCAGCTTCAACTGCGGTTGCAATGTCAACAAAAGGAACACAAAGAACAACTTCACAATCTGCACCTGCAACAAGGGGCTTCATCTCTTCGATGAGTGCCTTTGCCTGAGAGGGAGTCATGTTCATTTTCCAGTTACCTGCAATAACTGCCTTGCGTGTAGCTTTATTCATTTTTAATTACTCCTTTATATTTTATGAAAATTATTTGTCATTAAGAGCAACAACACCGGGAAGATCCTTACCCTCAAGGAATTCGAGAGAAGCTCCACCACCTGTTGAAATGTGGCTCATCTTGTCTGCAAAGCCAAGCTTCTGAACTGCGGCAGCTGAGTCACCACCACCGATGATTGAGATTGCTCCGCTTTCTGCAACAGCTGTTGCAACTGCAACTGTACCCGATGCAAACTTTTCCCATTCGGAAACGCCCATGGGTCCGTTCCAGATTACTGTGCCTGCACCCTTAACTGCATCTGAGAAAAGCTTTTCAGTCTTAGGACCGATATCAAGACCCATCCAGCCGTCGGGAATATCATCGGAATCAACAACCTTGCACTCTGTGTCGGGCTTATATTCAAGGCCGACTCTGTTATCAACGGGAATAAGGAAGTTAACGCCCTTTTCCTTTGCTTTTTCCATCATCTCTCTTGCAAGGTCAATCTTGTCCTCTTCGCAGATTGAAGTGCCGACTGTGTGACCCTGTGCGGCAAAGAAGGTGTAAGCCATACCGCCACCTACGATGAGAGTGTCAACCTTATCCATAAGATTTGTGATAACACCAATCTTGTCACTTACCTTAGCACCGCCGAGGATAGCAACGAGGGGTCTCTTCGGATTTTCAAGAGCACCGCCGATATATTCAAGCTCCTTACGAATGAGGAAGCCACCGACTGCGGGGAGATAATCTGCAACACCTGTTGTTGATGAGTGAGCTCTGTGAGCCGAACCGAAAGCATCGTTTACATAAATATCTGCAAGAGATGCGAGAGCCTTTGAAAATTCGGGGTCATTCTTTGTCTCTTCCTTGTGGAAACGAACATTTTCAAGAAGAAGAACTTCGCCCT
>CAZBFI010000173.1:0-2468 GCA_964491165.1 uncultured Faecalibacterium sp.
CAAAGGCAAAAGAAGAGGCATACTTCTTAAAACTTTCAAAATACCAGAAACAGCTTGAGGAATACATCGAGAAAAATGATAACTTCATTTATCCCGAAAGCCGTAAAAAGGAAATGCTTAACAACTTTATCAAACCGGGTCTTCAGGATCTTTGCGTTTCAAGAACTTCCTTTAAATGGGGTATTCCCGTTAGCTTTGATGACAACCATGTTATCTATGTTTGGATCGATGCTCTTTCAAACTATATTACAGCTTTAGGTTATGATCCGGATGGCTCCGGTGATCTTTACAAGAAGTATTGGCCGGCTGATGTTCACATTATCGGAAAAGATATTGTTCGTTTTCACACAATTTATTGGCCAATCATGCTTATGGCTTTGGGCGAGGAGCTTCCGAAGCAGGTGTACGGTCATCCGTGGTTGCTTTTCGGTGAGGACAAGATGAGCAAATCCAAGGGTAATGTCATTTACGCAGATGAGCTTGCAAAGCTTATAGGCGTTGATGCAACAAGATATTATCTGCTTTCCGAAATGCCCCATGCAAATGACGGTTCAATCTCCTACGGCACTATCATTGAACGCTTCAATTCGGACCTTGCAAACACTCTCGGAAACCTCGTCAACAGAACGGTTGCAATGACAAACAAATACTTTGACGGCGTTGTAACAGCTCCGACCTGTCCCGAAGAATTAGACCAAGAGCTTAAAGCCTTTGCACTTGAAACGGTCAAGACAGTTGACGAAAAAATCAATTCTTACCACATTGCAGATGCCGTTGAAGCTGTTATCAACCTTGCAAAAAGATGCAACAAATACATTGACGAAACTGCTCCGTGGACACTTGCAAAGGACGAAGCAAAAAAAGAGAGACTCGGTACTGTTCTTTATAATCTTCTTGAGGGTATCAGATACATTGCCGTTCTTATCTCTCCGTTCATGCCGGAAACCTCAGATAAGATTCTCGAGCAAATCAACTGCAATGTTTCTTCCTATGACAGCCTTGCACAGTTCGGTAACCTCGTAAGCGGAGGCAAGGTCGGTACTCCCACTCCCCTTTTCGCACGAATTGACGCTGAAAAATTCCTTGAAGAAATTGAAGCTCAGCAAAAAGCCTCAAAGGAAAAGAGCTATGAGGAAACAGTTCAGGAAGAAAAGAAAGCCGAAATTGAGGGCATTGCAAAAATCAGCATTGATGAATTCATGAATGTTGACCTGCGTGTTGCCAAGGTTACAGACTGCGAACCCGTAAAGCGTGCAAAGAAACTTCTTAAGCTCACACTCGATGACGGAACGGGAACTCCAAGAACTGTCGCTTCTGGCATTGCAAAATGGTATAAGCCGGAGGACCTCATCGGAAAAAGTGTCATTGTTGTTTCAAATCTCAAACCTGCTGTTCTTTGTGGTGTTGAAAGCCAAGGCATGATACTTGCAGCTGATTGCAGTGAAGATGATGTTAAGGTGATTTTCGTTGACGGAATCCCTGCTGGCTCAAAGGTAAGATGATGTATAAAAATATATTCGACACACACGCTCATTACGATGACGAAAGCTTCGACGCTGACAGAGATGAATTGCTTTCCGATCTCAAAAACAACGGTGTAAGCAATGTAATTGACTGCGGTTGTGATTTGAAATCGAGCCTTAAAGCCGTTGAGCTTTCAGAAAAGTACGATTATATTTATGCGGCTGTCGGCATTCATGCACATGAAGCCGATTCGGCAACGGAAAGCGACTTTAAAAAAATCGGGTCGCTTTATTCCGAAAAGAAGGTTGTTGCAGTCGGTGAAATCGGACTTGACTATCATTATGATTTTTCACCGAGAGAAAAACAGCTTGAGGTTTTTGAAAGACAGCTCGCTATTGCAAAGCAGTTGGATCTGCCTGTCATTATTCACGACAGAGAATCACATGAGGACACAATGAGGCTTTTGAAAAAATATCAGCCGAAGGGTGTTGTTCACTGTTTTTCGGGATCAGTCGAAATGGCAAAAGAGGTCATTAAAATCGGTATGTATATCGGGTTCGGAGGTGCAGTGACCTTCAAAAACGCAAGAAAGCCCGTTGAGGTTGTTGCCTTTCTTCCGACCGAAAGACTCCTTCTTGAAACCGACGCTCCGTATATGACACCGGTTCCATACAGAGGAACACGATGTAATTCAACGCACATTGCATACACGGCACAAAAAATTGCCGAAATCAAAAATATTCCCCCGCAGGAAATTATTGATATCTGCAACGAAAATGCAAAAAAGCTGTTTAACATTTAAATTTAAAGAGGCTGTAAAAAAACGAAAGTTTTTTTACAGCCTCTTTGTTTCATATCTGATAAAAAACTGCACCCAAAATTGCAGCAAAAAGGATCAAAAGAATGGGTGAAGCCTTTTCTTTTTTCAGTTTCTTATATAAAAAGTCAAAGCAGAAAATTATGATAAAAATCACGACTGCGAACAAGTCGGGGCTTATCTTATC
>CAZBFI010000174.1:0-2452 GCA_964491165.1 uncultured Faecalibacterium sp.
AAAATTCAGCTTCAACAAAGGATGTCCGTTTTCATCGGCTGAAAGAACCATTGAACTTATCTTTTTTTCCTTAACCTTAACAGGTACTGCGAAAAAACTGTCAGCAAAATCAATATTCACCTCGGAAGCACCCTCGATGATTCCGACCCTACTTTTCAACGGCACTGTTTTGCCGATGACCTCAAGGCGAATCTCGATGCAATCGGAATTGAGATTTTGTTCGATTGTGACCTCTTCGCTTTTTCCGTCGGTATAAGTAACCTTAATGACCGCACCGCTTAAATCAAAAAGCTCACCTGCAAAATATTGCGTCTTTTTCGGCTGTTTAATGACCTGTACTGACTTTATGGGATTCTGCTTAACAGTCACATTAAAAGTGGCAGATACGCCCATAAAGGTCGCTTTGGCAGTGTTTTTGCCGTAATTCATCGGCAGCTTCTCACTGTACGAAACCTTGTAGCCGGTGCTTTTCATTATCTGCTCGACAGAACCCGTAAGAGCCTTTCCGTCATCGTAAAACACTGTGACCTTATCGGGCTTTGCACTGTAACCGAAAGTGCTGAACGCTCCGTTCCACTCCCCGTCAAATCCCTCAAAAAGCACTGCATCATCAACAACAATGCTCTTGACATCGGATTTTTTAACCGTCACATTATAACTTGCACCAACACCCATATAACTCACCTTGCATGAGTGCTTACCGATTTCCCATGGTGAGCTTTTCTGTGTGTCGCTGACCTTAACGGGATAGCCTGTGACCTGTGCAAAGCTTTCAGCTGTTCCGCTTACGCTTGAGCCGTCTTTGAAATAAACAGTCATTTCATCCGGAGAGCTGTCATAACAAAAAACGCCCTTATCATTTTCCTCTCCGTCTGCAAGATAATAAATTTCCTTATCCTTAACGCTTATTCTTGAAACGGGGTTCTCTTTTATTTCAACATCAAACTCACCCTTAAAGCCGAGAAATTCAAACCCTGCCTTATAAGTGCCGACAGACCATGGAGTGCTTGCCGTCTGACTGTCGGTAAGCACGGCTGTTTGTCCGAAATATGCTTCAAGCTCAGCCAAATCATCGGTGAGCTTTTTTCCGTTTAACATTGTCACAGTAGCCTGCAAGTGAGAAAATTCATATTTAAAATAATTTATATCGTCCTCAGCTGAAATTTTACCGTCATAATTTTCAATTAAAACAACCTTTTCAATTTTTACGCTTTCAACCGTGTCCAGCGCAACGGCATTAAAGCAAATTGCGGTAAACACGCTCACAAAAGCAAAAACAAAGCAAAGCACGGCTTTGATTTTTAAAAATCTCTTCATGGTTATTCCCCTTTCATAAGCATCGCAGACTTATCCAAAATATGTTGATTTTTGCCTGAATGTGCATTTCTTCTGTTTTAAGCTCAACGCTCAAATTGTGAGTCAAAAAAAGCTGCTGCTTTTGGGGCAACAGCTTTTCCTTTTAAGTTAAGCTAAAATTATTTAACGGTAAGGTCAACAGGCTTATAAGCACTTTTTGCGGTAATTTTGCCATTTTCAGACCTTAAAGCACGAACTGCAAATGTCAGCTTTATGCCCTTTGGCAGATTCGGAATTTTTGCTTTTACGACTTCATCATAAGTAGCGAGCAGCATCCAATCACTGCCGTTTACCTTGTAATATACCTGATAATGTGAAGCTCCGACAGACGGAGTCCAAGTGACATAAACATTCTGTGTGTTCTTTTGCTGTTGAGCAGACACAGTCGGTGTTGCAAGATTGGTTCTCACTGTCACAGCTCTGTAAGCACCGGCGACAATCTTATCGGTTGTCTTGACAAGAGAACGAACGGCAAAGGTGTAATTGGTATAACCCTTTAAGTTCTTAAAGGTTATTGTTGTGGCAGTTGTATTCTTATAATGCTTCCAGCCCTTTGAATTTTTGTAGTAAATTGCATATCCGTCTGCGTTCTTAACCTTTTCCCATGAAAGCTTAATTGCAGAGTCGTTCTTTGCGTTTGCAATTTTAGCGGTTGCGACGGGAGTGGTTGATGTTTGGAATGTGATGTAATTAGGCGAAGCGACAAGTCCCTTTGAAGTCTTAACAACGGATCTTATTGCAAAGGTATATTTTGTGCAAGCTTTAAGTTTAGTGAAGGTGATGCTGTTAGCAGTTAAATTCTTGTAATGCTTCCAGCCCTTTGCATTTTTATAGTAAACGGCATACCCGTCAGCACCGGCAACCTTTTGCCAAGTGAGCTTGATTGCATTTTGGTTTTCGGCTGAGACAACCTTTACAGGAGCATAAATGTTGATCTGATTAAGTTTGACATTCTTACCCTTAACAGCGGCTTCACAGCCCGTGGGAAGCTTATCGGCAGCGAAAAGTATTGTAGGAATAGAATCCTTGAAAGCATTGTTGTCCATCTTGACAACGCTTGACGGAATGAAGATTTCCTTGACATTGCCCTTAGTGC
>CAZBFI010000175.1:0-2432 GCA_964491165.1 uncultured Faecalibacterium sp.
GGTACAGGTCGTACTCTTCATCCGGACAACATGGCTGCAGGCCCCGCATCCTACGGTATGACAGACACAATGGGCAGAATGCATTCAGATGCTCAGTTCGCAGGTTCATCATCAGTTCCCGCTCATGTTGAAATGATGGGACTTATCGGTGCAGGTAACAACCCCATGGTTGGTATGACAGTTGCTTGTGCAGTTGCTATCGAGGAAGCTTGCAAATAAATTTCATTGAGAGTAATTTAAGTGAAATCATAATAAGTAAATCAGGCACATCATTTAAGACGAAAGTCAAATGATATGCCTGATTTTTATGTATTAACACTATTCATTTGCAACTGGAGTTGCTTTATTGAAAAGCGGATAGCTTTATGCTATACTTACAAAAAAGGAGGCGATTTTATGCTTGAGAAGAAGCTTAAAGCTTCACGAATAGATTTTTTCCGTTCAAAGAAATTGTTTTTAAAGATCTATCCAAATGAAAAGCTTGAGCGTGAGATAGAAAGATATATTTTTGAGAATACTTTTAAAGTCAGCTTCTTTTTGAACTTTTGCCGAAACAACAACTGGAAAATCTGCCTGAAGCTTAACCCAATGATGAAGCTCTCTTTGGTTTTTGCCTTTTTGCCGACAGTGTGGGACAGATATACGGAAAAGGGAATAGGGGAGGACATATTTTTCGAGACGATGTCCGATATTAAAATTTGGATTGATGATTATAAAAAAAGAACAGGAAAAGACGGACTGGATGAGCTTAATTGGATTATGCATCACATGAATTTAGATATTTTCAAGATTGGCAGGCTGCAATTTCAAAAGTATTTTTATTCTTTTAAGCAACCTTACGAAAAAGACGGTGACAAAACCTGCTTGGCTGATAAAATACTGTTTGTTCATATTCCTCGCGGTGAAAAGCTGGATATAGAAGAATGTGAAAAATCATTTGAAAAAGCAAGTAGGTTCTTTGAAAAATATTTTCCCGAATATCCGAATCGCAAATTTTTTTGCCACAGTTGGCTTTTATATTCCGGCAATAAGAATTTTATGAATGAAAATAGCAATATTTTGAAATTTTCCGGCTTGTTTATAAATATTAAAGAGCATGAAAATCCGCAGTCTCCTTACCTATATATTTTCGGTGTTAAAAAGAGTAATGACGATTTATTTAAAATGAAAAAGCGTACCGGAAGCTATGGCTATATTGATTGTCTGCCTCAAAAATCTTCACTTCAAAAAAGTGCTGTTAAGTATATAAATAACGGTGGCACACTCGGAGAGGCGTTTGGAGTGCGATTTATCTGATGCTTTGAAGTCGAAAGATATATATAATATGCATAAAGCAATCAGTTAAAAATATTATTATTTTACATTTATGCTATTGCAAAAATTGTATAAAATAAGTATAATGTTATAGATTAGTAGTATGGAGAACAGAGAGTAAATTAAGGCTACGATTAAATTTTGAAATACGAAAGGAAGATTTACAATGCTTCAGAATGCACCCACAAAAAACAAGAGCGTTCTTGATTGGCTTGAGGATAAGCTTGCTCTTGTAAACCCGGACAAAGTTGTATGGATTGACGGCTCTGAAGAGCAGATCGAGGCTCTTCGTGCAGAGGCTTGCTCAACAGGTGAGCTTACAAAACTCAATCAGGAACTTCTCCCCGACTGTTACCTTCACAGAACAGCCGTAAACGATGTTGCACGTGTTGAAGGCAGAACATTCATCTGTGCACCGACTAAGGAGGAAGCAGGCCCGACAAACAACTGGATGGATCCTGCAGAAGCTTATGAGATGCTTTACGGTATAGCTAAGGACAGCTATAAGGGCAGAACCGCTTATATTATTCCTTATTCAATGGGCCCCGTTGGTTCAAAGTTCTCAAAGGCAGGCATTGAGCTTACCGATTCAATTTATGTTGTACTCAACATGGTTATCATGACAAGAGTAGGCTTTAATGTTCTTGAGACTCTCGGCGACAGCAATGACTGGGTTCGTGGCCTTCATTGCCGTTGCGACATTGATGAGGAAAAGAGATATATTTGTCAGTTCCCGCAGGATAACACAATCATTTCAGTTAACTCAGGCTACGGCGGAAATGTTCTTCTCGGTAAGAAGTGCTTTGCTTTGCGTATAGCTTCAAATCAGGGCAGAAAAGAAGGCTGGATGGCAGAGCATATGCTCATCCTCGGCATTGAAAAGCCCAACGGTGAAGTTAAGTATATCTGTGCAGCATTCCCCTCAGCTTGCGGTAAGACAAACCTCGCTATGCTTATTCCTCCCGAGGGATATAAGGCAAAGGGCTATAAGGTTTGGTGTGTCGGTGATGATATCGCTTGGATGCGTAAGGGCGCAGACGGCAGACTTTATGCAATCAATCCGGAAAACGGCTTCTTCGGCGTTGCTCCCGGCACAAACATGAAGTCAAACCCGAACG
>CAZBFI010000176.1:0-2413 GCA_964491165.1 uncultured Faecalibacterium sp.
TGAGGACTTTGGGGTGTAGGTATCATCAAGTTACATATGTTTTCGTCAATGACCCGACAAAGGGCTACGGTATACTTGCCGAAAGTATGATTCAGAATGCAACCGAGCAAATCGCACAAGCCGGATAATATTAAAGCGAATAAAAAACAAGAAAATGAAAAGAATAATCGGAAAGCGGAGCTTGTGTTATTAAGCTGAACAAAATTCAGCCTCCGAGTGCAGCAGTGAACGGTTTGATTTTTTAAACCGTTCACTCAGCTTGTAAAAATATTTTTATTTTAAAAAAATCGGCTAAAATCGTTTTGAATCGGTATACTATAAACATAATGACGAATATTTTTAAATTGACTTTTAAGTTAAGCTGATAAAATTAAAATTTACGGGGAGAATACAATGGATTCTGATTTTTCTTCAAATATCGTCGCAACGGTATTGTCTTATATTGAACGCTTTCTCGGTGCTTTCAACGATTATTTTTACACCTATGTTCTTATATTGCTTCTTCTCATATTCGGAGTGTATTTCACCGTCAAAACAAGATTCGTTCAATTTCGCTTTTTCGGTGAACAGCTTCGTTGCGTGACCGAAAGGGCAGACGACAAGGAAAGCATATCATCGTTTCAGGCTTTGATGATTTCGACAGCCTCAAGGGTCGGCACCGGAAATATAATCGGTGTTTCAACCGCCTTGTGCTTAGGGGGCTTCGGCTCTGTGTTCTGGATGTGGGTTGTGGCGGTAATCGGCAGTGCCTTGGCTTTTGTTGAAAGCACGCTCGCACAGATTTTCAAGAAAAAAGGGGAGAACGGTCAAATCTTAGGCGGCCCTGCTTATTATATCGAGACGGCATTAAAAAGCAGAGCTTTGGGAATCGTTTTTTCTGTTCTTTTGATTCTTACTTACGGAGTCGGCTTCAACATGCTCACTTCATATAATCTGCAAGCGTCTTTTTCACAGTTCAGCTTTTACAATGCTGATATATCGCCTGAGCTTATCGGACTGATAACCGCGTTTCTTGTCGGCTTATGCTTTTTCGGTGGTGGAAAAGCCATTGTAAATGTGACCTCCTTTCTTGTTCCGTTTATGGGCATAGCTTATATTCTTGTGGCATTTTTAGTTGTGATTTTGAATTTTAAGTTGCTTCCGCAGGTGCTGCAACGCATTTTTTATGAAGCGTTTGATTTTAAAGCTATTTTCGGTGGTTTTTCTGCTTCCTGTGTTATGTTCGGAATTAAGCGAGGGCTTTTAAGCAATGAGGCAGGAGTCGGTTCTGCGCCTAATGCTTCTGCGGCTGTTGATGTCAGTCATCCGATTAAGCAGGGCTTGGTTCAACTGCTTTCGGTCTCCATTGATACACTTTTGATTTGCACTGCAACGGCTTTCATGTGCATTTGTTCGGGCGTTGAACCTTCGGCTGAATTATCGGGTTCAAGGTATGTTCAGGTTTGTATGGCAACAACACTCGGAGATTTCGGCCCGATTTTTGTGACCGTGGCAATGGTTCTTTTCGGCTTTACAACCTTAATAGGCAATATGTTTTATGTTGAACGCTGTGCAATTTATATTTTGAATCGCCAACCGAAAAAATCGACGTTTAATATATTAAAGCTCGCACAGGCAACACTTGTTTTTGTCGGCTGTATACTCGGAGCTGACCTTTTGTGGAATATAGCAGATATAACGATGGGCTTTATGATATTGATAAATGTTCCCGTGATAGCTTATCTGAGCAAATATGCATTCAGGGCGTTATCCGATTATGAAAAGCAGAAAAAGCTCGGTCAGAATCCTGTGTTTGATGTTAGAAGTATTGATCTGCCTTATAAGGTGGATTATTGGAAAAAATAATTTAAAGGGTGATAAAATGAATGACAGTAAAGAATTTCTCGCAAAAGAACCAATAGGGAAGCTCCTTTTGAAGCTCGCTATCCCGACGGTTATAGCTCAAATAGTCAATATGCTTTATAACATAGTTGACCGCATTTATATCGGCCATATTCCAGAGGTCGGCAGCATAGCCTTGACGGGAGTCGGTGTATGTATGCCCATAATCATGATAGTTTCCGCATTTGCCGCACTTGTCGGCACGGGCGGAGCACCTCGTGCCTCGATTTTCATGGGCAAGGGCGATAAGCAAAGCGGTGAAAAAATTCTCGGAGGCTGTCTCAGCTTACAGATTTTGCTTTCTGTTGTCCTTACTGCCGTTTTACTTGTTTTCGGAGAAAGACTGCTTCTCGCCTTCGGTGCAAGTGAAAATACAATAGATTACGCCTTAGGCTATCTCAATATTTATTCCGTCGGAACAGTTTTCGTTCAGATAACTCTCGGCACCGGTGCTTTTATTACTGCGCAGGGCTTTGCAAAGCAGGGAATGTTTACCGTTTTGATTGGTGCTGTGTGCAACATTGTTTTAGAC
>CAZBFI010000177.1:0-2387 GCA_964491165.1 uncultured Faecalibacterium sp.
TCCAATTAAGCTGAATTGCACTTGTATTTTGTGTGACTGATTTAATGGTGGGCTTAGCGAGAACCAGATTTCTGATATCTTTAAATGTGATATTGTTTTCTTCTGCGTAAGTTTCAGCGTAAGAACCGCTGTAACCGTAGATTACTAAATTATCACTGCAACCATTAAGTGCGTTCTTTCCTATATACTCCACACTGTTTGGGATCAGGATACTATTTAAGCTTGGGCAAAACTCAAATGCATAATTGCCTATTCTGATTACGCTGTTCGGAATAGTTACACTTTTTAAACTATTGCAATAAACAAACGCGGAATCGCTTATATTCATTACATTATTGCCGATTGTAACTCTTTCTAAATTTCCACAGCCCCAAAATGTACCATGACTTATACTTTCCAGACCGTTTCCGATTGTGATACTTGTCAAATTATGACAATCACGAAATGCCCAATTTCCGATGTTAGTTACACTGTCCGGAATTGTGATACTTTTTAAACCGTCGCAATAAGAAAACGCAGATTCATATATACTTGTTACGCTATTAGGAATTGTTAATCCTGTTAAGCTGTCGCACCCCTCAAAAACCTGTTTATCTATGGTTGTCAAGCCGTCCGGAAGTGTAATATTTTTTAAACTGTCACAATTACAAAACGCTCCCTCGCTTATCTTTTTTACGCTGTTTGGAATCGTTACACTTGTAAAGTTACAGCCATAAAACGCAGATTCACCTATATTAACTAAACCATTACCGATAGTAATTTTTACTAATCCATCACAATACAAAAAAGCTCTATCATTTATGTTTCTCACATTGTTAGGGATTGTAATACTTGTTAAGCTATCACAATTATAAAATGCATAACTGTCTATATCAGTTACACTGTTGCCGATTTTTACACTTGTTAAGTTTTCGCAACTGTAAAAAGCATATTTGCCTATATTTGTTACACCACTTTCAATAACAACCTTTTTAACCGAACTGCTGCCAAACAGATCTCCGTTATCAAACATTTTCCCCGTTCCGCTGATAACAAGCTCACCGGTTGAGCTATTAAAGGTATAATAAACATTATCCCCGCACTTTCCGCTTGAGCTAAGTGCAGAAGCCTTTGATGAAAACCAATCGGAAATGCCAAAGTCCCAATCAACGCCCACAAAGCCCTGTACACATCCGATTGTCATCATGATGAGTACAACTGTAAGCACTGCCAACGATTTTTTCATGATTTTTCCCATTTTTATTTCCTCCTTTAAAATATAAATGGTCTCCAAATTCAATGCAGCACATTATTTCTAAAAAAGCAATAATATATCATTACTTATTTGAATTTATTCGTAAAAGCTTTAAAGTATCAAAGCGTTTTACCCACTTACACTGACAATTCACTGATTATTTTCTTGAACAGTTCTGTATTTTTCCACAAACAAAACTATGCTTTCCTTCAAAACTTCCAGTTGTGCCTTCAAATAAAACTCATCTTCAAAAAGTGCATAATGAACACAAGCACGGATGAGAATAAAAATCAGCGGTGTCAATTTTTTGTACGGAATACCGATGTTCTTTTCCAACAGCTTGGCGTACCCCTCGTAACGCTTATCAACGCCGTAAAAGAATTTCTGCCCATACTCACGGTACTTGGGATGTGTATAAATCTGATACATCAAGCGATATTTCTTGCCGTGCTTTTCCGCAGTCCAATAAGGAATTTCGTCAATGAATGTCCAAAGCTCCTCAACATTTTTCGGTGCTTTCTGCATGAAATCATCTTCAACCTTGCTCATACAATATTCAGTTGATTGAATAATTATATCATCAAGATTGTCAAAATATACATATAAATTCGCAGATGTGCAGCCACAGTATTTTGCCAAAAGCTTAATGCCGGTTCCTTGAAAGCCGTGTTCGGCGTAGCAATCAAAGCACTTTTCCATGATTTTTTGCTTACGCAGTTGAAAATCGGCTTCATCACGCGTTTTTCCTGCCATAAAAATCTCCTCCCTTATTTTTTCCAAATCAGCTTATTACTCGTTCATTTTATCACGCTTTCAATGAAAATGCAATATAATGTACCCAAAACAAGCACTTAACTGTCAAAAAATCGGCAATCGAACAGAACAAAAACAAACAAAGGATTTCTTACGGTATGTTAAACCGAAAGAAACCCTTTAAAGATAAATTTCATCAAGCCGACAGGCTTGGCATATCGCCACGCGTCAGCGTGTATATCATCAACAACAGCAACGCTGTTGTTGCATATCATCACACCTTCAAGTGTGCATAAAAATCTATTGGCTTGGATAAAAAAAAACCTCATTCCGAAGAATGAGGATTTTTTGGCTGCGGAACTAGGATTCGAACCCAGACAAACAGAGTCAGAGTCTGCTG
>CAZBFI010000178.1:0-2378 GCA_964491165.1 uncultured Faecalibacterium sp.
GGTATGAATATATACCTGTTAAAATAAGGATAAAACAGGAGGAACACAAAATGAAAACACAAACTGAGCCTAAGCAGGCGGAAAAGAAGAAGGGTAAGGGAAAAACGGTTCTCAAAATCTTTGCGGGTATTTTGTCCGTGATTGTATTTTTTGCTGCCGTTGTTGCCGTGCTTAACATTGTCTGCACAAACGCAAACATCAAAAAAGCACAGTCATATGAGCCGGTCGCTTACGAAAATCAGCTTGTGCCGGAAAAGGACGCAAATGGTTATTGGACATTTGTGACCGATGATGAGCTGAGGGTTATGCAGCTTACCGACGTGCATATCGGCGGTGGCTTCATGTCATCAAAAAAGGATTCGATGGCGATGAATGCCGTTGCTGCAATGATAACTGCCGAAAAGCCCGACCTTGTAATCGTTACTGGTGATGTTTCTTATCCCGTACCTTTTCAGGCAGGTACATTTAACAATATGTCATCTGCAAGAATTTTTGCCGCTTTGATGGATAAGCTCGGAGTTTATTGGACTCTCGGCTATGGCAACCACGACACCGAGGCTTACAGCTATTACGGAAGAGATGATCTTTCCGAATTTTACGGCAGTGATGATTTTAAATATTGTATATTTGAAAGAGGCCCTGAGGATGTTGACGGCTACGGCAATCAGGTTGTCAATGTCAAAAACTCACAGGGACTTATCACACAGTCGCTTTATGTTCTCGACAGCCATTCTTATATCGACGGCGACATTTTCGGCATTATGTGGAAATATGACAACATTCACGAAAATCAAATTGAATGGTATAAGAACACAGTCAAGAAGCTCAACGATGAAAACAACGCAGTTTTAAAGAAGCTCGGAAAGCAAGAGAATGCCTTGATAAAGTCAGCAGCATTTTTCCATATTCCCTTGACAGAACAAAGAGAGGCATGGTATGAATATGCCGAAAACGGATTCAAGGACACGGAAAACGCAAAGCTTTATTACGGAACGGCAGGCGAGGGCGGAAAGGTTGTTTACAGCGGTATCGGAGAAGATGAAATGTTTGAGACAATGCTTGAAACCGGCTCAACACAGGCTGTATTCTGTGGTCACGATCATTACAACAACTTTTCAATTGATTATAAGGGCATAAGACTCACCTACGGAAAGAGCGTTGACTATCTCGCTTATCCGGGTATTTACAAAAAAGGCTCACAGCGTGGCTGTACGATGATCACCTTCAAGCCCGACGGAAGCTTTGACTGTCAGGCAGAAAGCTATTATCAGGATAAGTATACCGGCATATACGAAAAAGAAGATGTTACCATGCAGGAAATCACCACCATTGCTTACGCTGAAATCAGCTGAAGCATTTAACATCAATGCTCAGAATAAGGAGATAAAAATATGAAAAAGGGTAAAATTATTCTCATTGTGCTTATTGCCGTTGCAGCTGTTGCAGGTGTCGGCTTTGGAATTTATTCGGCAGTTACAACCGTTGATTTCGGTGATATCGTGATTGATTCCATTCCTGACAAGTCCGACGACGCAACAAGAGTTATGTCCTTAAATGTCAGATGCGCAAGCGATCCGGAGGGCAGTGTTAAAAACCGTTCAAAGATTTTAACTGCCATTGTCGAGCAGTATGCACCGGACTCATTCGGTGTTCAGGAGGCAACGGGACAGTGGATGAATATTTTCAAAAAGAGTTTTTCCGATAAATACGGCTTTGTTGGTGAGCCGAGAGACAATAAGGGATATTTCACCGAATACAGTGCAGTGTTTTATTTGAAGGAAAAATATAACCTTGTTGACAGCGGAACAATCTGGCTTTCCGAAACTCCTGAGGAGAGATTCACAAAAAGCTTTGACAGTGCTTGCTTCAGAGTTGCAACATGGGCTGTGCTTGAAAACAAGCAAACAGGTGAGAAGTACACACACTTTAACACTCACCTCGATCATGTTCTTGAGGAAACAAGGGTTGAGCAGATTAAGGTTCTCATTGAAAAATACAAAGAGCTTGAAAAGCTCGGAACAGTGGTTTGCACCGGTGATTTCAACACCTTTAAGACGGGCGATGTTTACAAAACAATGCTCGCTCAAGCCGATGACACAAGACTTACGGCAAAAAACACCGACGACGGAATCACTTATCACAACTACGGCAAAATCGAGGAGCATGATGACGGTGCTATTGATTACATCTTTGTCACTAAAGGCACTGAGGTTGAGACTTATAAGATTATAAGAAACACTGTCAAGGATATGTATCCGTCGGATCATTATCCAATAGTTGCCGATATAAAATTATAAAAATATGGGGCTGAAAAAACTTGTATTTTTTGTAAAAAAGATGCAGAATGAATCAACCGAGCCAAAATAAAGCGTCAGCTT
>CAZBFI010000179.1:0-2369 GCA_964491165.1 uncultured Faecalibacterium sp.
CATAATTTTTTCCACTTAAAGTTCCCATTGTCATTCCTGCGGAAGAAATAACGGTAAACCGTTTTGAATTTTCTATAAGCGAATTCGGCGCAGACACATCACAGGTGGCAGTTATACCGTTTTTAAGCATAATTTTTGTTTGGCTCTCGGCACTGATATGGGTGTGTGCATCAATAAGACCCGGCATTAAAAGATAATTACTGTTGGCACATTCACCCTCGGTTACCGAGGTTATAATGCCACTCGTTACCGTAACCGAAGCGTTTTCGTTAACTTTTTCTCCGTCAAACAGCGGATAATTCAATGTAAAATTTCCTTTATACTCCAAATCATTTTCCTCACTTGATCTGCTTTTTCCGTACCGCAAGCGACAAGTGTAATGCACAGCAGCACGGAAATTATAATTTTAAGATTTTTCATTTTTAAACCGAAACAGGTTCGCTATGCTTCATAACCATGCCGGAAAGATTGCTCATAGCAAGGTAATTCGCACATTATCGCCCACTTGACCCTGCTTTAATGCTCATTATCACAGGTGCATAGGTTTTACCGCTTGCCGTATCAGACAATACTTTTGAAGTATAGCCTTTTTCAATTTCATATAATTTCTTGCAAATTTTGAAAAAACCTATATTGCCATTCATATATTTATCGAATTTAATCCCCTTAGAGCTTAACGGTTTCGGTACGCTGATTTGTGAACCACTGTGCTTCAAAACCGGTAAATTTTAAAATGCAGTAATCAGGGTCGGTAACACCTTTTTTATAAAATCTTGTGAAAAATGGTTTCCAAAAGTGTTGCTTTGTAGGCTGGTCTGTAAGTACCGTCATATCGCCTTTGATTTCAACACCTGAAAAGCTTCTGCCTTTTTCAAAAAAATAAACACAAGCCTTTGAATTGGCACGATAATGTGCTACTTTTCTTGATGATGTATATGTAGCAAAATAAATATCGTTGCCGTCTATCAACAGAGGCTGAATCAAAGCCCGTGTTGCAGGATAACCATCTGCACCGACAGATGAAATTACAGATGTTTTCTGCCGTGCGATAAATTCGTAAATACCTTCTCTGGTCATAGTAATAATCTCCTTGTTTCTATTTTGAAATCCCGATGCCAACGCCTGCTCCATTTGTGTTTTATGAGCTTTAATATAGTAGGTTTTGCCGTCTTTTATAAAACAGTTTCCGGTCTGTCCGAAAATAAACTCTACCTAATATTTAATACATTGAGCATATATTCGCTTCACCAAATCGTAATGAAGTGGTCTCTCGCCGGCATAGTTTTCACCACCTGCAAGAACGGTCATTTCTGTTCATTCGATAATTCTGTCCTTTTAAGTTAATCTACATTAACTATTATAATATAGCAACATCACCTTGTCAATAAATTTCAGTTGTATTCTTCTAATTGATACCTTAGTTTTAATGGGAAATTTTTATTTTGCTGTCACAACCTTTGCTTAGCCTTGCTGAAATTTAATCGGCAATTTATCAACCGGATCGGTATATTTACAGTTTGAAATAAGATTATTTCTCTTTTCATTTAAACAGGTTGGTTGTGAACATCCGCACCAATCGAGTATTCAAAAGGGTTCAGACTTACGAATACTCAATTTTTTTGCTTTTTTTTGCATTAAATTAAAATTATATTCCGGAATATATTGCATTTTGCGAAATATTGTGATAACATTCATTTAGAACGAACGGTTTGTAAGTAAGGAGAGATCAAGTGGCAAACTATACTCAACAGCAGTGGGAGGCTAATAAAGCCGAGCTGATGGAAAAATGTTATGAATGCTTTGCGGAGCATGGCTTACACGGAACAGGCATTCGGATTCTGGCAAGCGAGTGCGGTTTCAATCACACAAAGCTGTATACATACTTCAAGGACTTGGATGATTTGATTGTTCAGTCAACCGAATACAGCATGAGCAAGGTTGAAGATGACTTCATGGCAAAAGCTCCGAATGATGTCGAGGACTTGTGGAGATTCATTGATGAAATCCCCTATTGGACTGCAAAAAAGCACGGAAAAAAGTACAGACTTATGTATCAGGTGTATACCCACCCTAAGTACCGTGAATACGGAAACAAGTTTTTTGACGGTGTTAATCGACGATATGCCGAGTATGCCGAAAAGGTTTCCGAAAAAATCGGACTTTCCGATGAAATCGTAAGGCCGTTGATTTTTTTATTTGTGCGTGCGTGTGTACATTACGCATTGTTTGAAGATGAGTTTTACCTGCAAGATCAACTGCGAATTATAAAAGAAAGCATCAAGCTTTTTTTGTCAAACGCTTCCTGAATAGCAAGACGAGTGCTTTTACAGAACGAATTTCAGAAATAATATATTCTCAAAATATATTAC
>CAZBFI010000180.1:0-2353 GCA_964491165.1 uncultured Faecalibacterium sp.
GAGGAAAGCAGCTTTGTCAATTCAAAGCGACAGGTTGAATATCCACCCTTATGCTCACCGGCACATCTGCCGTTGACAAGCACCTTGCAATAGCTGTTAGCGCCTTTAAGCTCAAGGAAAACCTTTCCGTCGTATTTCGGCAAAACTCTTGTGTAAGTGCAAGCACCCTTGTAATAAGTGCTTTCCGCGCCTTGACCGTCAAGTGCGTTCCAGGTATGAGGGAGGTTGACAGTCTGCTTGACACCTTGCTTGCAGAAGGTCCAGTTGTCGTTAAGTGGTATTATTTTTTTCATATTACAGCTCCTTTGTTATATTTTTAAATGTAATTAAAGCTTAATCAAAATCAAATTCGTCTTCATTTTTACGCTTAAAGACCTCGAAAATCTTATCGCAGAGTGCTTCATCGGTGACTCGCTGATACTTTTCAGAGTCGGAGGTCTTAATCACACGGAAAATGTCAACATAGCCGTCGCAGTCAACGGCACAGAGAATAACATATTCAATTTCATCAACAAACACAATGTCGAGAAATTCATATTCGGCTTTGATTCCGTCGGTGTCGGTTATGGTAATGGTGAAGTCAAGCTCCTCATCGTTGAGCTTGTTTAAAAGATCACTCATTTTTGTCCTCCTGCTTTTTCGCGTTCATTTCAAAACGGTATATTTCCTGATTTTCGATGTCGATGTTTTGAAGCATGATCGGAGGGACACCGCAGGAAGCCGTTATCGTTGCAGCCAGAGCCTTTGCGAAGGAATAAAGCTCACGGAAGGTTTCAACATGAATAAATTCCTTTTCGACTTGCTTTGTGATTTTGAAAATTCCGATAAGTGTAATCTTAAAATTGAGAACATCCTTGTTTTCCTTGTCAAAGGCTTCAACTGTCAGTGTTCCCTCACAGGTGGAGTCGGATTTATAGCGGACATTGTGCGAAACCTTGTTGGAAAGCTTGAGTTGAACCTTTCCGTTGACATTGTTGTTGAAAACAAGCTCACTGACCTTGTAAGCCTGAAGAACTGCGTTAGCCATTCTTTTCTGCCTCCTTTAAATTTATAAAAGTTAATGAAAATGCAAAAAACTCTCTGATAAAGCAGAGTGTTCTCATCTCATGAGGAGTGGCGGCACTGACGGTCTGAATGTTGTTAAGACCGCATTTCTTTGCAAGCATACTCGCTCTTAAAAGGTGAAAGTCACTCGAAAGCAGGGCAAGCTGTGCGTTGGGATTGTTGATGATTTTTTTCGCATTATAGAAATTTTCCGCAGTGGTGGTTGATTTATTTTCCAAAATGATTCTTTTTTCATCAATTCCGTTTGCCACAAGCAGCTCTTTAATCACCTGAGCCTCGCTTTTTGTTTGATTTTTATCGGTGATTCCTCCGCAGGCGATAGCCACGGTGTTTTCGTGCTTTGTGAGATATTCCGCAGCCTTTGCACAACGCATTTTCAGCATCGGCTGAGCCTCGTCTGCGTGAAGCTTGTAGCCGAGAATGAGCAGATAATCCTTATCGCCCTCGGCGTTTCCCTTTGATGCCTGAGCTTCTTTAAGCGTGAAGGCAAAAACAGGCAGTAAAATTCCCGCACCTAAAAGTGCCTTGAAAGACTTTTTCAAAATAAAAACCTCACTGTTAATTTTTTATGGAATAATAATCTTATATCAGTATAACATAAAATTAACTAAAGTAAAAGACTTTTTATAGGAGAATGTGTATGTGCGGAATAGTCGGATTTACAGGAAAGGACAGGGCAGTGCCTTATTTGCTTGATTGCCTTTCAAAGCTTGAATACAGAGGCTATGATTCGGCAGGTATAGCTCTTTTGAATGAAAAGCATATTGATGTAACCAAGTGTGCAGGAAAGCTTTCGGTTCTTACGAGTGTACTCGCTTCAAAAAAGAAGGATAATTCGAGCTGTGGAATAGGGCATACCCGTTGGGCAACCCACGGAAAGCCGAGTGAGAAAAACGCTCACCCTCATCTCAGTCCAAACGGTGTCTTTGCTGTTGTCCACAACGGAATAATCGAAAATTACGCAAGGCTCAGGCAGGAACTTACGGAAAAGGGCTATATTTTCAGGTCTGAGACCGACACGGAGGTTATAGCATATTTGCTTGAAAAGAATTATGACGGTGATTTTTTGACTGCCGTCAGGAAAACGGTTGACAGACTTGAAGGCTCATTTGCAATCGCAGTGCTTTGCAGGGATTATCCCGGAAAAATATTTTGTTACAGATGGGGCAGTCCTCTTGTTCTTGCCAAGAATGAAAAAGGCTGCTTCATTTCCTCTGATGTTACCTCGCTGCTGAAATACAGCAATGAGGTTTTTCGTCTCGGTGGGGGCGAGAGCGCTCTTGCAGAT
>CAZBFI010000181.1:0-2345 GCA_964491165.1 uncultured Faecalibacterium sp.
GCTGGGGTTGGCATAACGAGGCGGGAATTCAAATACTTCGCACTATTTTGGCAGGACGATTTGATATGTTCCCGAAATTGCAATTTATTGCAGGGCATTGGGGCGAGATGTTACCGTTCTTTTTGTCAAGAATCGACCAATCTATGCCACAGTCGGTAACAAAGTTAAACCGTACAGTAACCGATACCTTTAAAGAAAATGTGTATGTCACACCGAGTGGTATTTTTGATTATCCGCAACTTAAATTCTGCGTAGAGGTGTTAGGTGCTGAACACATTATTCATTCGGTAGACTGCCCGTTTATAAGCAATGAGGGTGCAGTACCGTTTATAGAAAATGCACCGCTCAGTGACACCGACAAAGAATTGATTGCATATAAAAACGCTGAAAAATTATTTAAACTTTAAAAAAGGAGAACGATTATGAACACTTTAGACACCATTTACAGCAGAAGAAGTATCCGCAATTTTAATGGCAAAGTCATCACCGAGCAAGAACTTTCACAAATACTTAAATCGGCTTATGCCGCACCCGTGGGCAGAGCAATGTATGACAGTTTAAGTATGACTGTCGTGACAAATAAAGATTTACTTCTGAAATGGGAGCAGTATATGGCAAACGCAGTCGGCAATCCCGATATGCACCCGTTTTACGGGGCGCCCACCGTTATTTTGGTTTCGTCTGCAGGAGACGGCAATGTGAATTATTCAAATGCCGCAACACTTGTGCAAAACATGGCACTTGCCGCAACTGATATGGGCATCGGTGCTTGTCATATTTGGGGTGCTGTCGGTGTTTTAAACGGCAATGCTGAGTTCGCAAAGGAGTTAAAAGTACCCGACGGTATGACGCCTTGTTGTGCGATAGCACTCGGATATTTTGACGGTGAATATGAAATTCGTGATGTACCCGAAAATCGCATAAGAACGGAATATGTGAAATAAGTGTTTTGCAGGGAGAAACACTTAGATAAATATTAACCGACTTGGCTTCGGCTGTATGGGGATGTCCAACTGCCGTAATCCCGAAATACAATAAAAACAATGCATAAAGCACTTGATCGCGGTATTATACTGTTTAATACCGCGGATTTTACAGTGTAGGCGAAAGCGAAATGATTGTGGGCAAAATATCAAGGTCTGTGGAATCGGGTTATGTCCGTCACATGGGGCTTTCTATGGTTTATGCTTTGAATATTACAATTACCGATGAGGATATAAAAGCTATTCCGGCAGATAAAATAAGTGGCAGAGATATGCGTAACTTCCGCTTCGCCAACGGGCAAATGTCGTTAGTGCAGATATAACTTTTAATTGTAAACCCTATTACGGTAATAGGGTCAAAAGCAAAGGTTGACATATACATAAGACTTCGACTTTTTCACATAAAATTCACAATTTTACTATTGACCTTGATGCTTGTGAATGATATAATCTAACCCAGTTAGATTTTTTGAAAGGAGGCTTTGATATGGCTACCACAGAACAGATAGAAGCTTTAATGGAACAGCTTAAAAAAGCTCCGCCTGCGGAATGTTTTCAAAATTTTGATATGAGCACTGCCGGTATTCGTGCGATTTTAAAAATTTTAAACGAAACCGACAGCAAGGTAACTGCAGGTGATTTAAGCGAATTTATGAAGGTAAGCACTGCAAGAATTGCCGTTTTGCTTAAAAAAATGGAAGCAAAAGGTCTTATTGAAAAAGAACGCGATTCGGCTGACGGTCGTGTTGTTGTGGTCAAGCTTTCAGCTCAGGGAAAAGAGCTTGCCGATAAATTCAGGGCGAATTTATATGCTCATATCGGAGAAATGATTGACAAAATCGGTATGGACAGAATGCTTGAGTTTGCCGCAGTTTCTAATGAAATTCAGTTATTGATGAAAAAATCTCACCCTAAACTTGATATTTAAAAGAGGGCAGGTAGTTTTTTATATCTGCTTTCTCTTTTGAATGAATATCTAACCGAGTTAGAAATCTTTAAAGAGGAGAATTTGTATGTTTAAAGTATTGAAAAAAATGAAGTGGCACGATTGGTGCTATGCTTTAATCTGTGTTGCGTTTATTGTAGTACAGGTTTGGCTTGATATGACAATGCCGCAGTATATGAACGAAATCACCGTTCTTATCGAAACACCCGGAAGTGTAATGAGCGAGATTTGGAAAGCGGGCGGCATGATGCTTCTCTGCTCACTCGGCAGTGTTGCGGCATCTGTTATAACCGCAATTTTTGCGGCAAGAATAGGCAGTAATTTAAGCTTTACCTTGCGTGAATGCTTGTTTAAAAAGGTCCAAACCTTTTCTATGGAGGAAATCGGGAAGTTTTCAACCGCAAGTCTTATCACCC
>CAZBFI010000182.1:0-2339 GCA_964491165.1 uncultured Faecalibacterium sp.
AGACTGAACAGAAATAACCCCCCGAACCAAAAAAGATGTGTAAAGAAACATCGGTACTCGGGGGTTATTTCATTTTATATTGAGCTTGCCCGTTGGGGCTTTTTTTCATTTTTAGCGAGTATATAAATATTTCCCCGAGCATATAATTTATAGGGTGATATTTATGAAAAACAAGAATAAGCTCAAAACCTATTTTGTCTTTTTTCTGATAACGGGTCTTGTTGCCGGCATTTCCTCGCTGATAACAAGCTCAGGCATGGACAGATATCAAGCGACAGCAATAAAGCCGTCTTTGACACCTCCCGACATCGTTTTTCCGATTGTGTGGAGCATTCTTTTCGCCCTCATGGCAATAAGTGCCTCAAGGGTATGGCTGACAGACAATTCAAGGCTTCGCAATCATGCAATTTTAAGCTACGGCTTTCAGCTTTTCTTCAACTTCTTTTGGAGTATACTTTTCTTCAATCTTCAAGCATATAAGTTAGCTTTCATTTGGCTTATAGGCTTGCTTATACTCATTTTCATAATGATAATCAAATTTTACAAAGCCGACAAAGTCGCAGGACTCTTGCAGCTACCTTACTTTATATGGGTATGCTTTGCCGGTTATCTTAATTATATGACCTTTATGCTCAACAGGGCTTAATGCCGAAAAGCTTAAAGGCGAGGGTGAATCAAACAAAAAAAGTCTGCCTCAGGTCAAGCGTTGACAAGTGGCAGACTTTATTAAATTTCAAGACTTTAAAAATCATCATCAGCTCAATGACGAGCCTGCAAGCTTCATAAGCCATTCGAGGTTCATCGACTTATAGCCATCTATTTTATATTCAAAAAGCGAATCGGGAACATCGGTTGTGATTTTTGAAAATTCTGTTACCGTTGCCGAGCCTGCCGGAGTGATGGTTTCACTTCTGACAAGGACATCGCCATCAAAATAATAATTCAATGTGTTTCCATTGTTGTCTGTGGTGCTTTCGCAATCGAGGAGCTTGCCGTCAACATCAACGACCGATGCGGTGTAAACGAGGTTATCCTCTTCGTTTGCAAAGCTACTTGTAATCTCGCTCATGTTCATGTCCGCAAGCATTTCAGACGGCATTGTTGAATACTTTTTCAAGCCGTCAAGCACAAGATACCAGGTTCCGTCGGGATGATCTTTATCAACCTCATCGCCTCTGTAAATCATCTTGATTGTCATGCCCTCCATTGAAGCGTTCATATACATTTTGTTGCCCTTTACAGCCATGGTAACGAGACCCATATCGGCATCGTTAACCTCCATGAGGAAATTACCCGAGCTGAAAGCTTTTCTGTAAACGTCAACCTTATTACCGCTTTGTTCAGTAGTAGAGGTCTGCGGATCATCTGGTTGATTATTTCCGGCACTGTTATTATTTCCACCGCTGTTGTTATTTCCGGCACTGTTGTTATTTCCACCGCTGTTATTGCTTCCGGCACTGCTGTTGTCTGCTGTACTACCGACACTTGCACTTGTGTTGCTTTCGCTCGGCTTAACAGGTAACTGCGGACCGGTGTAATTTGAGGGAAGCTCGCCCTCAACCTCATCATCGGCAACTGTACCAACTGTACTGCCGACTGTCTGACCGTCAAATTCAGCCTTGAATTTTTCACCGTTTTCATTTGTGACAACAACCATTGTGCTGCCGGTATTCGGATCGGTAACCGCATAATAGGTAGTACCTGCTGCATCTGTTACTGTGGGCTTTGTTTCGGTGGTACTCGGCTTATCGGGATTATAAAACATAAACCGATAAATAGCCGTTCCCAAAACAATGCCTACGGCAAGAATGCCGACCAAAACTTTTTTTATAATATCCTTCATGTAATTATTACCTCCCGAATAACTGTTTTTTCTCCGCTTACATTTATTATCTATACATTACAATAAATGAACCTTAAAATCAAGAAATTAGCTGTTAAACTTATGTTAAGTCACGCTTTAACAGCAAGAAAAGCTGTGTCAAAAGCTTGAATTTTTTGTGAATCTGCTTTTGGCTTAAAGCTTTTCTGCAATACCGAGAAAGATGTCTGTATCACAAAGCTCAATAGCTCCCTTATCGGCAAGTGTGGGAGTTTTTGTGTCAATGGGAAGCTTTGCAAGCACGGGGATATCAAATTCAGCTGCGATTTCGTCAATTTTGCCTTCACCGAAAATCGAATGCTTTTTTCCGCAATCGGGACATTCAAAATAGCTCATATTTTCAATAAGTCCAACGATGGGGATATTCATCATGTTTGCCATATTTATAGCCTTTTTCACAATCAGTCCGACGAGATCCTGAGGAGTTGCGACAACGATAATTCCGTCAACCTTCAAC
>CAZBFI010000183.1:0-2325 GCA_964491165.1 uncultured Faecalibacterium sp.
CGCCTGCCCATTCGTTTTGCATAATGCCGAGGAAGTTAACCATTTGGTTGCAAAGTGTTGCAAGGTGCTTTGCCGGTGAGGAGGTGATTTTTCCCGTCACACCGCCCAAGCCCTCTTGAATGAGCTGCTTTAAGGACCAGCCGGCACAGTAGCCGGTGAGCATTGAAAGATCATGAATGTGAATGTCGGCATTGCTGTGAGCGTTTGCGATTTCATCGTCGTAAACCTCGCTGAGCCAATAGTTAGCCGTGATTGCTCCGGAGTTGTTGAGAATAAGACCGCCGACCGAATAGGTTACGGTTGAGTTTTCCTTAACTCGCCAGTCCGCAACATTGACATAATTGTCCACAATCTCCTTATAGTCAAGAAGAGTTGTTTTGATGTCTCTGAGCTTTTCGTGCTGACGGCGATAGAGAATATATGCCTTTGCAACATCGGAATATCCTGCTTGAACAAGAACATTTTCAACGCTGTCCTGAATATCCTCAACAGCAACGCAGTGATCCTTGATTTTCGGCTCAAAATCTGCCGTTACCTTCAAGGCGAGAAAGTCGATGATGTTCGGATTGTACTCTCTTTGCTGTGCATCAAAGGCAAGTGTGATTGCCTGAGTGATTTTTGCCAGATCAAACTCCACGAGCTTGCCGGTACGCTTCATAACTGAATACATAATATTTCTCCTTGTAGTTCCGTTTTTAAAAATAAATAATCGGTTTCACCTTGATTTTAGGGTGGCAAAACCGATTATAGCACTGTTGATTATAAAATTCAAGATGTATTCCACAATTTATTGTAGTTTTTTTGAAAAACTGCACAAAATGTTGTGTGTAATCTCCGACGCCTCAGATTCCACGCAGAAAGACATTTTTATGCTCAGAGGCTAAGAACGAGTAAATTTCCTCAAGCTGTCTGTCGGAATACCCATGACAGTTTTGGTCAATCAAGCAGCCGGAGTTTTCAAATTGCTGCAAATAATACGGTGTGCTTTCACAAAAAAGAGAGAGTATTTCAGTCAAGTCCTCTTTTTTGTGAAGCTCCTTTGTCACGGTGGTGCGAAATTCATGAGGGATATCGCTTTCTTCAAGCAGCTTAATGCTTTCGGAAATACGGCTCAAATCGAGATTTTTGCAGTCGGTGGCTTTTTTATAATTTTCAAAGGATGCCTTGATATCCATTGCAACATAATCGGCAAGCCCTTGCATTAGTATTTCCTTGAGGACATTCGGCTTGTAGCCGTTGGTGTCAAGCTTCAAAAGAAAGCCCATAGCCTTTATTTTTTCCATGAAAGGAATAATATCCTCCTGCATTGTCGGTTCACCGCCCGTGATACACACTCCGTCAAGAATACCCTTTCTTTTTGAAAGAAACTCAAAAAAGCTCTCTTGTGTCATAAGGTTGTCGGGCTTTTGTGTCACAAGAGCTGCGTTATGGCAAAACGGACAGCGAAAATTACACCCTGCCGTAAACACGGTGCAGGCTGTTTTTTCGGGATAATCGAGTAAGGTCAGCTTTTGAAGTCCTGCGATGAGCATAAAATTCCCCCTTTGAGCTTAACTTCAACAATGATAGCATTATCGGTGAAATATTGCAATCTTTTTAAATAAAAAGTGAAAGAAACAAAAATCGCTTGCACAGTTAACAAAAAGATGCTATTATTAAAATCGTATAATTGTATTTACTTCTATAAAGGAGGATATAACTAATGAAAATGAAAAAAGCAAGCTACACAAAAAAGATACTCAGCTTAGTTTTAAGCCTGATGATGATTTTTTCGGCTGTTTTGCCTGTTATGGCAGTCGAAGAAAGCGAGTTTGAAGAGTATATCGGTCAGCTTGAGCCTCTCACACAGGGCTTGACTTCAAAGGTTATCGGCAACTCAACAAGCTTTGAGATTGAGGAAAAAATCACTCTCGACTTTCTCGCACAGGCAGATGTCTGTCAAGCCTTGAACACGGCAGCGTGGAGAGTCCTTTTAAAGCTGAAGCTTTCCGATAAGCTTGATGATGCCGCTGTTTCATCTGTGCATTATTATGAATGGATAGATAACAAGTGGGAGGATTCGGGCATCATCGGTGAAAGTGATTATTTCATTGCAGAGACAAAGGAATTTATCATGTCTGTTCCGGTTGAGCTTACAGACCTTAAAACAGAAAGCGTCAAAGCCGCCTTTGCTTTTGATTGGGACAACAGTGGACTTGACAGCACTCTTCAGGTTGTTGCAATCGAGCTTGACACGGAAAAAATCGAGCTTACTCATTCCGAGGGCTGTACGGAGCATGTGATTGAAGCCGGTCTTGAGCCAACCTGCACCGAGTCGGGCTATAC
>CAZBFI010000184.1:0-2325 GCA_964491165.1 uncultured Faecalibacterium sp.
GTGCAATGATTGCCGACAAACCGATGCTGATTTTGGACGAGGCAACCTCCAGCGTTGATACCAGAACCGAAATTCAAATCCAAAATGCTATGGATCAACTTATGCATGGCAGAACATCGTTTGTTATTGCTCACCGTCTTTCTACCATTAAAAATTCCGACCTTATATTAGTTATGAAGGACGGCGACATTATTGAAAGCGGCAAGCATGAGGAATTGCTTGAAAAAGGCGGCTTCTATGCCGAGCTTTACAACAGTCAGTTTGAACAGGCATCATAATAAAAATCGCAAAGGAGTATTGCTATGTGTCAAAGCTTAAGTTTTAGTCAAGAAATTTATTGTATTCGTAATTTTCTTGATCGCTATATGGCAAAAGAACTCAAAAACTTAAATATTTCTTATACACAGGCTTTAATCCTTTGCAAACTTGCCGAAATGCCTGATAAAACAGCAACACAAAAGGAGCTTAAAGAATTTCTGCAGATTACCTCCGCTTCAATAAGTATCGTTATCAAAAGAATGATTGAAAACGGACTTTTGTCGCAAAAAGCAGATGCTAAGGATAATCGGGTTAATATCATTTCCCTGACAGCAAAAGCGGAAAATATGGCTTTGGCAGTATCTGCCTGTCTTAAAACGGCAGATGAAAAAATCGACGCTGTATTTTCCGCAAATGAAAAAGAGTGTTTCTGTTCATTGCTACACACAATGCAAAATAAGCTAAGTGACAAGTCAGATAGCAAAAATTGGTGAAGGTTTTTGCCGATACAAAGAAAAAACTTTTGAAGCATAAAAACAAACGAAAAATTCAACTTGAATTTACTTATAATTGATTTTGAGCATAACAACAGCCCCGTTAAGATTGCAGTAGTTTCTGCACATCCCAACGGGGCTGTTATTTGGTGCGGATGACGGGACTTGAACCCACATGAACTTAGCGTTCACTAGAACCTGAATCTAGCGCGTCTGCCAATTCCGCCACATCCGCATTATTAAGTTTGCTCTTTAAATTTTACACGGCAAGAGCGACCGAGGTTGAGCATATAGCTTAATCAACATATATAAAATCGCATTTTCTGCGGTTTTATCACTTTGACACGCAAACAAGACTCAAATGATCATTTGTTGCCTGAACCGTTGCTTATAATACCACATAATTACATTTTAGTCAATAACAAATAAATACTTTTTTTCTGTAAGAGTGAAATTTATTTTGCGTAAAAGATTGTTATGAGACCTGCTTATAATTGTAAAAGGTGTAAAAAAAGTAGTTATCGACTATTCATCTCAGCTTGAATAACAGCACGGAAAAATGCTTTTGAAAAGTGCTGTAAACATCATACATTCGATAGCAACAGCGAGTTGCTTGATTTAATCAAACACATATAATATAATTTGCTCGAGGTGATGATTTTATGGATACGAAAAATATTATTTACGAGCTCAGAACAAAAAACGGCTTGTCACAAGACGAGCTTGCCGAAAAAATTTATGTTACCAGACAAGCGGTATCCCGTTGGGAAAACGGTGAAACAACTCCCAACACCGAAACCTTAAAGCTGTTATCGAAGCTCTTTAATGTTTCAATCAATACGCTTTTAGGCTCACCGAGGAAGCTGATTTGTCAATGCTGCGGTATGCCACTTGACGATGACGCAATCATAAGTCATAACCGCAACGGAACATTTAACGAGGACTATTGTAAATGGTGCTATGCCGACGGAACTTATACTTACAGTGATATGGACGATTTGATTGAGGTTTGTGTTAAAAATATGGCAAGTGAAAAATTCACCGAAAATCAGGCTCGTTCTTATATGCAGGACTTACTTCCAAGGCTGGATTATTGGAAGCGTTACGATGAGCTTAGCGACAACGGTCAGTTTGAAGCGTTTAAGAGACAGCTTATTGAGGAAATAAACGAGCTTCATATAGAAGGAATGCCAAAGGTCGAAAGGCTTAATGCACTTGTCGGAAGCTTTGTCAATCTTGAATACAGACTTCCAAATGGCAATTCGGTAAAATTCTTAGATGACTCAAAGACATATCTTGGCAATCAGCTTGCTTGTGAGTTTGGCACAGACAGATGCTTTGGAGTGATTGCGAATATGGAATTTCTGCTGGTTTGCACTTATGAGGAAAACGGTGAAAATCCGGAGCTTGTTATTTATAAAAAGAGATAAGCTTTTTTATAAATCCCACAACATAGCGGAAAAAAGTTATGCCATAAGCTTCTAAATCACAAAACGGCTTAACCGGATTTACCAAGTTAAGCCGTTTTTTTGTTAAGGTCACGCTGCACTTAGTGCGTACGCTTTAAGTCTTT
>CAZBFI010000185.1:0-2254 GCA_964491165.1 uncultured Faecalibacterium sp.
CTTACAAAAAACTATTGATATTTTGATTTTATATGTTAAAATGAGACTATAAAATATGAAAGGGGAGTTACTAGTATGGCATATGTAATTAACGACGATTGCATTTCCTGCGGTGCTTGTGCAGACGGTTGCCCCGTTGGCGCTATTGCAGAAGGCGACGGCAAGTATGAAATCGATGCTGACAGCTGCATTGATTGCGGTTCTTGTGCAGACGGTTGTCCCGTAAGTGCTATCAGCGAAGGCTGATTTGCTTAACACAAAAAATAGGCGGTTGTAAAGTCAGACTTTATGACCGCTGTTTTTTTTGCCTCGTTTCGCCTAAGAGGTTACTCATAAACGAGGCAAAGACGCTTTATTCAACCTTGTATCTCATTGAGGGTCTGCCACCTGTTTCGTAATTCATTTCACTGAAAGCTCGTCCCGAATCGGACAGATAGTTTAAATATCTTCTTACGGTAACACCTGTCAGCCCTATTTTTTCGGCAATTTCATCTCCGTTGAACCAGACACCCTTGTGATTATGCATATAGTTGATAATGAGCAGAAGAGTTTTTTCCTGAATGCCCTTTGGGAAAAGATCTTCACCTTTTTTGTGTGCCGTGTCGAGTATACGGTCAATGTTTGTTTGATTGAGAGCAACAATTTCACTTAATGCACTGCTTTGTGCAATATATTTTTCAAGGGCAGCTTGAAAACGGTCAAATGTGAACGGCTTGACAAGATAATCCGTAACTCCGAGATGCAAGGCTTCTTCAAGAGCTTCTCGGCTGTCTGCGGCAGTTACCATGATTGCATCAACCTTGATTTTCAGGCTTCTGATTTTGCCGAGTGCCTCAAAGCCGTTCATGTTCGGCATGAAAACATCGAGAATCAGCAGGTCAACGCTGTTTTTTTCAAGAAAATCAATCGCAGCTTTTCCGTCGGAGCATTTTCCCACAACATCAAAGCTCTTGTGTCTTTTAATATATTGCTCTTCAATCATTGCAACCATTGGGTCATCTTCAACTATCAATACTTTATATATCATAGTGCTACCTCTTTTAATGGATTTGATAAAAATCAGTCGTAATTTGTCAGCTTATCAATTTTAGCACAGAATAAATAAAAATTCAATCGTTTTATATTAGTTTATCAAATGACTTTTGAAAATAAAAAAAACAAGAAAAAGATAAAATTATGTTATTATTTTTCATAAAATTGTCTTTTTACATTATTAGTGTTATCTTAACATGAAAATAAATAAGGAGGGTTTACCATGGGTTCGATTTTGGAAGTAGTTATGCTTGTATGTTTCGGCTTTTCTTGGCCTTTGAATGTTATTAAGGCATACCGTGCAAAGACTGCAAAGGGAACAAGCTTACCGTTTATTCTTTTGATCATTACCGGTTATATAGCAGGTATTGCCGCAAAGGTTATATCCGGTCAGATCAACTATGTGCTTATTGCATATATTTTAAATCTGTTGATCGTTTCGCTTAATGTGGTTGTATATTTCCGCAATGTTGCTTTGGACAAAAAGCGTTCAAATGATTCCGATGCCGCTTAATTTTAAATCAGGCAGAATAACCGTCGATTTCGACGGTTATTTTTTTATGTTAGCTGTTTGTCTTTGCCTCATAATACCTGCCTTGAAGTTCAAAAGGGACTTTTTAAGCCTTCACTTAAAAAGTCCCTTAATAGCGTTGTTTATTCGGTCTGTGTCATTACGACCTGTTTTTTAAATATCTTTCAACTGCGTTTTCCCAAGATGGCAGTCTGTCAAAGCCGGCTGCGGTCAAGCAGTCCTTTGAAAGTCTTGAATTTTTCGGGCGAACAGCTCTTGTGGGAAATTGAGTGCTTTCAACGGGGATAAGCTTGACATCTTTTTTTGCGATTTCCACCGCTTTTTTTGCAAGCTCGAACCATGAACAAAAGCCCTCATTTGTGCCGTGGTATATGCCATATTTGTCCGTCTGAATCATCTGACAGATGAGCCTTGCCAAATCCTTTGAATAGGTAGGAGAACCGATCTGATCGTTTACCACACTCAATTCGCTTTTGCTTTCCGAAAGCCTTAAAATTGTCGCAATGAAGTTTGTGTTTTTCTCTCCGAAAACCCATGAGGTTCTCACAATGAAGTAATTGTCGAGAATTTCTTGAATCGCTTGCTCACCCTTGAGCTTGCTTAATCCGTAAGCGTTAAGGGGGCTTTTTTCACTGTCGGGTTCAAACGGCTCAACACCCAAGCCGGAAAAAACATAGTCGGTTGAAACAT
>CAZBFI010000186.1:0-2194 GCA_964491165.1 uncultured Faecalibacterium sp.
GGCCAAGACCTGTGATCTCACGAACAACCTTGATAACAGCGATCTTGTTTGCGCCAACCTCTGTGAGTTCAAGGTCAAATTCTGTCTTCTCTTCTGCAACAGCTGCTTCAGCTGCAACAGGGCCGGCAGCTACAACTGCAGCAGCAGCTGATACGCCGAATTCATCTTCAACAGCGTGTACAAGCTCTGAAAGCTCGAGAACTGTGAGAGTCTTAAGTTCTTCAATGATAGCAGTAATTTTTTCTGATGCCATGGTATTTTACCTCCAAATAAATTGTAATTTTAAAGATTCAATTATGCTTCTGCGGGAGCTTCTTCAGCTTCCTGTGAAGCGGGTTCGCCATCCTTGTCAACAATAGCCTGGATAGCACGAGCAAATGCTGAAATGGGAGCCTGGAAAGCACCGAGAACATTTGCAAGAAGGATCTCTCTTGAGGGAAGCTTTGCAAGACCTGAGATTTTGTCAAGTCCGATAACTTCCTTGTCGATGAAACCGTTCTTAATTTCAAAATTCTTGTGGTTGTCTGCAAACTTGCTGAGAATGCGAGCAGCAGCAACATAATCATCTGCACTTGTGGCGATAGCAGTTGTTCCTTCAAGGACTGCATCAAGACCATTAAGCTCAGTGTTGGCAATTGCAAGCTTTAAAAGTGTGTTCTTAACAACGGTATACTCAACACCGGCTTCACGAAGCTCCTTACGAAGAGCAGTGTCATCAGCAACGTTGATACCCTTGTAGTCAACGATAATACCTGCAACTGAGTTGTTGAGTCTTTCTGTAAGACCTGCAACAACAACCTTTTTCTGTTCCAAAACATTAGCGCTAGGCAAATGAATTCACCTCCTGTAATAATTTAAAAGTACCCTTGGTGTCAGATAATAAGAAAACCCTTTCCCTCTTACCGAGAGAAAGGGTACATAAATAATCAAAGTAAAACTTAGAATTAGTTATGCTCCGTTCCTCGGCAGGCGGTCAATAAATCAACCTTTAAGTCTCACACCTGCTGTCTTAGGGTTGGACAGCTTAAATATAATACCACAAAGATTAAACCTTGTCAAGTATTTTTTTATTTTTCCTCAACGGATGAACCAACCTTTGAAGGATTGATCTTAACGCCGGGGCCCATTGTAGCTGTAACTACGCAGGAACGGATGTACTGACCCTTAGCGGCTGCGGGCTTTGCCTTGATAACAGCGTCGAGAAGAGTTGTGAAGTTTTCCATAAGCTTCTCAGCACCGAAGGATGCCTTACCGATGGGGCAGTGGATAATGTTTGTTTTGTCAAGACGGTACTCGATCTTACCTGCCTTAGCTTCTGTAACAGCCTGAGCAACGTTGGGAGTAACTGTACCTGCCTTGGGTGAAGGCATAAGACCACGAGGGCCGAGAACCTTACCGAGACGACCAACAAGACCCATCATGCTGGGATGTGCGATTGCAACATCGAACTCCATCCAGCCTTCGCCCTGGATTCTTGCAACGAGGTCTTCTGCACCGACAACTTCTGCACCTGCTGCTTCTGCTGCCTTTGCTTCTTCGCCTTTTGCGAAAACTGCAACGCGTACATTCTTACCTGTACCGTTGGGAAGAACAACTGCACCACGAACCTGCTGATCAGCGTGACGAGAGTCAACACCGAGACGGATGTGTGCTTCAATTGTTTCGTCGAATTTTGCGGTAGCTGTCTTGCAAGCAAGCTCAAGTGCTTCCGCAGGATCATAGAGATTTGCTTTGTCTACAAGCTTTGAGCCTTCGACATATTTTTTACCATGTTTCATTGTCTTTCATCCTCCTATAGAGTGGTTAAATCGGATTTTTCCTCCCACCCGGGCATTAGTCAGCGACAGTGATGCCCATTGAGCGAGCTGTACCGGCAATCATGCTTGCAGCTGCTTCAACGCTTGCTGCATTAAGGTCCGGCATTTTCTGCTCGGCAATTTTCATTACCTGTTCTTTGGTAATTGTTGCAACCTTAGTCTTGTTCGGTACACCAGAACCGCTTTCGATACCGCAAGCCTTTTTGATAAGAACTGCTGCGGGCGGTGTCTTAGTTACGAATGAGAAAGTACGGTCTGCGTAAACTGTGATTACAACAGGAATGATGAGACCGATATCATTCTTTGTGCGCTCGTTAAATTCCTTAGTGAAAGCCATGATGTTAACACCGTGCTGACCGAGAGCCGGACCAACAGGC
>CAZBFI010000187.1:0-2175 GCA_964491165.1 uncultured Faecalibacterium sp.
GTTGATCAGACTTCAATTTCAACAGCTGAAATTTACGGCAAGACTCTTGCTGATATTATCATCAACGACCCCAAGGTTGTTGCAATCACACCCGACCTTGCAAAGTCAACAAAATTAGGTGACGTTCTCAAGGTTTGCCCCGAAAGAGTTTTCAATGTCGGTATCGCAGAGCAGGATATGTACGGCGTAGGTGCAGGTATGGCAAGAGCCGGACTCATTCCCTTTATGTCAGGCTTCTCGGCTTTCACATCAATGAGAGCTTGCGATCAGCTCCACACCGATATCTGCTATCAGAATGTTAATGCAAAGATCATTGCTACTCATGCAGGTACATCATTCGGTCAGGCAGGTTCAACTCACCATGCCATCACCGACCTTGCAATCACAAGAGCAATGCCCAACCTTACTGTTATCGTTCCCGCTGACGGATATGAAACAGCTAATGCTGTTAAGGCAGCTTATGAAAACTACGGTCCTTACTACATTCGTATCAACCGTGGCTTTGACCGTGTGCTTTATTCAAGCACAGATTACGGCTTTGAAGTCGGCAAGGCAGTTGAGCTTCATGAGGGTACAGATATCACCGTTATTGCTTGCGGTTCATGTGCTTTCCAGGCTCTTCAGGCTGCAAACTTCTTTGAAACAGCAGAAGATGCTCTTAAGGTAAGAGTTCTTAATATGCACACAATTAAGCCCATTGATAAGGAAGCTATCCTTAAGGCAGTTCTCGACACACGCCGTATTATTACAGTTGAGGATCACAGCGTTGTCGGCGGTCTTGGCTCGGCAGTTGCTGAGGTTGTTATCGAGGCAGGTAAGGGCTGTGCATTCAAGATGCTCGGTCATCCGGATAAGTTCGCTCCCATCGGTCTGCATGAGGATATCATGGCAGAGGTCGGTATTGATACAAACGGTATTATTGCCGCAATTCGTGAGGTTATGAACAAGGACTTCGAAGAAGACGATAACTGGGACGACGAATTCTAATATAATTACAAGGAGGCAAACGATATGGCTCACACAAAAGAAGCCTTATATTCAAACAAAATCTTTCTCAATGCAGCTTTGCCGCTTGTAAAGGTTATTGCAAACGATGTTCCCTCCCTGAAGAAGAAATTTGAGCATGCACACGCTGTTATTCAGGTTAGCTGCCTTGATCCCGATGTTGAAGGTGGCAAGGTCGGTATGCATTTTGTTGTTAATTCGGGAGAATGGCTTGTACACACTTGCCTCACCGAAGATCCGCACATTGAGCTTGAATTTAAGAGTGTTGAATCACTCAACGATTTCTTCAAGGGTAACATTTCACTCGGCGGTATTCCTAAGATCAAAGGCATTAAGCACGCAGGAACACTTGTTTCCTTTGTGATGGTTCTTTTGAAGATGGCAAATCTTCTCGGCGCAACAGAACCTCCCAAGGACGAGGAAACAAAGGAATTGCTTGTAAAGTGTTATTTCTATCTTCTTTCAAGCGGTATCAGTCAGCTTAACAAGATGGGACACACCGAAATCAAGGAGTGGACTTCAAAGAGTCCCGACCGTGTTTATGCATTTGCAGTTGACGGTTATCCTCAGGTTGCCGCTTACCTTAGAATTAAGGCAGGCAAGTCGAGAGCCGGTCGAGGCGAGTATAAGAGAGCGATGCCGTTCTTTACTCTTCGCTTCAACAATCTTGACAGCGCACTGGGAATCCTGATGAGCATTGATGATATGCTTGAAGCAACCAAAGCCGGCCGTCTCATCATGGATGGTGCACCTGAGTTTGGCGCTCAGATCGGTGCATTCATGCTTGAAATCGGCGCTCTTGCAAAATAATCGAATAAGTGCTTTAAAAACGGCTGTAAGACCTTGAGTTTTGCAGCCGTTGTTTTTGTGTGATTCCCTTTTCGCCTAATGCCGTTGCGGTTTATAGCTTTTTCGTTTCTATATATAATAGAAAGCATATATATAATAGAAAGCGTGAAACGGCGGAAAATTCTGCAATGCTTTTCCCTGTGTTCGCCTATGAGACTGTACTTTTTTCTGTCAGGTGATTAGTTTTTTAAAAAAAGAGCTTTTTATCAATATATAGAGATGAACACCGAAACAAGCACAAAACCACAACATATAGTGTATAATGCATTTAGTTCTACAAGCACACACGGAGTAGTGTACAAAAAGAGGGTAAAAGAGGTA
>CAZBFI010000188.1:0-2117 GCA_964491165.1 uncultured Faecalibacterium sp.
ATTTTTTTCATTATGAGAATAATAACATTTTCAACACACTATCAACAGCTTTTTCCACCTGCTTTTCCACCCGAAAACCATAGATTTTTAAAGGGTTTTCAACTTTTTCCACAGGTTTATCAACATTTTAGTGTGGAAAACTCTGTGGAATTTGTGGAAAACTCTCCTATGCAATAAATACAAAAATTCAAATAAAAGTTCTGTAAAATTGATGAAGAGCAAATAAATTTAAACTGCGACTTCCACTGTTATTTTTTCCAAAGTATATAAATCATACCTTTCAACAAAAATATAATAGAAAAAACAGAAAGGTATGCTGATGAATATGATAAAAGGAATTAACCGTCAAGTTGTTGAAGTGAAAGATACGGGAAGCGAGTGCTTTGAAAGAATCCTCTTTTTTGTCAAGCCCGAATATGTCGGAATGAGCGACGGAAAAATCCGTGAAAGAGCCGACATGGTCACAAAAACCGCAACACTGCCCCCTCCGACAAAAATAAAAAAGAGAAAGCTCAATGAAATTCTCAAGCTTTCATTAAGCCTTTTGGCAGGCTTTGCACTCGGACTTGCATTAAGTCTCATTTTCCGATAAAAAGGCAGAGCAGGGGCAGAAGTCGAGGTAAGAAGTAATATGTAAGAGGTAAGAAGTAAGGTAGGGCAGAAAAGCGATGCTTTTCTGCCCTACTACACTTATTCACTATTACTTATTATCTATTACTTAAATTTCCGTTTATCTTTTAAGCTTAATATGTTATTGTGTAATCCTTTTCAAAGGTCAGTGCAACCTTTGCGTCAAGAGTCGTAACAATAACGCTTGCAACAGCATCAATTGTCATCGGTGTGTAATAATTCGACCAGGTGACTCTTCTTGCTGCCTTGTCAACCTTGCACTTGATAACGCAATTGCTGTAAGTGATGTCAAATGTCTTCAAAACGGCTGCAACGGCTGCGTTTGAAGTAACCTCCGAGCCTTCAAGAACATCACAGACAGCACCGATACCGCTACCCTGAGAGGGATTTTTAAATTCAATAAGGTTGAGAGTGATCTCATATTCCGTGCCGTTATCGGTGCAGGTTGCACTTGCAACATCGGCTGCGGTAAGCTTACTTGAATAGGTTTCACCGGGAACGGGATATTTTGCGATTATATCTTCCTTGGTTGCGTATTCAACAGGCTCGGTGTTTTCTCCGAGGTATGTTTCCATAAGGGTGTCGGCAAGAGAATTAAGAGCAGAGGGGATGACCGAAGCGTTGGGGTCATAGCTGCTTTTATCATAGTTTCTGACAACCTTTGTTGCCTCTGTTTTAACCTTGTCCGATGCCTCGTTGAAAAGAGCAACGATTTCTTCCGTTGTTGAGGGAGTCGAAGCTGACGAAGCGGAATTCTGAGCAGCTGTCGTGGTCTCCGAACCGTTTGATGCAGCAGTTGTGGTCTCTGTGGGAGCTTCTGTCTGCGGTGCTTGTGTGGTTGTGGGAGCTTGCGTTGTTGTTTCGTTTTCGGTTTTTTCAGGCTCTGCCGAAACAACAGCCGTGTTGCCCGAAACACTTGTCAATGAACCGATAAGGTGTCCCGACGAAAAAGTCACAATAAGTGCGAGTGCAATGCACAAGCCCTTTCTCGTTGCTTCCTCAAGGTCATTCCAAAAATCCTTTAAATTACCCATGTTTATCACTTTCCTTATTTTATTTTTTTGTTTTGATTTCCCCGTATGATTATATTACATTTTTTTTATTTATGCAACTAAAATAAAGCAAATAATTAAATAGAATTAAGTTTTTTTGATTAAGTGCCGTGTAATTTTACTTTAAAGATAAAAATTGACTTTATGGGTAGAAAAAGAAGAAAGGCTGTGTTATAATATATCGATTGACAATCCCTATTGAAAGGATAACCGTTTTAAATGAATATAAAAAAGAAAAAACTCAACCGCATTCCGCCCCTCTCAAAAAAAACTCAATATGTTTGGTGGGGCTGTCGGCTCGCACTTTTCATTTGGGGAGTGTGGGGTATGCTTCACGGCTACACCTCGGAATTTATTCAGGCAACCTTTGCAATCATCTTCACTCACCTTTGGGATCTTTTCCAGCTTCTCGGCGGACAATCCTTCATCACTAAG
>CAZBFI010000189.1:0-2102 GCA_964491165.1 uncultured Faecalibacterium sp.
GGAGCTATTTCTATTGAACCGTTAAGGTGGATAATATCAATATCACGGCATTTTTTATTATAATAATTTTTTGCAATGTTTGAAAACTTTGTTGCAACACGAAGTGTTTTTGAGGTGTCATCGCAAAAATCCTTTTTTGCCGCAACAGCCATTCGGCATTTGCCGATGTTGAGATCCAACAGCTCATAAACATCGGGTGTGTATTCAAGCAAAATATCCTTACCCGCAACTCCGATATCGGCTGCGCCCCTTTCAACATAAATTGCAACATCGGAGGGCTTGACCCAGAAAAACCTGAGCTTTTTTTCTTTGTTTTCAAAAATCAGCTTTCTGTTCGGCTCTTTAATTGAGGGACAGTCAAAGCCGGCTTTTTCAAATAAATCGTAAACCTTTTCACCGAGCCTGCCCTTTGGAAGTGCTATATTTATGAAGCCGTCACCGGTGGGAGCTTCATTTATTCTCTCAAGTGTGTCAAGATAAACCGCAAAGCCGAGTGCAGAGGCATTTTTACCCATTCGTTTCATCAGCTTGTCATACTGTCCACCCGAAAGAACACGGGAAGCAACTGTATCTATAAAGCCCTTGAAGATGATTCCGCTGTAATAACCGCCAAAGTTAGCAATTGAAAAATCAATTTGTATTTTATCCTTGTAGCCCTCTTTTTCGAGCTTTTTACACACATTTTCAAGCTCGTTCAAATGCTTCAACGCTTCCTCGCTTTTTGAAACCTCTTTAACTGCCGTCAGAGTATGCTCAAAGCTTTTATAGGTTTCAGTCAGGCAATTAAGATTTTCAAACTGCTGTTCGGTTAAAAGTCTTTTAAGCTGACCGGAGTTTTTTTCATTTATTGCCGTGAAGATTTTTCCCCTGAGAGAAGTCTCCACAAAATTTTCATCGAGCAACGCATTTATAAGGCCGATATGGCAAAGGCTGAGAACGAATTTTCTTTCAATCAGCTCAAGGCTTTTCACAGCAAGCATAACCACTTCAAAAACCTGCTGCTCGGTAATGTCGCCTATACATTCCAAGCCCGTTTGCATAATTTCTTTATAAGTGTGAGTTGTTTCGGAAATACGGTAGACATTTTCATTGTAGTAATACTTTTCCGTTATCCCTTTTTTGCCCTGCGAATTTTTAATAATGGAAAGAGTCACATCGGGCTTCAGTGCCAAAAGCTTACCACCAACATCATTGAAAGTTATAACCCCATCGGAAACCAAAAAGTCTTTGTTTTCGGAGTAAAGGTCATATTCCTCAAACTTACTCATTTTAAACTGACGGTAGCCGTATTTTGAATAAAGACTACGCAGAGTAAAGACCGCTTTTTCTTCAAACTTTAAAATATTTTGATCAATTTCCATTTTCCTCTAACCTTTCAATAACTGTTTTATAACCGCCTCCACCGTAATTAAGTGCCTTACTCACACGACAGATGGTAGCTGTACTTGCACCGATTGACTTATTTATATCAACATAATTTTTACCATTACACAAGCTGCAAGCAACCTCTAACCTTTGTGACAAAGTCTCAAGCTCCTGAATGGTACAAATATCATCAAAAAAAGCAGCACATTCATCAACGGTTTTTAAAGTAAGTATTGCTTCGTAAAGCTTTTTAACATCAGCTGTTCTTTTTTTCAGCATATAATAATACTCCCTTTTCGTAAATCACTTTATTACTTTATCAGTTTATCACATCATCATGCTAAAGTCAATATAATTTTTTTCACTTTTATATATTTTTTTGATGGATATTATTCTGCTTTTGTTCGAGTGGGATTTAATGTTGTAAAAAAATAAAAACCGTCAGAAAACTATCTGGCGATTTAATGTAAGCTCACGGTTGTGTGGGCTGTCTCTTTTCATTTTCTGTTTTCTTTCCGAGCGGAATTCCCCTTAAAACATAAAAGCAACATCGAATAAGTGATAAGTGATGCGATGCGTTCAATTCATGTGCCGTAGGCGTGCATCATGTTCTGCAAGGAAACATCATTCAAAAAGCCTCTTTTGTCTGATTGACAAAAGAGGCTTTTTTTGCTGGCAGGGATGGCAGGATTCGAACCTACGAATGCAACAGTCAAAGTGTTGTGTCTTACCGCTTG
>CAZBFI010000190.1:0-2093 GCA_964491165.1 uncultured Faecalibacterium sp.
ATATATTACATAAATAATTTTAACATTGATTTTTACAGGGTGTGAAAAACTAATGTCCGTTTTTTAGGATATTAAAAATTGACTTTTCCGGTTTTATGCTCTAAAATAATAAATGTGGACCGCAAACCACGAATTTAATAATCCGATTGAGCTGCTTTTTTGTGTTGAAAAAGCGGTTTATTTTTTTATCTGCCGCTTTTGATGACTGCGAAAGTAATTGTTTTTCGATTATTAAAATATAATTTTTAAGAAAGGCAGGTTAAAGTTAATGACTAAGAATTATCTTACTTACCCCACGACATCAATGAATATAACTCAGTCTTATGACGGTAATTATTCCCACGCACCTTATTCTTCGGGAAAGCCTGCATCTTATCCGTGGGATGAAGCATGCAGCTCGGCGGGAAGGGATTGGTTCTATTGCCCGTGTGATGAGATGAGGGTCGTCAGAATTTTCGGCGTAGAAGCCTCGGCAGCAAACACGATTTTTCTCGAAAGCACCTCAAAGCTCTTTTTTGCCGATGGAACACAGGATTATTTCAGTCTTTTGATTATTCATCCGGAGGACTCTGACCTGAAAAGGCTAAGGGTCGGTCAGGTCTTTAAAAGAGGTGAAAAGATTTGCCGAGAGGGAGCAGACGGCTTTGCAACGGGAAACCATTTTCACATTTCTGCGGGAAAGGGAAAATTCAAGGATCCGACATGGATCAAAAACTCCAACGGTAAATGGGACATAAACACAACAGCAGGACGCTTTAAGCCCGAGGAGCTTTTCTTCCTTGACAAGAGCTTTACCGTAAACATCAGAAATAACGGTGGACTCAAATTCCGTGAGCTTAATGGAAAAACCTTTGCAAAAGGGGACTACCGTGTCACCGATGCTTCGCTTCTTCATGTGAGAACAGGGCCGGCCGTAAGCTTCAGGAAGAAAACTTACAACGAATTTACGAAAAATGCGAAAAATCAAATTTATGAAAAGGTAAGATACAAGGCAAACGGTTATGTCATGGGAGTGGAGTTCACTGTCATGCAGGTCAGCGGAAGCTGGGGAAAAACTCCGTCGGGTTGGGTTTGTCTTGATTACTGCACAAAGATTTGACGGGGGAGAAAAGTGGAAGAAGTATTTTTGTTTAAAGACATAATTTTGCTCATTGCCGAGCTTATCGGCGGTGTAACCGTCGTTTTCGGTGCATTTTTTGCAATTTATCGTTGGATATTAAGGCAGAACAGACAAGATGAGGACATCAAAGCATTAAAGCAGGAGCAAACCGTGATTTGCTACGGTGTTTTGGCTGCCTTAAAGGGACTGAGTGAGCAGGGGTGTAACGGCCCTGTGACTCACGCAATTGACAGGCTTGAAAAGCATTTGAACATTCAGGCTCATAAATAAGAAAGGAGAAATAAAAATGAACATAGATTACACGGATTTGATTCAAGCGTTTATTGCGCTCATATCGGCGGTTATCACCGGATTTTTCATTCCGTATCTGAAAAAGAAAATATCGGTTCAGAAATTTGAGGAGCTTAAAAAGTGGGTCGGGGTGGCTGTTGAGGCTGCCGAACAGCTTTACGGAAGCAAAGCCGGTCAACAGAAGAAGGAATATGTTGTGAGTTTTCTTTTGTCAAAGGGCATTGTTTTTGATGTTGATGAAGTGACCGCTTTGATTGAAAGCGAGGTATATAAGCTCGGAAAGGACGAAAAGGTTTAAGCTTTTTCGGGGGGAGTGTTAACAGGCACTGTGGTGGTGTGAGCAAGGTTAATTAGCTTTTACGCGTGTTTTTTTTACTGCCGTGGAGGTGACGGTGAGGGGCGGGGCGAACGCCTGTGCCGCTTGCGGCACAGGCGCCCGTGGGAAGCCCTTGCGCTTCCACGGGCGTTTCAAGCCAAGGCTTGAAACTGTTCGCCCCGCCGTGTAAATTGTTCCCTGTATGGCAGCTTCCTCGAGCGAAACCTTACTCACTAATACCGCTTTCTTTTAACCTCAACCTGAAATTCACGCTTAATCCACCTTGCTAAAAATCAAAACCGCTTCGGTATTTTTCCAAAGCGGTTTTTTTCTGTTGTTCATTATTTCTTGAACTGTTTTTTCATT
>CAZBFI010000191.1:0-2061 GCA_964491165.1 uncultured Faecalibacterium sp.
ATAGCTCAGTTGGTAGAGCAGCGGTCTCCAAAACCGCGTGCCGAGGGTTCGAGCCCTTCTGCCCCTGCCAGTAAAAAGCATGATTTGTCTTATTGATAGATCATGCTTTTTTTTTATGATGTTTGCCTTCGGCAATTGATGTCGCTTTGCCAATGATGTGTGGCTTCGCCGTGTTCTATGGCAACATCGCATCATTGTCTTGAAAAAGTATATTTCATCTCCCGATTTTTTACTATCCTCATAGAATATTGAGGATTCACAAAACAGTCAATCCGACCATGATTACCATCATAGGTCGGATTTTTACATCTGTTATAAATTGTCGGTGGTAAGTCTATATGGGATAACTGCTTAATTTGTGCAACAAAGAATTTATTAACAGAGACTTTTTTGACATATTTGTTAAATATTTTTTACACATTAACGAAAATATGTTGAAAAACCCATATAGTTATGCTAAAATATAATTATAATTTATCCTTAGCCTTAGTTTATATGGTTAAGCGAAGGTGTTTAAGCTGACGACAGTGAATCTCTAAAATCAATGATGTGAAAATTGATCGACGAATGTCGGTTAAATATATTTAAAGGGAGTTTTTATAATGGGACTTATTAAAGCCGGAATCGGTGCACTCGGCGGTACACTCGCTGATCAGTGGAAAGAATTTTTCTATTGTGATGCACTCGATAATGATGTTTTGATGCGTAAGGGTCAAAAGAGGACAAGCGGACGCTCATCAAATACAAAAGGTAATGACAATATCATCACTAACGGCTCGGGTATTGCAGTTGCAGACGGACAGTGCATGATCATCGTTGAGCAGGGTAAGGTGGTCGATGTTTGTGCCGAACCCGGTGAGTATACATACGACGCTTCAACCGAACCGAGCATTTTTTCGGGAAATCTCGGAGAAAGCATTAAGCAGACCTTTAAAACTATTGGAAAGCGTTTCACTTATGGCGGTGATACTGCAAAGGATCAGCGTGTATATTACTTCAACACAAAGGAGATTATCGGCAATAAATTCGGGACGGCAAGTCCGATTATGTTCGAGGTTGTCAATAAGCGTATCGGTATAAGCAGGACTGTTCAGGTTCGCTGTAACGGTGTTTACACTTATGTGATTTCCGATCCCTTGCTTTTCTATACGAGACTTTGCGGTAATGTTGCCAATGAGTTTACAAGAGATCAGATTGACGAACAGCTTAAAGCCGAATTTATTGATGCTCTTCAGCCGGCATTCGGTGCACTTTCAGAACAGGAACTCAGACCTGCTCAAATTCCCGCAAAAGCCGGTGAGCTTAAAGCTGCAATGAATAACGCTCTCAAGCAAGAATGGATAGATAACAGAGGCATCTCCGTCGGTAAAATTGCAATTAACCCGATAACCTTGACCGATGAAGATATGAAAAAGATTAACGAGATGGAAGATGCCGCAAGTATGGGCTCTAATCCGTTTATGATGGCAGGCAGAATGACTAATGCAACAGCCAATGCCATGGAAACCGCAGCAGCTAATGAAGCAGGTGCAATGACCGGCTTCATGGGTATGGGCATGGTCGGTGGAATGGGCGGCATGAACGGTGCAGGTCAAGGTGGCTTTGGTGCAGCTCAAAGCTTCTATAACATGGGAGTTCAACAGCAACAGCAAATGCAGCAGCAACAACAAGTCGCAGAACCGACAGCAAACACATGGAAATGCTCTTGCGGTGCAACAGTCAGCGGTAAATTCTGCCAAGAATGTGGCTCAAAAAAGCCTGAGCCTGTTCAAGCTGACTGCTGGAAATGTTCCTGTGGTGCAACTGCAACCGGTAAATTCTGTCAGGAGTGCGGTTCACCAAAGCCGATTGTCGAAGAAGGCTGGAGCTGTTCCTGCGGCGCTGTTAATAAGGGAAAATTCTGTCAAAACTGTGGCGCTAAAAAGCCGGAAGCAGCACCTCTTTACCGTTGCGACAAATGCGGTTGGAAACCGGCAGATCCTCACAACCCACCGAAATTCTGTCCCGAATGCGGTGATATTTTCGACACTAACGATGCGCAATAATAAAATTATATAAAAC
>CAZBFI010000192.1:0-2038 GCA_964491165.1 uncultured Faecalibacterium sp.
TTATAATACTTATATAGATAGTTTTACTATTGCTTTTAAGGAGGAACATACTATGAAAAAACTTATTTCCGTTCTTTTGGCTGCAATAATGCTGATGTCATGCTTCGGCATTGTTTCGTTTGCAACTGTAACAAAGACAGGCACTTGCAACTGTGATGGCGACCACAATCCGTCAGGCTCATGCCATTGCTGCATCTATTGCCCGAACCTTGATCCGTCTTATGTAACAGCTTGTGCAAAAAAATCTCTCGACTCCGAGGAAAAGATTGTTTGCTGTTATGAATGCACAGGCATTCTCGGTTGCACCTGCGGTTGTAACTGTTGCCAGTGTGACGATGAGGACATCAAGGACGATGACAACATGATTGACGATGTTTGGACTGATCAGGACAAGGAAGAGTTCGTTACAGGCTTCCAGGCTGTTATCAAGAAGCTTTCCGATTTCTTCGACACCGTTTTTGATGCAATATTTGAATTCCTCAGAATTGATGAAATTCTCGGCAAGCATTGATTCACTGTCGTTTTGACTCAACATCAATAATAACAAGTGACTGTAAGATTCGTTTTTACAGTCACTTTTTTTGTTTCACGATTTTTTTCAAAAGGTATTGCTTTTTTGAAAAAGGTGTGCTAAAATACTTAAAACGGTTTAAACTGCTAAAGTTTAAACGGCTAAAGTACAAGCATCTGGATCGAAAACAGAAAACGAGTATATTTATTCACATTTTAATCAAAAAAAACAATAAATCACAGCTTTTGTGATAAAAAATGCAAAATTGCATTGACCTGTTAAAATAATAGGTGTATAATTTTTCAACATATTTATTATAACAAAAGACGGTGAAAACTATGGTATCAAATGAAATGTACGCTTTGGGAGCAAAAAGCTCAGTAATAAGAGAGATATTTGAGTACGGCAAGAAAAGAGCTGCTCAAATCGGAAAGGAAAATGTTTTCGATTACAGCTTGGGCAATCCAAGTGTTCCGGCTCCGGAAAGTGTCAATGAAGCAATTCGTGAGCTGACACTGAACATGAATTCATGTGATCTTCACGGATACACCTCGGCAGTGGGTGACAATGAAACACGCAAGGCTATTGCCGACAATTTAAACGAGAGATTCGGCACAAGCTTCACGATGAATAACCTTTACATGACAGCCGGTGCGGCAGCATCCTTGTGCATAACCTTTAAGGCGCTGACTGAAAAAAATGATGAAATTATCATTTTTGCTCCGTATTTCCCCGAATATAAAGTCTTTATAACATCGGCAGGAGCAAAGCCTGTTGAGGTCAAGTGCAAGGCAGATGATCTTCAGATTGACCTTGACGCTTTTGAAAAGGCGATAACCGAAAACACGAAGGCTGTTGTTGTCAACTCACCCAATAATCCATCTGGCGTCGTTATAAATGAGCAGACTGTTATCGGACTTTGCGAAATTCTTGAAAAGAAGCAGCAGGAATACGGTCACGAAATCTTTTTAATTTCAGACGAGCCTTATCGTGAGTTGGTTTACGGCGATGTGAAAGTGCCTTATCTTACAAAGTATTACAATAACACAATCGTTTGCTATTCTTACAGCAAGTCGCTTTCACTTCCGGGCGACAGAATCGGTTATATTCTTGTACCCGATGAGGTCAGTGATTTTAATCTCATTTATAAATCCATCTGCGGAGCAGGCAGGGCTTTGGGCTATGTCTGTGCGCCGTCACTTATGCAGCGTGTTATCACAAAATGTGTCGGTCAGACATCGGATATATCGGTTTATAAAAAGAACAGAGATATTCTTCTTGATGCTTTTGAAAAATACGGTTTTAAGGTTGCAAAGCCCGACGGAGCTTTCTATCTTTTCGTAAAGTCGCCGCAAGAGGATGCAACTGCTTTTTGCGAAAAGGCAAAGGCTTACGATCTTCTTCTTGTTCCGAGTGACTCTTTCGGCTTTGCAGGTTATGTTCGCATCTCTTATTGCGTTTCGACTGATATGATAAAAAGATCATTGCCGGCATTTGAGAAGCTTGCAAGGGATTATAATCTTATAT
>CAZBFI010000193.1:0-2033 GCA_964491165.1 uncultured Faecalibacterium sp.
TCACGACACAATGGTCCAAAAGTGTAGCTTTCCTTTCACATTTCAATGCTTTAGCTTGACACAAATTCAACTTAATGTTAAACTTTATAAAAATACAGATTACTGTACGGAGGAAGTAATGAAAAAATATCGTTGGATGAAGGTTGACACAGCTTCTATCATGTTTTCAAGTCTCAGCTCAAAAAAATGGGGCAGAACCTTTAGAATGGCTGTTATCCTGAATGAAGATGTCAATCCGGAAATACTGAAAAAAGCGGCAAAGGATATAATGCCACGCTTTCCGAGTATGCACACCTGCATAAAAAAAGGCTTTTTCTGGAATTATCAGGAGGGAACAGAGCTTCTCCCGGAAATAAGAGAGGAATATTCAAAGCAGCTCTTGCCGATAACAATGCGTAACGACGGAAGACCCGACTTCAGAATTGTCTACTACAAAAAGAGACTTGCCCTTGAATCCGCACACTATCTCGGTGACGGAAAGGGTGTAAATAAATACTTCACGTCACTGCTTGAAAGATATGTTCAGCTCAAAAGAGACCCCTCTGCACCTTATGAACCGACCGAAATCAACAGCGAGGAATTGAACAACGCTTTCAATGACTTCTATCAAAAGGGTGGCAGTACAGATGTTGAAAAAGAATTTAAAGCTCATCAGATTGAGGGCATTATCGAGCCGGGCTTCCTGCAACTGATTTTTGCGATGATGGATGTTGACGAGCTTCACAAAAAAGCGAAAGAAAAAGGTCTGACCATCACGGAATATCTCGCTGCGGCTTTAATTCTCGGAACAATCCGTCAGGCTTCAAAGCCGATTTCCGAGCCTATCATCATTGCAATTCCCGTTAATCTGCGCCGTTTCTTTCCCTCGGAAACAGTCCGCAATTTCACAATTCAAAGCAGAATCGACTTTTTCCCCGAAGAAAGAACAGACTGGTCATTTGATGACATTTGTCAAAAGGTCAACGGTCAGCTCAAAAAACGCCTTGAGGTTAATCAGCTTCAAAAAATACTCAACAACTTCGGCTCTATGGCAAACAATGAGGTTGTCAAGTATGTTCCGAACTTCATTAAGCTTCCCGTCATCAGACTCAAGCAAGGAAGCTCTCACGGAAACAATACAACCATTCTCACAAATACCGGTGAAAACGAGATTTCACCCATTCTTGAGGGAGAAATTGTCCGTGCCGACGGTGTAAACGGTGACACAAGCGGCTACGGACTTATCAGCACTTGCTCTGCACTCAGCTGTAACGGTATTTTCAACCTTTGCTTTTCAGCCTGTTCACACGATGTCTCCTGGGCAAGAGAATGTGTAAGAGTTTTAAGCGAGCAGGGTCTCAGAATCAGAATCGAAAGCACCCACGGAAACGGAGAAGTATAAATCATGAGATGTAAAGAATGTAATGTTGACTTGGCAGAAACCTATACCACCTGTCCTCTTTGTTCGGCAAAGGCTGTTGATGAGCCTCCAAGGCTTGAAGGCTTCACGGTTGCACCTTACCGCAAGGATATGTATGCCGAGCCTGATAAAAAAAAGGAAAAATATTCAAGCGGTTTTTCTCTTGAAAAGCTCAAGGCTTACTTTCATTTATAATATCAGATGAAATATTCCTGCCGACCTCATCTCTGTTGTGCGGGAATATTTTTATTTATTTTTCACTTGTAAAAAATCGCACGATAAGGTATAATAAGCAATATATGCATGAAAGGACGATAAACAGTGTTTGAAAATCTTAAAATATCAACAGCCTTTAAAAATTCAATCACTGCCGCCGTTAGCAACGGCAAGCTTTCTCATGCAATGATTCTTGAAGGCTCAGATGAAAGCACAAGGCTTTCGGCAGCAAAGGAAATTGCGAGTGCGGTTTTATGTCAGGGCGAAACCAAGCCTTGCGGTGTTTGCAACAAGTGCAAAAAAATCGCAAACGATTGCCACCCCGATGTTCATATAATCCACAAGGATAAAAAAAGCTCAATGATCAAGGTTGATGTGATAAGAGAATTGAAAAGCTCCGCCTTGGTCTATCCGAACG
>CAZBFI010000194.1:0-2032 GCA_964491165.1 uncultured Faecalibacterium sp.
CACTTACGGCGGATATTCCCGTCACGGCGGCGGTGCTTTCTCAGGAAAAGATCCGACAAAGGTTGACAGAAGTGCCGCTTATGCCGCAAGATATGTTGCTAAAAACATTGTTGCAGCCGGTCTTGCTTCAAAATGTGAGGTTCAGCTCGCTTACGCAATCGGTGTTGCAAAGCCCGTTTCGGTACTCGTTGATTGCTTCGGCACTGAAAAAATCGCAGAAGAAAAAATCTCCGAAATTGTCAACAAGGTTTTTGACCTTCGTCCTGCCGCAATTATTGATATGCTCAAGCTCCGTGCTCCGATTTACCGTCAGCTTGCCGCTTACGGTCATGTTGGCAGAGAGGATCTTGATGTTCAATGGGAAAAGACGGACAAGGTTGAACAGATTAAGGCTCTTGCAGGCATCTGATCGGATAACACGCTAAAAACAAAACAGAACCTAAAGGATAAATTTTCCGATAGGTTCTGTTTTTTTATGCATTGCTGTATAACTTAGCACGATTTACTTGATTTAGTCTGACTTAATCTGACTTTATGGGGCTAAGTGTTTTCATCGGTGGTGGTATCGGTCTGTGAAGTGGCTTGACAAATTTTGCAAAGCCGTCTTCCCTCTGGAATTGTGCCGGAAAGAACGGAAGCAGATCTTGAAAGTGAACGGCAAGAGCTGTAAAGATGATACACTTCCCCACTTTCAACATAATAAACGGTTTCATCTGTTACGCTGTCGCCACTTATATTTTCCGAATGAGTTACCGACAAAGAAGTCTCCTCATTGATTGCATAGACAACAGCTTGTGCCTGACTTTCAGCCGAAGCTTCCGTAACGGTTGTGAATTCCGTTTCGGTTTCAGGTTTGGTTTCGGTAACGGTCTCCTGCTCCTTTGTTGTTTCCGTTTGAGAGGTTTGAGAGGTTACCGCCTTGGCTTTGGGCTGAGTATCGGATTTTTCCGAGCCGTCTTTTAAAGAGTCCGCAATTTGTGCAACAGCCTGAACTATACTTTTTTCTTCCTGAGCTTTACTGTTCATGGCAGAAAAAACCTTGAAATAAAAGCTGTTATAAGCAAAATTTATGCTTTCGTTTTTGAACCCTTTAAGGCTCTCCAGTCTTGAAAATGTGCGTTGACAGCTCACTGCATCATTTTCGTCAAAAGCGTTCACTGTTTCAAGCAAGGTCTTGACCTTTTTGACATCTTTAAACGACGGAGAAATGCTTTCGGCATAAAGCTCAGCCAAAGAATAGTTATTTTCGCAAAAGCATCTTGATATTTTTTGATATATGTATTCATTGTAACCGAAAAAGCCCACAAGGCCAACAGAGATGACAAGAAGCAGTATAACAGAAATTTTAACAAGCTGTTTTTTCATAACATAATCATTCCGTTTATTGTTTATTTATAAGCATTATAGCATTACAGACTCATAAATTCAACAAAAAATCCTCTTTTTCGACAGAAAAATAAAGGGATTATTCCCTTAGCAGCCTTTTAACGATAAGATGTATCAATTCCATATCATCGGGTGACAGCCGTTCCAAATCGAGCATGACCCGATTCGTAAGCTTTGGGTTGGCAATTTCCTGATTGAAAAATTCAACGGGAGTTATATCGAAATATTCACAAATGGTAAAAAACTCTGTCATAGAGGGCAAGGATTTACCGGAGGAAATGTTATTGATATAACCTCGGCTATGCCCTAAATCGTAGCTCATTTTATATTTCGACACACCTTTTTGAAGTCGCAATTGTGTTATGCGTTCACGAACAAATTCAGCTGTCATTTTAACACCTCCCATGATATAAGAATACATCTGTAAGCTTAAAAGCTATAACTTTTGCAGACTTTAAAACTATTGACACGCACTTTTAAAGATGTTATTATAGTTTTGTTAATGATGTTTTGTGAAAAAAACATTTTAAAGAGTGCGAAAAGCTTTAACATTGAATTTTATTTACTCAATAAAGAATTTTCACATGAGTGCATGATCTGAAATGAGACATCATAAACATCATTTTTTTGACAATGGAGGGCGGTA
>CAZBFI010000195.1:0-2026 GCA_964491165.1 uncultured Faecalibacterium sp.
AAACAATATGATATAATATACTTTAAATTAAAAGAAAAGGAGGGGTTCAATGGCTTATACGGTTGATATCTTGCTTGCAGTAATTTTTATTTTAGCGATTGGCGTTTCGGCTTATAAGGGATTTTTCAAGAGCCTTATTGACCTTGCCGGTTCTCTTGTTGCCGTCGTTTTCGCAAGGCTTTTATCTCAGAGCTTGGCACTTCCGCTTTATAACAGCGTGATTGCTTCGGGTGTTGAACAGACACTTGCCAACAAACTCGGTGACGGTGCGACTGTGGATTATTCACAGCAGCTTGAAGATATTTTCAGTTCCTTACCGGAAAGCATTAACGGGATTTTACAGCTTCTCGGAATTGACAAGCAAATGCTTTTTGAAAAGGTTTCTTCAGCAAATCTTAACGGTGACAATCTTGTTGAAAGCTTGATGAACAGCGTTGTTTCACCGCTGGTGACTGCCGTTTTGCAGTTTATCTTATTTGTAATTCTTGCAATCGTGTTGATAGTTGTTGTCAAAATCGTTGCAGCTTTACTTGACAAGATCATTAAAAAGCTTCCGGTAATTAAAAGCTTCAATAAAACTCTCGGTGCTGTTTTCGGCATTTTAAGAGGTCTTATTGATGTTGTGATAATTTCTATGCTTATCAGCGTAGTTGTCGGCTTAATAGGCAATCAGGAACTTATTGCTTCTGTTGACAACTCGATAATCGTAAATACAGTAAGTAACATTTTTTCTTCCCTGATGGGAATCAAATTCTAAAAAAAGTGAGGATAAACCAGTGAAGGATTTATTTAAAGGTTGTTGGACCATACCGAATCTTCTGTCATTCATCAGAATTTTACTTATTCCGGTTTTTGCCGTTCTCTTTTATAACGATCAGAAAATCGCAGCAGTTGTTGTGCTTGCTCTTTCCGGACTTTCAGATATGTTTGACGGCAAAATCGCAAGACGCTTCAATCAAGTCAGTGCTTTGGGAAAAATTCTTGACCCCGTTGCCGACAAGCTCACTCAGATTACTATAGCAGTAATGCTCTTTATCGACTTCAAAAATGCCGATGACAAGATCATCAATGCATTCGGCTGGGTTTTCCTTGTCTTTCTTATTAAAGAGGCAGTTATGATTATCGGCGGTCTTGTGATGCTTTTGATGAACATCAGACCCGGTGCTGCTGAAATTTGGGGCAAGGTTGCAACCTGTGTGTTTTATGTAGGAATGGTTCTTATAATTGCTGTCGGACCCGAAGTCGGTGCTTTGAATGGTATTCTTAATTTTGAGCTTCCCTCTGTTCTGACAGGTATTATCGTTGTCGTTTCGGCAATTATGACCATAATTGCATTCCTTAGCTATATGCCTGAAACTTACAGACAGTTTAAGGAGCATTTTGCAGAGAAAAAGTCTGCAAAGGCAAAATAAATTCCAAGAAAGGAAGCCGTGCAGACGGCTGAGGCTATTTTATGAAAAAAATGATTTGCTCAAGATGTAAAAAGCGTCCGGCAGTGATTTTTATTTCAAAGATCGTTGACGGAAAGACGGTTCCCGAGGGTCTTTGCATTAACTGTGCAATGGAGATGAATATCGGCCCGATAAAGCAGATGATGGAGCAAATGGGGATTACCGAAGAGGATGTCGATTCACTCAGTGAGCAGTTTGGAAATATGTTCCCAGATGCAGACGGTGATGAAAATTTTGAGCCTGGCGGTTCACCGACAATGCCGTTTTTACAGGGACTTTTCGGTGATTTGCAAAATAATCTCACGGTCAAAAATGAAAACAGCTCCGAGGTGGAAAAGTCGCAGGCAGCTCCCGATGCCGAGGATAAAAAAGCACCGAGAAAATCAAAAAGAGACAAGGAAAAGAAAAGAAAATTTCTTTCACTTTATTGCACTGATCTTACCGCAAGGGCTAAAGAGGGCAAAATTGATAACGTTGTCGGAAGAGACAAGGAAATCAAAAGGGTCATACAGATTCTTTGCAGACGCTCCAAGAACAATCCCTGCCTTATCGGTGAACCCGGTGTCGGTAAAACC
>CAZBFI010000196.1:0-1946 GCA_964491165.1 uncultured Faecalibacterium sp.
GGTGAGCTTACCGAAAGAAAAAAGGATTTTTCAGTCAGTGATATTCCTGAATTTGACACAAAAGAGAGCTTTTTTGAAAGAAAGCTTGCTTTGATGATGTTCGATGTGCTTTGTGAAAAAACAAATTACACTCCGCCTTGGGGCATTCTTACGGGAGTGAGACCTGCAAAGCTTATGGGTAGGCTCTGCACACAAATGGGTGAGGAGAAAGCAAAGGAATATTTTGAAAAAGAACTGCTCGTCAGTAAGGAAAAAACGAAGCTTGCCTTGGAGGTCTCGAAAAAGGAAGCGCCGATTATCAGTCAGGCTTGCCAAAGGGAATCGTTTTCGCTTTATGTTTCAATTCCGTTTTGCCCCACAAGGTGCAGCTATTGCTCGTTCATTTCACATTCCAATGAAAAAGCAAAAAAGCTTATGCCGGAGTATACAGATTACCTTGTCAAAGAAATTGAGCAGACGGGAAAAATTGCGAAGAATCTCGGCTTGAGGCTTGAAAGCGTTTATTTCGGCGGTGGTACACCAACAGCACTTTCGGCAGAGCTTTTGAAAAAGGTTACAGATGCCGTGGGTGAAAATTTTGATCTTTCTCAAATCAGAGAATACACCATCGAGGCTGGTAGACCCGACAGCATCACGGCAGAAAAGCTTCAGGTTATCAAAAATTGCGGTTGCCGACGAATAAGCATCAATCCGCAGACCTTTAACGACAGCGTTTTAAGGGAAATCGGCAGGAATCACACAAGCAGTCAAACGCTATGTGCAATGAAAGCTGCAAGAAATGAGGGCTTTGATTTCATCAACACCGATCTTATCGCAGGTCTTCCGACAGATACCCTTGAAAGCTTTGAAAACACACTTGATACCACTCTTTCTCTTGAGCCTGAAAATATTACCGTACATACCTTGGCACTAAAGCGTTCCTCGAATCTTGTGACAGAAAACAAGCAGACAAATTCGGGGGTCACCGCTTCCGAGATGCTGCTTCTGGCTCAGAAAAAGCTCACCGAAAACGGATATAAGCCTTACTATATGTACAGGCAGAGTAAGTGTCTGGGAAACCTTGAAAATGTCGGCTGGGCAAAGGACGGGTATGAATGTCTTTATAATGTTTACATGATGGAGGAGTGTCACACGGTTCTCGCTGTCGGTGCAGGTGCAGTCACAAAGTTGAAAAAACCGCAAACAAATGAAATTGAACGCATTTTTAACTATAAATATCCATACGAATATATAAGTGACTTTGAAACAATACTAAACCGAAAAAAGCAAATTGAGCTTTTTTATGAGAAACTTGACTGACGGGAGTGATTCGATGGCAAATTATGATGTCGGAGAAATCAACAGCCTTTTAGGAAAAAATAAAAAAGAATATATAAAAAAATGTGAAAGCAATTATCATGCACAGCTCGATGCCGTGGTTGAGGACATTCTCAAGGAGGAAAACAGATATCTTGTTATGCTTGCAGGGCCAAGCTCTTCGGGAAAAACGACAACGGCAAAGCTTATTAAGCAAAAGCTCAACATCGCAGGCAGAAGTGCTTGTGTGATTTCACTTGACGATTTTTATCTTGTTCAGGATGAACCGCACACATTTGAAGACGGAACGGTGGATTTTGAAAGAGTGGAGGCTCTGGACATTCCTCTGATTTCTTCTTGCTTGCATGAGCTTATAAACGACGGAGAGAGCAGCTTGCCGAAATTTTGCTTTCACAAAAAGAAAAGGGACGGATTTAAGAGACTTTGTATAGCCTCGGACGAGGTCATTATCGTTGAGGGACTTCATGCTATAAATCCGGTTATCACACAGCTTTTGTCCGATGAAAAAATGCTCAAGCTTTATGTCAGCGTTTCTTCTCGGATAACCGACGGAGATAAGGTCATTTTTTCAAAGAGAGATTTAAGATTTATTCGCAGAATGATCAGAGATTATTATCACAGAAGCAGTG
>CAZBFI010000197.1:0-1922 GCA_964491165.1 uncultured Faecalibacterium sp.
GAATATTTGAAAGAGTTAAACAAGAATGTTTTTCTCAAAATATTGAATTACATAACCGAAAATCTGGGAAATCGGGGGGTATATTTTCAAGATGGAAATAAATGATTGCGTAGGGTAAAGTTTTTGTAGGAAAATTGAATAGATATAAAGAAAGCACCGGGATCCTGTGTTAGGATTTAAGGTGACCAAACCAACAATCCAAAGGAGGGTGCTTTCATGATTAATAGTATACACCAATTTCAGGAAGAAGGAACAAAAAGATTAGAGGATATTTTCAGCAAATATACAGAAGATCTGTCAAAGATAGCTGAGATGGTTTATGGAGTAACGGATGAGGTTACCAGACTTGGCTGCAGTATGATCGCCGAGGAATGGGAATCCTATGATGAACTTCTAAGGAAAAGAAAGGATCTCCGAAAGGGCTGGTATATCGTCCGTAAAGATGAGACTTCCCTGCTTACCAGCCTTGGAGAAGTAGTTTACCATAAAACCCTGTTTAAGAATACCGAAACAGGAGAGTCCTGCTATCTGCTTGACCAGATGATGGGAATCGAACATCATGCCAGAATAACGGAGGATGCAGAAGCGCGGATGCTTGAGGAGGCGTCAGAAAGCAGCTACAGAAAAGGCGGTGCCAATGTCAGCATAAACGGTGATGTCATAAGCAAAGAAGCTGTGATGAATAAGATCCACCGTCTGGAGTTTCCTGTGCCAGAGGCAGAAGAAAAGAGAGCAGTGAAAAATATCTATATAGATGCAGATGAAGATCATGTTTCCCTGCAGTATCTGGAATACAAGGGAGATATAAAGAAGCCCCGTATGAACACGATAATGCCTAAAATAATCTATGTATACGAAGGCGTTGACACGGAAGAAGATGGCCGTCCCCGGCTTGTAAACACAAAGTATTTTGGTGGTGTATATGAGGGACAGGGTGCAGTGGACAGGCTGTGGACAGAGGTACTTGATTATCTGAACGAGGCATACGACATGGACGAGGTTGAAAGGATATACATCAATGGTGACGGGGCACCATGGATCAGAAGCGGGGAAAAGATAATCCCCAAGTCCAGGTTTGCGTTGGATAAATACCACATGCACAAATATATCATTGCCGCCACTGCCCATCTTGAAGATTCAGCAGACGATGCAAGAAGTGAAATATACAGGGCAATACACAGAAAGAAAAAATGGATGGCGGAGGAGGCATTTGAACAGATCATAGCAGTTACAGAGAAGGAAACAAAGAGAAAAGCTGTTGAGCGGGCTAAGGAATATATAACAGGCAACTGGTCAGGAATCATGCTGTCCATGAAAGGCAGGGATGAAAATGTAAGATGTTCAGCAGAAGGGCATGTAAGTCATGTGTATGCAGACAGGATGAGTTCAAGACCGCTGGGGTGGTGCCGCAGGGGAGCAGATAAGATGTCCCGTCTCAGGATATACAGGCAGAACCAGGGAAACATGCTGGAACTTGTCAGATATCAGAAAAGAGAACTGGAGGCAGCTGCAGGAGCAGAAGAAGTTATATATTCAGCAACAGAAATGATCCGTATGGAAAATGCAAACAGAAAAAGACTTGGAGTGTATGCGGAAATGTCGGTTCACAGCATTCCCTATCCCCAGATAAAAAAGATAGCAGCCCTGAAAAATCATATATGGGGTTTATAAAGAAATAAAAATGGAATATAATGGTGAAGACAATCTTGAGTCTTGATACAAATCTCAGGGATACTCTGTCTATTAAATTCCTACAGTAAGTTTACACGACCAAATGATTGTTTGGTATTTACAGAACAAATAATTGTGAGGTATAATATATTAAAGGAAAAGACACAAGAACAATATACAAAACTCTATTGGGCAGGAGTTACCATATCAAATAATGGTGATGTGTTTAAAGAGATTGATAAGGAGATGGT
>CAZBFI010000198.1:0-1898 GCA_964491165.1 uncultured Faecalibacterium sp.
ATGTTGAAGTCATCGGGAGCACCGAGCTTTTTCGGATCGTCAGAAAAGCTGTACTGCGTTTTGGCAACACAAACGGGAAGCTTGTCACAGCCGATTTCCTCAAGCTTTTTGATCTGCTTTTTCGCAGCCGGTGTAAGCTCAACAGCCTTACCGCCGTAAATCTTTTTGACGATAGCTGTAAGCTTTTCCTCAACAGTCTGCTCAGTGTCATAAGCGAAGGTGAACTCGTCGCTGTTTTCCTCATTGCAAATCCGGATAACCTCCTGAGCAAGCTCCTGACCGCCTTTTCCGCCCTCAGCCCAGACTGTTGAAAGACGGACATTTACACCAAGCTCCCTGCACTTTTCGATGATGAAGTCAATCTCCTTATCGGTATCTGTCGGGAAGCGGTTAATCGCAACAACACACGGAAGCTTATAGACATTTTTGATGTTGGAAACATGCCTTAAAAGGTTCGGTATTCCCTTTCCGAGAGCCTCAAGATTTTCATCGTTCAGCTCTGTTTTTGAAAGACCGCCGTGCATTTTAAGCGCTCTGACAGTTGCAACCATAACAACTGCATCGGGCTTGAGTCCTGCCATACGGCATTTGATGTCGAGAAACTTTTCTGCACCGAGGTCTGCACCGAAGCCTGCCTCTGTGATTGCATAATCAGCCATTTTCAACGCTGTTTTTGTTGCAATGACGGAGTTACAGCCGTGAGCGATGTTCGCAAACGGGCCACCGTGAACGAATGCAGGAGTACCCTCTAAGGTCTGAACAAGATTCGGCTTGAGAGCATCCTTCAAAAGAGCTGTCATTGCACCTTGAGCATTAAGCTGTCCGCAGGTGACAGGCTCATCGTTATAATTATAGCCGACGATGATTTTTGAAAGCCTTTCTTTCAGGTCGGTAATCGACGATGCAAGGCACAAAATCGCCATGACCTCACTTGCGACCGTTATATCAAAGCCGTCCTCACGGGGAGTTCCGTTGATTCTTCCGCCCAAGCCGTCGGTGATGAAGCGAAGCTGTCTGTCGTTCATGTCAAGGCAACGCTTCCATGTGATTCTTCTTGTGTCGATTCCAAGCTTGTTACCCTGCTGAATGTGGTTGTCGAGCATGGCGGCAAGAAGATTGTTTGCACTTGTGATTGCATGAAAGTCACCGGTAAAATGCAGATTGATATCCTCCATGGGAACAACCTGAGCATAACCACCTCCGGCTGCACCTCCCTTGATTCCGAACACCGGACCGAGAGAAGGCTCTCTCAAAGCAACGGCAACCTTTTTGCCAAGTCTTTTCATGCCGTCGGCAAGGCCGATTGTGGTGGTGGTTTTTCCCTCACCGGCAGAAGTCGGAGTGATTGCCGTGACAAGAATAAGCTTGCCGTCCTTTTTATCCTTGCTGTCATTCAAAAGGGAAAGGTCGATTTTTGCCTTATAATTACCGTACTGCTCAATGTATTTCAAATCAACACCTGCATTCTCAGCAATTTCGGTGATGTTTTTCATTTCACAGCCTTGTGCAATTTCAATATCCGATAGATAAGCCATAATTTTTTCCTCCTGTTTTTTTAAAAAATAAATACGGAGTTTGCTAAAAAAATTTACCTTTTAATTATACATTAAACCAACCTGTCAAGTCAATAGCAACAACCAATAAAACGCCCTCGCTCAAAATAGAAAAAACGGAGCTGTAAAAAAACTTGCCTTTTCACAATCTGCTGTCAGGGGCTTGGAAAAAAAGATGCAGAATGAATCAACCGAGTCGAAAACAAAGCAAAGCTTTGTTTTCGGTTACCCGACGGCGTACAGAGGTACGCCGAGTGGCGAGGTTGGTTTATAGCATAAAACACAAAACGCAAGTTTTGTCCAATCCGAAAAATACATATAAAAAAGCTTTCCATCAAATCACTC
>CAZBFI010000199.1:0-1893 GCA_964491165.1 uncultured Faecalibacterium sp.
GTAAGGGCGCAGACGGCAGACTTTATGCCATCAATCCCGAAAACGGCTTCTTCGGCGTTGCTCCCGGCACAAACATGAAGTCCAACCCGAATGCACTTCTTTCAACAAAGAAAGGCACAATCTTCACAAATGTTGCTCACAACCTTGACAACAATACAGTTTGGTGGGAAGGTCTCGACAAGAATCCTCCCGAAAACGCTATCGAGTGGACAGGTAAGCCTTGGAACGGTAAGGTCGATGAGATCAAGGGTGCACATCCCAACAGCCGTTTCACAGCTCCCGCAAAGAACTGTCCGTGCATCAGCAGCGAGTTTGAAAATCCCGACGGTGTACCCATTAGTGCAATCGTATTCGGTGGCCGTCGTGCAAAGCTTGCTCCTCTTGTATATCAGTCAAGAGATTGGAACCACGGTGTATTCGTCGGTTCAATCATGGCTTCCGAAACAACAGCAGCAGCTTCGGGTGCAGTCGGCGTAGTTCGTCGTGACCCCATGGCAATGCTTCCCTTCTGCGGATATGATATGGCTGATTATTGGCAGCACTGGATTGATATCGGTGAGACTCTTGATGCTGACAAAGCACCTAAGATTTTCAACGTTAACTGGTTCCGTAAGGATGATGAGGGCAACTTCATGTGGCCCGGCTTCGGTGACAACCTCCGTGTTCTTGAATGGATCATCAACAGATGTGAGGGTAAGGTTGACGCTCGTGAAACAGCTATCGGTTATCTTCCCAATGCTGAGGATATCAACCGTGAGGGAATCGAGGACGAGGTTTCACTTGAACAGCTCAACTCAATCCTTGATGTTGATAAGGCTCTTTGGGCAGAGGATGCAAAGGGCATCGAAGAGTTTTACTCAAAGTTCGGTGATAAGCTTCCTGCTGAGCTCAGAGCAGAGCTTGACAGACTTAAAGCTAACACTGCTGAATAAGAGTTATTGCTGTAACTTGTCTTAAAAAAGACATATAAAACAGAATCGAAGGGTTTCTTTTGGCGTTTAAGCTTAAAAGAAACCCTTTTAAGCTTGTTAAAAAAATAACCACCGGTAAGGATTGAAACTACCGGTGGTTATTTTGGTTAAAGAGGAGATTTATTTAAAATCTGAAGATTATTGTCATACCTTTAAGCTTTCCTGTTTCTTCATCTTTTCAGTTGCTTTTTTAGTCAAAATTTTAGTGTAGATGCTTATAAGAAAGCTGCAACCGAGATTGAGAATTATTGAACCGAGAAGAAGTGAAACCAAATAGCTCGGAAGCATGGAGACAACCTTATCACTTTCGACGAATGCCACAATCAGATAAACGAAGCCGACATTGTTGAAAACAACAGGAATATAGGGGCTAAGGAGAATAAGAATACCGATTGCAAGCACTAAGGGGACAGCGACTGCGGTAAGGTGGGAAACGCCGTTTTTTATCATCGCCGTGCAAGCGATTCCGATTCCCGCTGCAAGCAGCAGACCGATTGATCCACCGATGAGTGTGTGCCAGAAACGCTGTTTATAAGTTAACTCTTCCTGCATAAAGAAAAGAGTGGTTGCAATGAAAAATGCCCAGTTGACAATCTGAATCGGACTTTCTGCCCATAATCCGTGAACAGCTTGATAGATGATGTTCCATATTGCTATCCAGAGAAATACGATTACAAGTCCGCCCATTTTGCCTTTTGCCGGCTTGTGAAAGAATTTGAAGGTGGGTTTGGTTTCTGAGTTATTCATTTGATTTCCTCCGTTTTTTTGTTTTTTAACAGTGAAACATTAACACAAGTTTTCTTAAAAGTCAATAGAAATTACAACATTATGTAATAAATTTAGCAATTTGTAATAAATAAAGCTAAATGTAACAATTTGGAGGAGAACAGGCTTTTAAGTAAATCGACAGTTGAAAATGAAG
>CAZBFI010000200.1:0-1890 GCA_964491165.1 uncultured Faecalibacterium sp.
AGGTTATTCAGGTTATCGGCGGTGTTATTGTGCTTTACAGAGAAAGCCCCGAATTAAAGGAAAAAGCACTTAAAAAAGAGCAAAACAAAAAGAAAGCCGCAAAGCTTCAAAGAGAAAAAGCAGCAGCTGAAAGGCGTGAAAACAACAAAAAGCTTCGTTTTACGGGCAAGGCTGTTGTAAAGGGGAAAAAATAAATGCGAATTGGTATTTTCGGAGGAACCTTCAATCCACCTCACTGGGGGCATAAAAATCTCGCCTTGAAAATCAAAGAGCTTGCAAAGCTTGACAAAATAATCGTTATTCCGTCTTGTGTTCCACCTCACAAGCAAAGTGAACAGCTTGCAGACGGAAATCACCGAATGAAGATGTGCGAGTTGATGTTCGGGGAGGATTTTTTCACCGTCAGCGATATTGAAATCAAACGGCAGGGAAAAAGCTATACCTATGACACAGTGGTTGAAATGAAAAAAACATATCCCGATGATGAGCTTTTTTTGATTGTCGGCTCGGATATGCTTTTAAGCTTTCACTTGTGGTATAGATTCAATGACATAATTTCACTTGTCAAGCTTTGTGTCGCTTCAAGAAGTGACGATGTATCCAAAGAAAAGCTTTACGATTATGCGAAAGAAACCCTTGGACTTGATGAGAGTAAGGGCGAGCTTGTGATTGCCGATGTTGAACCGATGACAGTCAGCTCAACCGATGTCAGACAGCATATTTTGTCAGGTCTCGACATCTGTGACCTGACAAGCAGAGAGGTTTTCGATTATGCGAGAATCAATTTGCTTTATCAAAGCCCGTATCCCGAATATAAAAAGCTTTTAAGAGAAAGGCTTGACGATTACAGATTCCTGCATTCGCTCAATGTTGCCGAAAGTGCCGCAATGCTTGCGATGCTTTACGGTGAAGATGAGGACAAGGCATATCTTGCCGGATTGCTTCACGATGTCATGAAAAACGCATCTCGTGATGAGCAGTTGCAAATTATGAAAAATGGTGGTATAATTCTAAATCGAGCCGAAAAAAACAATCCAAAGCTTTGGCACGCCATGGCAGGAGAGTGTTATCTGCGAGATGTGCTTGGTATTGAGGATTCACAGATTCTTTCCGCTGTGCGTTATCACACAACCGGTAAAGCTGAAATGTGTCTGCTCGATAAAATTATTTACATTGCCGATTATATTTCAGCCGAGCGAGACTATCCGGATGTTGATGTCATGCGCTTTAAGGCTGTTTCGGAGACTCTTGAGGCAGCTGCACTTTATTCCTTGCAATATACCTTTAAAAAGCTGTCATCTCAGGAGGGTATAATTCACACCGACAGTGTTGATTTTTATAATGAGCTTATTATAGAACGAAAGGAGAAAAAATAAATGACTGACCTTGAGCTTTTAAAAGAAATTGTCAAAGTGCTTGATAAAAAGAAGGCAAGAGACATTAAGGCACTTGAAATCACGGAGCATTCAATTGTTGCCGATTATTTCTTGATTTGTTCCGGTACATCGAATACTCATGTCAAGTCGCTTGCCGATGAGGTAGAGTATGAAATTAAGGAAAAGGGCGTCAGTCCTTATCATGTCGAGGGCAAGGCAACAGGCTGGATACTCCTTGACTATAACAGCATTCTTGTTCATGTTTTCACAGGTGAAACGAGAGAGTATTATAACCTTGAAAGACTGTGGCAGGATGCAAAGACAGTTGACATTTCCGATATTATAACGGAAGATTAAAACAGAAACTATTTTTAACGGAGTGATAAATTTGTACTACGATTTTAAAAACACGGAAAAAAAGTGGCAGGACAACTGGGAAAAAGCAGGTGTTTTCCACGCTCAAGACAATTCTGAAAAGAAAAAATTCTATGCTCTCGTTGAGTTTCCTTATCCC
>CAZBFI010000201.1:0-1849 GCA_964491165.1 uncultured Faecalibacterium sp.
TTTTATCCTATAAACCAACCTCGCCACTCGGCGTACCTCTGTACGCCGTCGGGTAGCCGTAAACAAAGCCTTGCTTTGTTTACACTCGGTCGATTCATTCTGCATCTTTTTTCCAAGTCCCTGACAGCAGATTGTGAAAAAGCAAGTTTTTTACAGTCCTTTTTTGGTTGCGTGCTTGGGTATGAAAATAAGTCCTCGGATATTTGGAGGCTTATCACTGTTAAGTATTCATCAAAGTGAGAAAGGATATTTTAAACAGCAAGCAGATTCTTTTAATACCTCTGCTTCCGGTTTTTCATACTGTTGTTTCATTGTGCTTTTAACTAATACAATCACAATTAAAATTAAAATCATTTTCTTTATCCATTCTTGATTCTCTTCCAACTTACTTCCTTTATTTCTATATCCGTATAAGCTTCGGTGCATATTACAGTCAAGGATAGGTATAAGACGATCTCAGTTTTTCATATCCATAGTCTCAGAATAAATATCGTAATCCGGCATTTCCAAACGCTTTTTTCAATCCTGCAAAATTTTTAGATATTTATCCAAGCGAGCATTCACATATTCTGCAAAGAGATTTTCCATTGCAGAAAGATTATGCTTTACATGGTATTCGTCAAAGGCATCATAGTATTTGATTCGGTCTGCAAACTTAATATCAATCGGAGGAAATCCGGCTTTCATCAGCTCCATGTTCACAAGGAGTCTGCCCGTTCTGCCGTTGCCATCGATGAATGGATGAATGCCCTCAAATTCAATATGAAAACGAGCCAGCTTTGTAACGATATGTTCAGTGCTTTCTGCAAAGTCCTGCAAAAGCTTCTTCATCTTCTCTTGAATGAGATACGGTTCTGCCGGCTCATGCTGTGCACCCATAATGCGAACAGGCACTCTGCGATATACGCCTCGGTCGTCCCGCTTATCAGCAAGGACAAGGCAATGGATATCTTTAATAACTCGCTCGCTGATTGGCATATTCTTCGCCACAAGCTCCCGAACATAGTCAAAAGCCTCCTTGTGCCCGACTGCCTCCATGTGATCTTTTAACGGCTTGCGGTCAATTGTCAAGCCGCGGAGAACGAGATCCGTTTCACGCAATGTCAGTGTGTTACCCTCAATGGCGTTAGAGTTATAGGTATACTCAACAGCGAACTCTTCATTCAAACGTTCCACTTCACCCTCTGTTAATGGTCTGCGACTGTCAAGCTCAGCCTTTTTTCTGTCAATCTGAGCAAAAATGCTTTCCTTGGACTTGTATCTTCCGTCTACAGGTTTTTCGGCATCTATCGGAATCTTCCAGCTACGCCCCTCTTGGTGCGCACCGGAAATTTTCCCCTCGGCACAAAGCACGCGAATTCTTCTATCGGAAATTCCCCACTTTTCAGCAGCTTGTTTTACGGTCATAAACACGGTCTATCACTCCTAACTGTATTCATTATACCACATTATTGGAACAATATCAACGATATCGGAATAATACTTTGCGAATTATCGGAACAATGCAAAGCAAAAACACACTCTCATTTTCAAACGACTCATAACTAAGTTACCGCCTAAAAATGTAACTTTAAAAGCTCAAATATATTTAAGTGTTGAGCGCAGACGGAAAGAATTAAACGCAAAAAAATCCCTACCCTCAAAATCACTTCACGATTTAAATCGGTGCTGTTGATTTTGGGGGTGGGGTGTTTTCAATCGTTGTTGTTAAAGGATAGCGTATCGGTCAAGCCAATTACCCTATACGCTTACTTTTTGACCAAGTCAACGATTTAAAATGTTGAAGCGGAACGAGGGGTGGGCGAAGTTTCGAGTTAGGTGGTGGATTTCGTGAGTGTGTACAGCTTAA
>CAZBFI010000202.1:0-1842 GCA_964491165.1 uncultured Faecalibacterium sp.
GTTCAGGTAAAGGCTCACCCGAATATTGGGTAGCAGTTGTTAAGCCCGGCAGAGTTATGTTTGAAATCAAGGGCGTTGATGAAGAAGTTGCTCGTGAGGCTATGCGTCTTGCAGCTAACAAGCTTCCCGTCAAGTGCAAATTCGTTACAAAAGCAGAACAGGAAAAGGATGGTGAACAGTAATGAAAGCAAGTGAAATCAGAAAACTGTCCGCCGCTGAGATGGATGCAAAGCTCGCAGAGCTTAAAAAGGAACTTTTTAACCTTCGCTTCCAGCAGGCTGTTAACAAGCTTAGCAACCCCATGAGAATCAGTGCCGTTAAGAAGGACATCGCAAGAATCAAGACTGTTCAGCGTGACATTGAGCTTCACGGCGCAAATTCTTAATAAAGGGAGGACTGAATTATGGAAAGAAACCTCAGAAAAACACAGGTCGGTATTGTATCCAGCGACAAGATGGACAAGACCGTTGTTGTTACAATCAAGGATAAGGTCAGACACCCTCTTTACAAGAAGATCGTTAACCGTACCATCAAGGTAAAGGCTCACGACGAGAAGAATGAGTGTGGCATCGGTGACCGCGTTCTCATCATGGAAACTCGCCCTCTTTCAAAAGACAAGAGATGGCGTGTTGTAGAAATTATCGAAAAAGCCAAATAATTGGTGCAGCTAAAGGAGGCCAAACACAATGATCCAGCAGCAGACTTATCTTAAAGTTGCTGACAACACAGGTGCAAAGGAAATCATGTGCATTCGTGTTCTCGGCGGCACAGGTAGAAGATATGCTAATATCGGTGACGTCATTGTTGCTTCTGTTAAGAAGGCAGCACCCGGCGGAATCGTAAAGAAGGGCGACGTTGTTAAGGCAGTAGTTGTACGTACTGCAACAGGCGTTCGCCGTGATGACGGCACATACATTCGTTTCGACGAAAATGCAGCCGTTATCATCAAAGAAGATAAAAACCCCAAGGGTACCCGTATCTTTGGACCGGTAGCAAGAGAGCTTCGTGATAAGGACTATCTCAAGATTCTCTCACTTGCTCCCGAAGTACTTTAAGGAGGTGTCACGATGAATAATAAGGTTCATGTTAAAACAGGCGACACAGTCGTTGTTATCAACGGTAAAGATCGTGGCGCTAAGGGTAAGGTTATGCAGGTAAGCCCCTCAGAAGGCAAGGTTATTGTTCAGGGCGTTAACATTGTTTCAAAGCATGTTAAACCTCGCAAGATGGGTGAAGCAGGCGGCATTATCAAGGCAGAAGCAGCTCTTTACGCAAGTAAGGTTCAGCTTGTTTGCCCCAAGTGCGGCAGACCCACAAGAGTTGGTCATGTGATCAACGAAAATGGTAAGAAGATGCGCGTATGCAAAAAAGAAGGCTGCGGCGCACAGTTTGAATAATAAAGGGAGGAACATGACATGGCAAGATTAAAAGAAGTCTACGTCAATGAGGTTGCACCTCAGATGATGAAGAAGTTCGGTTACAAAAGCGTTATGCAAATCCCTAAGCTTGATAAGGTTGTTATCAATGTTGCATGTGGCGAAGCAAGAGACAACTCAAAGGTTCTCGACGCAATCGTTTCCGACATCAGAACAATCACCGGTCAGCAGCCTGTTTTCTGCAAGGCTAAGAAATCAGTTGCTAACTTCAAGCTTCGTGAGGGCATGGTAATCGGTGTTAAGGTTACTCTCCGCGGCGAAAAGATGTATGAGTTCATCGACAGATTCTTCAACCTCGCACTCCCCAGAGTTCGTGACTTCAGAGGAATCAACCCCAACGCTTTCGACGGCAGAGGTAACTACTCAATCGGTATCAAGGAACAGCTTATTTTCCCTGAAATCGAAT
>CAZBFI010000203.1:0-1788 GCA_964491165.1 uncultured Faecalibacterium sp.
CAATATGGTGCATTTCTTTGCTGTTTGGCGACTTGAGGGGCGAAAAAGAAAAAGCCGAATAAGCTTTTCCTTGAATTTAAAAGTAAATAATAAAGCATCGCACAAAAGGGTAACTTAATTGTGCGGTGCTTTGCGTTTTTTCGGCAAAAATATAAATTATTCTTTTCTTTATATTTTCTTTTTCCATTGAATCGCCGGACACAAAGTGATATAATTTGAAAAAAATTCAAGGAGAGCTGTTATGCCTTATTTATTTACACATTTCAAAGAAAAAATCACTGTTGACGGTGAACAGGTTTATTTTGCGGTGAGTAACGATGGGTTTAATTGGGAACAGTTAAACGGTGGCAACCCTATACTTACAAGCACTTTAAGCTCAGGCGGTTGCCGTGATATTGAAATTACAAGGTTAAAAGACGGAACCTTTGTCATTCTCACAACAGATGAGTGCATTGTTAAGAGAATGGACGAAAACTATAATGTTGACTGGAAAAATGTCAACCGCACGGGAAGTAAAGGGCTTTGTATGTGGAAAAGCAAAGACCTTATCAGTTTTTCAAAGCAGCAGATTATTCCTATCGGCAGAGATGATTTCGGTTGTCTTTGGGCTCCTGAAATTATTTATGACGATATCAACGACGAGTATGTTATTCATTGGGGTTCAACCGTTTCTCAGGACAATTATTCGCACATGTCGATTTATTATTCAACAACCAAGGATTTTGAAACATTTTCAAGACCTAAGCTGTTTTTCACCAAGCAAAATGAAATTCTTGATACTCATATAAGAAAAATAAACGGCAAGTATCACATGTTTTACAAGAACGCAAACAATCCCGGCATGAATATGCACGCCGTTTCCGATGATTTATACGGACCTTATTTACATGATGAAAAATTCGAAAAGTACATGGCAGAGCTTGAAAAGCCCGGCTCTTATGAAGCTCCGACAACAATGACACTTCCCGACGGAAGATGGTGTCTGCTGCTAGACTTTTTCGGCTGTGAAAAATCAAAAATGGGTTATGTTCCGTTTATAAGCAAAGAGGCAGGAGATACCGATTTTGAAAGGTGTGACGAAAAATTCAATTTCCCATACGGCTTCAAGCACGGCGGAATAATTGAAATTACCGATGAGGAATATGATAGCTTAAAAAAATATTATAAATAAAAACGAGGGATTCTTTCAGCTGTAAAGCCTGAAGAATCCCTTTAACATTAAAATAAAACCCCGCCATGCCGTTCGTGATGTGTATAACCTGCCTTAATAGCAGGGTGGTGATAGCGAGACGGTTTCACGCTCCCTTCTTCCGCAAAAGCGGGAGGTCTGCAATCCGCCGTCAAAGCATCTCTCCGTTTTATAACGTGTTGGGTTATAACGATCACAGTTGTCGCACACAGCAGGAGTTTATTAAGCTCATTTTCAGTGATTATTCTTCACTGTTGTTTTGCTTTTCATAAAGATCAATAAGTCTGTCCTCAAAGATGTTTCCGATTTCGTTGAACTCCTTTTCATCTTCGATTTGAACAAGGTAAGTTTCACCGTTTTCCTCAAGAACCTTGAGAATAAAAGCATCTCCGTCATCATCGAGAATTTCAGCGGAATCCTCGTATATCGGCAAGAGAGCTACATAACGATTACCGTCGTCGGTTTCGATTCTGTCAATTTCTTCAAAAAGATGTTCTGTTCCGTCATCGTCAACAACGGAAACAATGTCAGATGTGTCATAATTAAGCTCTTCCATATCTAAATTAAAGTGTTACCTTTTTCCTTTCCTGTATTTATAT
>CAZBFI010000204.1:0-1769 GCA_964491165.1 uncultured Faecalibacterium sp.
TTTTTTGTAAATAAGTATTTAGTAATAAAATATTTGCGAGGTTATATTATGCTTGAGCTTATCCGTGTTGTTCTTCAAAATCTGACTTTTTTCGCTTTGCATTTAAAAAGCATGAATTCTTTTCCAAAACCGCTTTCGGCAAAAGAGGAAAAGGAGCTTATCGAAAAAATGAGTCAAGGTGACAAGCAAGCCAGAAACACACTCATTGAACATAATCTGAGACTTGTTTCTCACATAATCAAAAAATACTATTCCGATTATGACGAGCAGGAGGATCTGATTTCAATGGGAACGATTGGTCTTATAAAGGGAATTGATACATTTAACAGCGATAAAGGAACAAGGCTTGTGACTTATGCCGCAAGGTGCGTTGAAAATGAAATCTTAATGTATTTTCGGGCAAAGAAAAAAGATGCCAATCAGATATCCATCAACGAACCGATTGACAGTGACTCAGAGGGAAATTCACTCACACTGTACGATGTTATTTGCTGCGAAGACACTATTTGTGATGATGTTGACCTTAAGAACAAGTCAATAAGACTTTATGAGCTTATTGATGAGATTGAAGATAAAAGGGAAAGAGAAATAATAATTCAACGCTACGGGCTTTATAATACGAAGGCTTACACTCAAAGAGAAATTGCACGGCATCTCGGAATATCACGCTCCTATGTTTCACGGATAGAAAAAAAGACAATCGGAGAGCTGAAAGAGAAGTTTGAAACGGAAAAATAATGAGAAGTTATTCACCTAAGGCTTTAATTATTACGGATAATGGTGTATAATGTATAAAAATCACGGAGGTGTAAATTTTGAAAAACAGAAAGATGCTCTTTCCATTGTTTTTGACAATGTTGAAAATAGGCTTATTTACTTTCGGTGGCGGTTATGCCATGATAGCGCTTTTGGAAAATGAATTGATTGAAAAGAAAAAGTGGATAGAAAAAGATGAGTTCATTAACATGGCGGCAATTGCCGAATCCACACCCGGCCCTATTGCAATAAATGCGGCAACCTATGTCGGCTATAAGCTTGCAGGTGCTTTGGGTGCATTGGTTTCAACGGTTTCTGTTTGTATTCCGTCGTTTACGATAATTTATGTTATTTCACTTTTTTTCGATGAGTTTATGAGCTTTAAGCCGGCATTTTATGCGTTTAAAGGGATTCAGGTGGCAGTCATTTACTTGATTTTATCGGCCGGCATTAAAATGTTGAAGTCGCTTGAAAAGAACGCTTTTAACGTCGTCGTACTGCTTGCAGTAACACTTGTGATGATTATGTTTTCGATTTTTGCGGTCGATTTTTCAACTGTTTTTTACATTCTTATCTGCGGAACAGTGGGTGTTGCGGTTTACGGCTTCAAAAAACAAGCACCGATAAAGGAGGAGAAGAATGATCTATCTTAAACTGTTTTTGACCTTTCTTGAGATAGGCGCAGTATCCTTTGGCGGTGGTTACGGCATGATCTCACTCATTCGTGAAAAGGTGATTGCAAACGCTTGGCTCAGTGAGGGAGAGCTGCTTAACCTTATTGCCGTTGCAGAATCCACTCCGGGTCCCATTGCCGTTAACATGGCTACATTTGTCGGCTCATCTCAAGGCGGACTGTTAGGTTCTTTCTGTGCGACGGTCGGAGTTGTTTTGCCGTCTTTCTTTATAATTCTTCTGATTGCCGCCATCATCGGAAATGTCCTTAAATTTAAGGGCGTGAAAGCTTTTCTTTCGGGTGTTAAGCCCTGTGTCGTCGGCTTGATTCTTTCAACCGG
>CAZBFI010000205.1:0-1734 GCA_964491165.1 uncultured Faecalibacterium sp.
CCGTCAGGCTGTAATTATTCTTTTTCCTGCCAGTCCATAGCTCGGGAAACTGCTTTTTTCCAACCGGCATAAAGCTTATTTCTTTCTTCCATATCCATCTCAGGCTCAAAGACTCTGTCAACCTCACGATTACTTTCGATGTCATCGAGGTTTTCCCAAACACCAACGGCAAGACCTGCAAGATAAGCTGCACCGAGTGCCGTTGTTTCAACTGTCTTGGGTCTGTTAACCTTAGTTTGTGCCATATTTGCCTGAATTTGCATCATAATGTTACTTACCGAAGCACCGCCATCGACCCTAAGCTCACCGATTTCGATTCCGGAATCATCCTTCATTGCTTCAAGAAGATCCGTCATCTGATAAGTGATTGATTCAAGCACGGCTCTTGCGATATGCTTTCTGTTGACACCTCTTGTAAGGCCGACAATGCAGCCTCTTGCGTACATATCCCAATAAGGAGCACCAAGTCCCGTGAATGCCGGAACAAGATAGCAGCCGTTTGCATCGGGTACGCTTTCCGCAAGCTCATCACAACGCCTCGGACTGTCGATAAGCTGAACCTCATCACGAAGCCATTTTATAACCGAGCCTGCATTAAATGCACTTCCCTCGATCGAATATGTAGTTTTTCCGTCAAGACTCCAGGCAACACCTGTCAAAAGATTGTTTTTCGAGTCAACACGCTTTTCGCCTGTGTTCATCAAAAGGAAGCAGCCGGTGCCGTATGTGTTCTTTGACATACCCGGCTGGAAGCAAGCCTGACCGAAGAGAGCCGACGGCTGATCTCCGATTGCACCGCAAATAGGCACACCCTCAAGCTCCTCAAGACCGATAATTCCGCTTGCCACCCAACCGTAAACCTTGCTTGAGGGAACGGGAGTGGGAAGAATGCTCATCGGTATGCCGAGTCTTTCGCAAAGATATTCATCCCATTGAAGCTTATCAACATCGAAAAGCATTGTTCTTGAAGCATTTGAATAGTCGGTAACATGAGTTCTGCCACCGGTAAGATTCCAAATAAGCCATGTTTCGACAGTGCCGAAAAGAAGCTGACCTGCATCTGCAAGAGCCTTTACACCGGGGACATTGTCAATGATCCATTTGATTTTTGTTGCCGAAAAATACGCATCGACAATCAAGCCCGTATGCTCCTTGATGTAATCGCAAAGTTCCTTATCCTGCTTGATTTTTTCACAGATATCGGCAGTTCTTCTGCACTGCCAGACAATTGCGTTGTAAACAGGCTTGCCGGTTGCTCTGTCCCAAAGGATTGTTGTTTCTCTCTGGTTTGTGATACCGATACCGGCGATGTCCTTAACCGAAAAGTTTCCGTTGCGAAGAACTGTTGTGATTGAATTGAACTGGCTGTAAAGAATATTAAGTGGGTCATGCTCAACCCAGCCTGCCTTAGGATAAATCTGGTCAAACTCATTTTGAGCCTTTGCAATGATATTGCCCTTTTTGTCAAAAACGATTGACCTTGAGCTCGTTGTACCTTGATCAAGTGCAAGAACTAATTTTTCACTCATATCTTCATTTCCTCCTTGGTAAAACTTTATAATTTTACTCAAACTATTGTACTTTAAATCTCTGCTTTTGTCAACACGGAAAGATTATTTATATATAACATTTGTTCCGTGTGGCAAAGTTGTCAACAAAAAGAAAATATTCTGTTTTTTTCTTGAAGATAATAAAAGAATAATGTATTATATAGTTTAGACTCAAAAAATAACT
>CAZBFI010000206.1:0-1732 GCA_964491165.1 uncultured Faecalibacterium sp.
GCCGTTACAGATACCGCACATGAGACCGTCACGGTTTTCAAGAAGCTGTGTCACCTGCTCTTTGATTTCGGCATTTCTGAAGAATGCAGTGATGAACTTACCGCTTCCGTCAGGCTCGTCACCGCCTGAGAACCCACCGGGGATAAATATCATCTGAGCTGTTTTAAGCTCTTGAGCAAATTGCTCAACACTTCTGCGAATTCCATCGGCAGAAAGGTTGTTGATGACAATAATCTTGCTATCTGCACCTGCATCGTCCATCGCCTTAGCCGAATCAAACTCGCAGTTCGTTCCGGGGAATACGGGAATAAGCACCTTCGGCTTAGCTGTCTTGATTGAAGCAGTTTGCCATTTATCAGCCTTGAATGAGAAATTCTCAACCTTTGAAGCAGACTGATCTATGTTGCAAGAGAACACACTTTCAAGCTTGCTTTCATACAAATCAAGAATATTTGAAAGCTCAAGCTCTTCGTTGCCTTTGGAAATTTTGCCGTCATCGGTGATATAGCCTATCAATTCACCCTCGTTGACACTTTCATTCACTTCAAGCAGGAATGAAGCATAGGAATAATTGAAGATGTCATTGACTGAAAGGCTATCGGCAAATTTGAAGCCTAAGGCGTTACCGAAGCACATCTTCATTACAGCTTCACCGATTCCACCGATTCCCGGAGTGTAGCAAGCAACAGCGTCACCGCTGCGAAGAAGAGCAGTAACCTTACTGAAAGCATCGAGCAAGGAAGCTGTCTTGGGCAGATGATTTTCATCAAACTCTGCACTGATTTTTATAACCTTGTTGCCGGCTTTCTTAAATTCTGGCGAAACAATGTTCTGCACCTTATCAGTCGTAACGGCAAAGGAAACAAGTGTTGGAGGAACATCGAGGTTTTCAAAAGTACCACTCATTGAATCCTTACCGCCGATTGCGGCAATTTTAAGATCCTTTTGTGCCTTAAATGCGCCCAAAAGAGCCGACAGAGGCTTACCCCAACGCTTTGAATCTTTTCCGGGTCTTTCGAAATACTCCTGGAAGGTCAAATAAACATCTTCAAAGGAAGCACCCGTTGCAATAAGCTTGCAAACAGATTCGATAACAGCCATATATGAGCCGTGGAAAGGTGTTTTTTCGGTATAGAACGGATTGTAGCCCCAAGACATCACCGAGCAGTCATCGGTGTGACCTTTTTCGGTTGAAACAAGCTGAACCATTGCCTGAATCGGTGTGAGCTGATTTTTGCCACCGAAAGGCATGAGAACAGTACCGGCACCGATTGTTGAGTCGAAGCGCTCGGAAAGTCCCCTCTTTGAGCAAACATTAAGATCCTGTGCAAGCTCTTTCATATTATCGGTGAATGTTCCGTTGATTTCTTTCATCGGGCATTGACAAGCCGCAGCCTCAACGCTGATATGCTTTTCAGCACCGTTTGAATTAAGAAAATCTCTGCTGATGTCAACAATAGCCTTTCCATTCCAGAGCATAGTCAGTCGCTTTTCGTCTTTCACCTTTGCAACAACAGTTGCGTTAAGATTTTCCTTTTCGGCAATTTCAAGGAAGCGGCTGATATTTTCTTTTTCAATGACAACAGCCATTCTTTCCTGACTTTCGCTGATTGCAAGCTCTGTTCCGTCAAGTCCCTCATACTTTTTGGGAACTGCATTAAGATCAATTTCAAGTCCGTCGGCAAGCTCACCGATTGCGACCGAAACACCGCCTGCACCGAAATCGTTACAG
>CAZBFI010000207.1:0-1715 GCA_964491165.1 uncultured Faecalibacterium sp.
ACGGGAATTTGTCACTCGAGTACCTATGATATCATTACTATGAAGGAGGGAAGCGCAGTGCCAAGAAGAGGCCAGATCGCAAAGCGTGACGTTTTGCCGGATCCGCTTTACAATTCAAAGCTTGTAACACGCCTTATCAACAACATCATGTATGATGGTAAGAAGGGTGTTGCTCAGAAGATCGTTTACGATGCTTTTGACATTATCAAAGAAAAAACAGGTAAGGAACCCCTTGAGGTTTTTGAAGCCGCAATGGAAAATGTAATGCCTTTACTCGAAGTTAAGGCTCGTCGTGTCGGCGGTTCAACTTACCAAGTTCCCATGGATGTCCGTCCCGAAAGAAGACAGACCCTTGGTCTTCGTTGGATCACTCTTTACAGCCGTCAGCGTTCGGAAAGAACAATGAAGGAAAGACTTGCCAACGAAATTATCGATGCAACCAACGAAACCGGTTCAGCATTCAAAAAGCGTGAGGATACCCACAAGATGGCAGAAGCCAACAAGGCTTTCGCACATTTCAGATGGTAATAATCTTATTTACTTAACTATTAACTGGAGGATAAAATTATGCCAAGAAAGGTATCTCTTGAAAAAACAAGAAATATTGGTATCATGGCTCATATTGATGCCGGTAAAACAACGACTTCGGAAAGAATTCTTTATTATACCGGTGTTAACCATAAGCTTGGTGAGACCCATGACGGTTCTGCAACAATGGACTGGATGGCTCAGGAGCAGGAGAGAGGTATCACAATCACCTCCGCTGCTACAACTTGCTTCTGGAAAGAGCACAGAATCAATATTATCGACACTCCGGGCCACGTTGACTTTACAGTTGAAGTTCAGCGTTCACTTCGTGTACTTGACGGTTCAGTAACTGTTCTTTGTGCAAAGGGTGGCGTTGAGCCTCAGAGTGAAACAGTTTGGCGTCAGGCTGACGAGTATAAAGTACCCAGAATGATTTTCGTCAATAAGATGGACATCACAGGTGCAAACTTTTATCGTGTTCTCGACATGATCAAGGAACGCTTCAACTGTAATGCAGTTCCCGTTCAGCTTCCTATCGGTGAAGAGAACACATTCAGAGGTATTGTTGACCTTATAAACAACAATGCTATCATTTATCACGATGATCTCGGTAAGAAGATCACCGTTGAAGAAATTCCCGAAGAGCTTAAAGAGCGTGCCGAAGAGTATCGTTCAAATCTTATTGAGGCTGTCGTTGAAATGGACGAGTCTCTCATGGAGAAGTATTTTGAGGGAATTGAGCCTTCAGTCGAGGAGATGAAGAAGGTTATCCGTAAGGCAACAATTGCTAACGAAATGGTTCCCGTTTGCTGCGGTACAGCTTATCGTAACAAGGGTGTTCAGCCGCTTCTCGATGCTATTGTTGACTTCATGCCGGCTCCGACTGACATTGAAGCTATTAAGGGTATCAACCCCGAAACAGATGAAGAAGAGGTAAGACATTCTTCCGATGATGAGCCTTTTGCAGCTCTTGCTTTCAAGATTGCAACTGACCCGTTTGTCGGTAAGCTCTCATTCTTCCGTGTATATTCAGGTACGGTTGATGCAGGTACTACCGTTTATAACTCCGTTAAGGATAACAGAGAAAGACTCGGTCGTATTCTTCAGATGCACGCTAACCACAGAGAAGACATTGATACAGTTTATGCAGGTGATATCGCTGCTGCTGTTGGTTTGAAAAACACAAC
>CAZBFI010000208.1:0-1681 GCA_964491165.1 uncultured Faecalibacterium sp.
CAACAGGGCAATGACTGTGAAACAATCATAACAAACATTTTGAAAACAGCAGTGCTTAATAATCTTTTCGGAACACATCCGCCGTTTCAGATTGACGGAAACTTCGGTTATACGGCAGGTGTTTGCGAGATGCTTGTGCAGAGTCATCTCGGAGTCATTCAGCTTTTACCTGCTCTTCCCGACAGCTGGAAGGTGGGCGAGGTAAGCGGTCTTTGTGCAAGAGGTGGCTTTGAGGTTGATCTCATCTGGAATGAGGGCAAGCTTAAAAAGGGAAAAATCAAATCGTTATGTGCGAATGAATGCTCCGTGGTTTATGACGGTAAGGTTATTCTCGTTGAAGATGAAAACGGCAACGAGGTTGAAACTGTTTTTGAAAACGGAGTGACTACATTTAAAACAGAAAAGAACAAGAGCTACTGTATAAGCTGACCTTGTTTTTGAAGCTGTTTTGAAAACAAGGTGTCAAAGCCTTGAAGTAAGCTTAATGCAACAGAATAAAAAAGGCGATGTAAAAAAACTGCTTTTTACATCGCCTTTTTAACTTTTTAACTTTTTAACTTTTTAAAGAGGGAATAGGCAAGTTGACTGTTTCACTTGTGTCACAAAACGGACAGTGGAAGTCAAACATAAGTGAAAGCTGATGAACCAAGGAGTGAACCATGGTCAAGATGGATTTCACCAATTCGACAGTGCCACCGATTGCACTTGCATAGTCACCGGCTTGTATGCTGTCATAAACATCCGTTGCAATTTCACAAATGCTCGAATCAGTCTTAAGAGCTTCTCCGCAGATGTCACACTTGTTGTCCTTCGGATTTTCATCTGTATGTCCCGGACATTCCCATTTTGCATAAAGTGTGATGTTTTCAATAATGTGGGTGTTTGCAAAATCAAAAGGAGCCTCCTTGAATTTGCCGTCTGCTTTTTCATACCAGCCGTCAAAAGTGCAGCCGTCACGCTGGGTTGTGGGAGAGCTGATTTTCTGTCCTCTGAGAACTTTCTGCTCGTCAACCTTACTGCCACCGTTACTGTCAAAGGTTACAGTCACCTTTGCACTATCGTTAATCAAGCCACTCACATTTTCATTGTAAAAAATGCCACCGTTGATGGTTGCGACATACACTGCACCGTAAAATATGCCGCTGTTTATGGTGCCGTTACTGTATATATTACCGTAAAAAGGAATGTTATCTGCATTTAATATGCTGCCTATGAAGAGTTCAACAGCAGTATTTGCGTTACTGACCTTACCTGTTTTTTTGGGACTGCTGTCCACAATCGTCAGCGTACAATTTGTCGAGACTTGAAGTGATGATTTTTCAAAATTAATTCCTTGCAGCTCATAGCCGTTCAAGTCTAATGTAACCACAGTGCCTTTGATTTGAATAGTATTTTCTACCGTAATGTTCTCATCAAGACGATAATATCCGCTTGACAATCGATAGTAATGAAAATCGAGATCAGTGGTATAAAAATGACTGTCAAGGACTTCCTTGGTGAGAATCCATGGGTCGGCTTGTGTGCCACTGCCCTGCAAGGTGACAGCTTCGGATGCAAGTGCCGGAGTAATCGGCAGAATGGACACCAACATTAAGAGTGTAAGCATTATGCTTAAAATTCGTTTCTTCATAATAATTTCCTCACTTTCTTTTGCACAATAGCTGTGCGGTAATTTGTAAGT
>CAZBFI010000209.1:0-1624 GCA_964491165.1 uncultured Faecalibacterium sp.
GGAAGTCCGCACTGATATATTTTAAGCTCAGGGCCGACAACGATAACCGAACGGCCGGAATAGTCAACACGCTTACCCAAAAGGTTCTGACGGAAACGTCCCTGCTTACCCTTGAGCATATCGGAAAGGCTCTTGAGGGGTCTGTTGTTCGGGCCTGTGACGGGTCTGCCTCTTCTGCCGTTGTCGATAAGAGCGTCAACAGCTTCCTGAAGCATTCTCTTTTCGTTTCTGATGATAATATTGGGAGCACCAAGCTCAAGGAGCTTTTTAAGGCGGTTGTTTCTGTTGATAACTCGACGGTAAAGGTCATTAAGGTCACTTGTTGCAAAACGGCCACCGTCAAGCTGAACCATCGGACGGATATCCGGCGGAATAACGGGAACAACATCAAGAATCATCCATTCAGGTCTGTTGCCCGATGCCTTAAAGGCTTCAACAACCTCAAGACGCTTGAGGATTCTTGTCTTTTTCTGTCCGCTTGCGGTTGTAAGCTCCTCACGAAGCTGCTTGTCAAGCTCTTCAAGATCAATATCCTGCAATAATTCCTTAATTGCTTCAGCACCCATACCGACCTTAAATTCAGTGTCGTTATAGTAGTATTCTTTAAGCTCCTCGTAACGCTTTTCGGTGATAACCGTACCCTTGCTGATATCCTTATCGGTGATAGTACCGGGATTTATAACAACATAAGCCGAGAAGTAAAGAACTCTTTCAAGCTCTTTGGGTGAAATGTCAAGAATAAGACCCATTCTTGAGGGAATACCCTTGAAATACCAGATATGTGAAACCGGAGTTGCAAGCTCAATGTGACCCATACGCTCACGACGAACCTTAGCTTTGGTGATTTCAACACCGCACTTGTCACAAATCTTGCCCTTATGGCGAATTCTTTTATACTTACCGCAGAAGCATTCCCAGTCCTTAAGTGGTCCGAAAATCCTTTCGCAGAAAAGACCGTCTTTTTCCGGCTTGAGAGTTCTATAATTTATAGTTTCAGGCTTTGTTACCTCACCGTAAGACCATTCTCTGATTTTTTCCGGTGAAGCCAGACCTATTTTGATTGATTCGAAAGAAATATTTTCCATATATTTAAGTCAGCCCTTTCCTGTTTAATTTACCGCACATAAGCACGGCATCTAACTTTGTGGATAGTTAACAATCTGCTGCCAAGGGGATTTCTCCCCTATGGCAAAGGCAATTACATATTATCTTCATCCGGAACGAAGCCGTTGCCGAAACCTGCATCGTTGATTGTGGGATTCATCTCATTGAAGAAAGCATCAACATCAAATTTGTCGTCTTCGTCCTCAAAAGCTGACTCCATGTCATCATCCTCATCTTCATCGGAATCAAGGTCAAGCTCATCATCGGAATCATCAAGATTAAGATCATCTTCATCCTGTTGTTCTGCTTCAGACTCCGAATTGTTCTTATGAATGTGGCTCTTGATGTTGTAGAAGCTGTCGTCACCGTCGATATTCTGTTTCAGATCAATTTCGTTATCGTTGGCATCAAGCACCTTAACATCAAGACCGAGGCTCTGAAGCTCCTTAACAAGAACCTTGAATGATTCGGGAACACCTGCCTGAGGCACATTCTCACCGTTTACGATTGCTTCATAAGT
>CAZBFI010000210.1:0-1606 GCA_964491165.1 uncultured Faecalibacterium sp.
GGCTGCGTCTTTTGTGTATAAGAGACACCCTAAAAAGCAAACGAGCAGGACTTGATAATCAAAGCGGCTGCCGTTTCGGATTACACGCCCGTAAGCAAAGCAGAAAGTAAGCTCAAAAAAAGCGACGGTGAAATGTTCATTGAGCTGAAACGCACAAAGGATATTCTTGCATTTTTGGGTCAAAACAAGAGAGAGGGTCAGTTCATCTGCGGCTTTTCCATGGAAACGGATAATGTAATTGAAAATTCAGCATTAAAGCTCAAAAAGAAAAACTGCGACATGATTTGTGCCAACAGCCTGAGAACACAAGGGGCAGGCTTTGCAGGGGATACTAACATTATAACTCTCATTACAGCGGACAATAAAATCGAGCTTCCGCTTATGAGCAAGGATGAGGCGGCACACAAAATACTTGACGAGTGTATAAAAAGAATGAACTGATGGCAGAATTAAGTGTGTTTATTTTTTCAGGAGGAAATATCATGACAAACTTTATCAGTGTTATTATCGCATTCATAACAGCCTTGTTTTCGGTGATTTCCGGTGGAGAGCTTGCTGACGAGATCAAGAACAAGGGCGATATTTCGGGCTTTTCGCAAACTGTCAGTGTGCAAAAGGAGCTGCCTGATTTTCAGGTCGATTCAGACGGCAATTTCACGGTTTTGCAATTTTCGGATACTCACATGACAACCGGTGTTTCATTTTTTGACATAAGCATTCTCAAAAAAATGGAAACACTCACACAGCGTTATTCACCCGATCTTGTTGTGGTTTCGGGCGACATGGTTAATGACGGTGACAGCGGAAACTTCAATAAGGCAAATGTTCTTCGCAGTGTTGCGAATGTTTTCGAGGATTTGGATCAGTATTGGGCTTATGTTCCGGGAAATAATGACGGAATGAATTACGGCACCTCAGAGGATGTTCTCGCTTACCTTTCACAGTATGAGCATTGTCTTGTAAGTGATGAGCCGGAAATTTCCGGAGCTTGTCAGTATAGCTTAGATCTTTATGACGGTGAAGAAATGACACATTCCTTGCTTTTCATTGACACCATGGACTACGATTCGGAGGATCCGAACCATCATTACGGCTATGTTCATGCAGATCAGGTTGATTGGTGCAAGCGTGAAATTGAAAGCAAGCAGGCAGTAAATCAAGCTGTTTATGTCAGCGTTTTCATGCACGAAAACACTCCGAATTTTAACAGGGCGGCAAATGACGGCAAGGCGTATAAAACCGGATATCCGACGGTAATGGCGAGACCTGAAGTTTGGAATATACCGAAGAATCAGCCTCTTGATGATGTTTTTGAGCAAAGCGGTTGCGTCGGACTTCTCTCAATGGGACACAATCATCCGTTGACTGTTCAGTGCAGCTTTTATCAGGGAGCTTATTATCACATCACACCAAAAACCGAGGTTGCAAGCACACTTATCACTATTCACACAAGAAGTGACGACACAGTGAATATGTATGACTTCAAGAGCGTTAATGCTTGATTGAGGTGGAAATATGAAGAAGATTGTTATCGCAGGAGCAGGCCACGGAGGACTTACGGCAGCTTATAATCTTGCTAAAAACGGATATGATGTTACCGTTTTTG
>CAZBFI010000211.1:0-1600 GCA_964491165.1 uncultured Faecalibacterium sp.
GGTGACACAGCTTCTTGAAAACCGTGACGGTCTTATGTGCGGTATTTGTAACGGCTTCCAGGCACTTATTAAGCTCGGACTTGTTCCTTACGGAAAGATTCTTGACACCGATGAGAATATGCCGACTCTTACCTTTAACACGATTGCAAGGCATCAGTCCCGTATTGTCAGAACAAGGATCGCTTCAAATATGAGTCCGTGGCTCAAAAATACTAATGTCGGTGATGTTTATTGCGTGCCTATTTCACACGGTGAGGGTCGTTTCCTTGCATCTGAGGAAGAGATTCGACGTCTTGCATCAAACGGTCAAATTGCAACACAGTATGTTGACCTTGAAAACAACGCAACAAATGACATTCACTTTAATCCCAACGATTCTATGTACGCTATCGAGGGTATCACTTCACCCGACGGACGAGTTTTCGGAAAAATGGGTCACAGTGAAAGAGTTGGCTTCGGACTTTACAAGAATGTTATCGGTGATTATGACATCAAGATGTTTAAATCCGCAGTAGAATATTTCAAATAAAAAAGCACAGTGTCCGTTTCGGTCTTTTTGACTTAGAAACGGACACTATCATTTTAACTTGTCGAAATTCGATTTGTTTCTGATAAGCAAATTCTTTGACTGGATAAGGATAAGCTCAAGTGTTAAAGCGATTCATCAGCCAAATAATAAATCCGTAAACAGAAGCACTCGAACAGCCGAAAACGATTACAGGGCCTGCAATGGAAAACATCTGAGCCGCAGTGCCGAGAATCCTGCCCTCCGTTTGAAATTCCAAGGCGGAAGAAACAATCGAATTTGCAAAGCCGGAAATCGGCACACAGGTTCCTGCACCGGCGTGCTTTGCAATCATATCGAAAACACCGAATGCAGTGAGCAAAGCGGTAATCACAATCAGGATTATCATGGCGATGCTTCTGCTGTTTTTTTCATTTATTCCCATTGAAGTGAAAAGCTGAAATAATCCTTCGGCAAAGGCACAAATACCTCCACCAAAGAGAAAAGCCTTCACGCAGTCACTCAAAAGAGGTGAATTTGGTGAAGCTTTTTTTGTCATTTGAGCATAATCTTTTTTAGATAAAGACATATTAAAGCCTCCTTTTGATTTTATCTTTCCGTTAACTTTTTCAAATATACATAGTTTTGTTGACAAAGACAAATAAAAAAGATAAAATATTCTTATCAATATAAAAGGAGAAAACGATATGGCAATTTTTAAACCTTTTAAGGCGGTTAGACCGCTTGCAGAGTATGCGGATAAAATAGCAGCACTTCCTTACGATGTTATGAACAGCAAGGAAGCTGCCAAAATGGTAAAGGGAAATCCAATTTCATTTTTACATGTTGATAAGGCTGAAATTGATTTGCCGGAGGATACGGACATTTACGATCAGAAGGTATATCTTAAAGCAAGAGAGAATTTGCAAAAGCTTGAAAGTGACGGCTTTTGCAAGCAGGAAAGCTCCAATTGCTTTTATATTTACCGTCAGATCATGAACGGCAGAAGTCAAACGGGTATTGTCGGCTGTGCAGCCATTGATGATTACATCAGCGGTGTCATCAAAAAGCACGAGTTTACAAGAGCCGATAAGG
>CAZBFI010000212.1:0-1570 GCA_964491165.1 uncultured Faecalibacterium sp.
AAAAATAAAGCACTTCTTCGGAAGTGCTTTATTTTTATCCAATCCGAAGGATTGGTATGTAATCACGCGTCAGCGTGTATGTCCTTCGGATTGATAACATGCAACACTCCGTGTTGATAACATACAATGCTTTCGCATTGATTACATGCCGACTTTGTCGGATTACATACAACACTTTGTGTTGATTTTTTTTAGCTTTTTTGTTATACTTTCATTTAGATGTGAGAGTATGGGAGATAATCCGTTGCTGAAAATGCAGAGCAATTAGCCGTTGAAATTGAAAATTTATGTAAATCGTTAAAAGATAAAAATGTTTCAAATATCGTTTTTCAAATCAGAAGATCTTCGTCAAGTGTTTTTGCAAATATCACGGAGGCTCAATATCCTCAAAGCTTACCCGATATGCTTTCCAAGTTCAAAATTGCACGGAAAGAATGTGTCGAAACGGAAAGCTGGTTGAAGCTTTTATATTCAAGTAATTATATAGATGAGGTGTGCTTCAAAAAGCACAGAAATCTTTGTGGAAGAATCAAAGGCTGTTAACTGCTTCTTCTGTCACAATTGAAAAGAAAATCAAGTAGCTTTTTGCTTTTATAACAAAAATGTTATATAATCTTCTCAGCTCTTGATTTAGTTATCAAGGACAATTCAGGTTTAACAAAAAGGAGGAAAATATGAATAAGTGTTGGTTTGATTATAAAACGGTGATAATAACGGGAGCTTCAAGCGGTATGGGTAAGGGGCTTGCCGAAAAATTCATCAAAGAGCATAACTGCAAGGTTATCGGTGTTGCAAGAACGGAATCAAAGCTTCAGGCGTTTAAAAAAGAGCTTGGCAATAAGGAGGACTACTTCACTTATTACACCTTTGATGTTTCCGTCAAGGAAAATTGGGATAGCTTTGCAAACGACTTAAAGCAAAATGGTATTTTTCCGGACATTCTGATCAACAATGCCGGTATTCTTCCAAAGTTCAACAGATTTTCAAAGATGTCCTTGGATGAAGTGAACAAAACAATGCAGATTAACTTTTTCTCCTGCATTTATTCGGTCAATGCTCTGCTTCCGATACTTTTACGCTCAAAGAATGCCGGAATCATAAACATTGCTTCCTCTGCTGCACTTTGCTCTCTTGCCGGCACATCAATTTATTCTGCAAGCAAGTCTGCACTCAAGAGCTTCACCGACGCTTTAAGAGAGGAGCATAGACACGACTGCTATGTCGGTCTTGTTTGCCCCGGCTTCACAAAAACGGACATTTTCAGAAATCAGGAAAAAAGCTCCGACAAAACGATGAAAGCACTGAATTTTGTCAGCACCGACTGCGACAAAATGGTTGAGCTTATCGAAAATGGCATTTGGAAGAAAAAAGCCGACATGGTTTTCGGTATTGATGCTCACGCAATGAACATCGGCAACAAGCTCATTTCAACGGGCTGTTCAAGAATTGCAAGCAAGGTCATTGAGCTTTCCGGCCTCAGCATTTTCCGTGAGGTTTTCAGACCGTAAGGTTTTATCCTATTCCTCATATATAACACAAAGCTTTCCGTCAGATTTCTCTAACGGAAAGC
>CAZBFI010000213.1:0-1567 GCA_964491165.1 uncultured Faecalibacterium sp.
TCCTTACCCATCTCATCCATGAATGCAACATCAATCTGATGATTGATAAAGCCGTCCACCTTTACTATTTCGCTTCCGATAGCCTGTCCTTCTCTTAAAATTTTTTCTTCAAGTGCTTTCATTTCTGCGCCTCTCTGTCACTATGTCACTATATTTTATCAATTTCTTTTTCGTTTTCTCCCAATTCCATTTTGTGTTCCTTTGACTTTATAACCCATTGAAACACAAGGATTTCGACCCTACCGGTAACGCAAAGTCGAACCGGGACTTTGTCTTTTGCTTCTCACTTTATTTTGCGCCTCTTATGCCCAAGCATCACCTTTTGTCGCCATTTCGGTTTAAAAGCCGCTTATATGTTCTCAGCTTACCTTTTATTGCCGCATCAGTCAATATCGACACCTCACAATGTTTTCTCGTTGCCTCTTTTAATTTTATTTAGGCAGCTTCACCGTTTCCGCCGCAAGCACCGCAAAGTTTGCTGTACATGTTGCAATAAGATTGCCCTTTTCCTTTGAGAATGCATCGATTGTAAGTCTTATGAAACGCCTGCCGGCTCTTACGATACGCACATTCATTACCACTGTATCCGTTCCGTCTGCCCGTGAAAGGTAGTTTATATAAAGATCAAGCGTTGCAAGATTCGGCGACTCTGCAACCGATATGCTCCCAATCCCGGCTACAGTATCAAACAATGTCGCAAGCGCACCTCCGTGCAGCTCACCTCTCGGATTTTCCATCCATCTTTCGATTTTATATTCAACCACAAAGGTCTTTTTTTCTTCGTTCGCCGAAATGAAAACGCCGTCAAACATGCTGTTCAGCCTGCCCTCATTGCTCGTCAACTTTTTCCTGCTGTTCAGGATATATTCCACTCTCTCCGGCCATGGCAGCGCCATGCAATCCTCCACTGCTTTTACTAAATCTTTTTCTTTCATGTATTCTACTCCCTATCTTTCTTAAATTAAACCACATTAAGCTATCCTGCGTCAATTGTGCTGCTTCCGCAAGCATCCGCTGCTATTCCTTGTTCTGTGGTCATTCTTTTTATATTATCTTAAATAAAATTCACATTCAAAGCTTGTAATGCCGTCGTCTTTTTTGCCGACAACAACGATTTTCTTGGTTTCTCTGTCAATTCCGCCCGTAAAATGCAGAACATCGCCGAGCCTTGCCTCATTTACGAAGTTGATCCTTATATCCGATACATGCTGTGACATAAAATCATCTGGCAGACAATCCTCCGCAAAAGCAATATATCTCGTATTGTTCACATGCCCGTTAACATCAATATCGCTGAACACCGCTCTGCGCTCTCCAAGCTCTCTCTGCTCCTCCGGCAGCTTTATTTTACCGCATTCCATGCACTCTACTTCTTTTTCATTGGCTCTTATATATTCCGGGAAAGGATATGCCGACGGTCTTATAATCTTCCTTGTGTTCGGATTGACGGCAAGCCACACCGTGCGTGCCTGTGCAATCACTCTCCCATCTTCATTGCAAATATCAAAAAATCTGTTGAATTTGACGCCTTCTATCGACGCTTCCCATGTTTTGAGCGTAATAACGC
>CAZBFI010000214.1:0-1442 GCA_964491165.1 uncultured Faecalibacterium sp.
CTTTCTTTCCTTCTTATCGTTCTCTTTGTTGTCATTCTCACCATTTTCAAAGACAAGCGCTATAAAACAGCTTCGGTTGCGGCACTTCTTTTGATTTGCTGTTGCAGTGAAGCCGTCATGTGCGACACAAAGGCAATGAACATTTCAGTTGACAAGACTCCCTATGTTTCGGATCTTGAAAGCTTTGAAACACTCAAGGATAAGCTTGACAGCATTGAAAACGATGAATTTTACAGAATGGAGCTTACCAATTTAAGAACCAGAATGGATCCGAGCTGGTATTACTACAACGGTGCGTCTGTTTTCTCGTCAATGGCAAGTGAAAAGCTTTCCAATCTCCAATGTTTCAGCGGTATGATGAGCAACAAAATCAACAGCTACACCTATAACCCTCAGACTCCGATTTATAACATGATGTACTCCCTCAAATACATCGTAAACAATGCTACACCCGATGTTCTGGCTTCATCGCCCAACTACTCCGTTGTCACATCTCACGATAAATACACCGCATATAAAAACAACTACTATCTGCCTATCGCATATTGTACAAGCCTTAATCTGACCGAGTGGATGACCGAAGAATATCACAAGGATTGGGAAATGTCGGGAGAAAATCCGTTTGAGCTTCAAGGTGATTATTTTGATCTTGCAACAGGCGGAATGGGTACACCCTTTGTTGAGATACCCGTTGATGAAATCTCTTATTCGAATGTTGAGCCGTTTTATGACAAGACCTCTTTCAGTCAGTTTTATGACAAGCGTACAGACGATGTTGACGGCTCTGTGACATATCGCTTGGTAGCACCTGTTGACGGTAACATTTATATTTACTATGATGTTACGGGCTTTGACTCAAAGAGTGCAACAATCAACACACCTTTCGGTGTTATAACTCAAAGCACAAGTCAAAACAGCATCCTCGACCTCGGATATCTTAAAAAGGGTCAGTCTGTAACTATAAACATTCCCGTTGAGGCAAACACCGGCACAATTAAATTCTGTGCCTATAACATCGATAATGAAATTTTCCAAAAGGGTTATGAGCTTCTTTCAAAGCATCAGGTTCTCATTGAAAAATTCGAGGACACAAACATTAAAGGTCGCTTCACAGCTCCTAAGGATTGCCTTGTTTACACATCCATCCCCTATGATCAGGGCTGGCTGATATATGTTGACGGACAGCAGGTAAGTGAGGAAGATATCATCGCTTTGGGAGATGCACTCGTCGCCGTCAAGGTCAAGGAAGGCTCTCATGAAATTGAGTTTAAATATGAAGTTCCCGGCTTAAAGGGCGGTTTCATAATTTCATTTGTTACAGTTTTGCTGATTCTTGTTTATGTTCTTTTAAACAAGCTTCTCAAGAAAAAGAAAAAGAAGCTCAGAGCTATCGCCTCCTTCCGTGCTCAGGATCACTCATTCAGTGATCCTGAGCACGGAAG
>CAZBFI010000215.1:0-1245 GCA_964491165.1 uncultured Faecalibacterium sp.
TGTTGTCAGCAGCCCGTTTCACGGTCTGCGTGTAGTTCCTTGTAAACTGACCTAAGTATTTATATAAATATCCGAAAATGGCATATCCAATTTTTTTATCTGTTTGTTATATAGTGCAAGCGATTTTGTCCTGCATTCATCTGAACGGTATGTCGCCATCAAATCATCACTCCTTTGTATTATTCACTCAATACAGCGAATTTTTATATTGTATCAGAGATACCGCTGTTGATATAGTAAGATAATTCAGATCGTTGTGTCAATTCTATAGGTGATTTGCATAGTTTTCTCTTAAAAAATTCATCAATCGTATTTTCTTCACTACCGTTAGAGCATATCCGTATTTTAGAGTCTCACAAATTGGCAAGCAGTGTAAACCTGTACAGGTTCACTCATTTTCTCGATTTTCCCTCCGGTGCAATCTTCGCAAATTTGCTTGTTGGGGCAGCATCCCCAATCCCCTTTGAACGGTATCTGCGATACCGGCTGCTCGTTCATTCTGAACGTTTTCTTGAGAAAGAAAAAACCTGGACTGCCATTTGGCATCCAGGTTAAAATCTTAATTCCATTTGATTATTCTTTCTTCTCAATCCAGCCAATAAAGGTACTGACCTTTTCGAGATCTTCCTCATTCATGGTTCTCAGCTTCTCGCATAATTCACGATACGGAGTTTTCGCATCGTCCAGTGGAGCGAAAAATTCTGCCGGTGTCATATCAAAATACGAGATGATATTGAACAGTTCCCTGAGAGACGGCAAGGCCGCTCCGCTGGTTATACCGCGAATGTATGAGCCACTCTTGTCCAAATCCAAACTCATCTTGTGTTCAGAAATATTCTTTGCTATTCTCAGTTCAGTAATCCTGATACGAATAAATTCATCATACTGCGTGTTGGCCATTTCTGTCCCTCCTTCCTCAATTATTGTAGTATGAATTGGAAGGCAGTGTTGGTAGCAAGAAAATGAATTTTCGCTTTATCCTTTCTTGTATTGGTGATATAATTACCAATATCGGATTTTGATTGGCGATACCAGTATGAAGTATCTCCAAAGGAGAGATTTTTATGAATTTATTCGCTGTCAGCTTCTTTGGACACAGAGAAGTTGATGATCCGTTTGTGATTGAACAGCAGTTGGAAGCAATCATCCGTGAGCTGCTTCATACCAAAGAATACGTCGAGTTCCTTGTAGGGCGAGACGGAGAATTTGATCAGCTTGTTTCATCAACGGTTCGCAGATGCAAGC
>CAZBFI010000216.1:0-1205 GCA_964491165.1 uncultured Faecalibacterium sp.
TCGCCGGAGAGCATGACAGCGGAGGTTCCGTCGAATACGGCGTTTGCAACGTCGGTGATCTCGGCTCTTGTCGGGTTCGGGTGCTCGATCATGGACTCGAGCATCTGCGTTGCGGTGATTACCATTTTACCCGAGCGATAGCACTCGTTGATAAAGCGCTTCTGAAGACCGGGCAGACGCTCGAAGGGAATCTCGACGCCCATGTCGCCGCGTGCGACCATGATGCCGTCGGAGAGCGCGAGGATTCGCTCGAAATTGTCAACGCCCTCGCCGTTCTCTATCTTTGAGATAATGCGGATGGCGTGTCCGCCGTTGTAATCTATAAATTTACGCATGTTGATGACGTCCTCGCCGCAGCGGACGAAGGATGCCGCGATGAAATCGACGTCCTGCTCGATGCCGAAGAGGATGTCCTCCTTGTCGCGCTCGCTGAGGTGGGGCATGTCCAGGTGAACGTTCGGGAAGTTTGCGCCCTTGCCGTTCTTGAGAGCACCGCCCTCGATGACCTCGCAGACGATGTCCGTGTCGCATATCTCACGGACGCGCAGCTCGATATTACCGTCGTCGAGAAGAATGGTGCCGCCGACGGTCATCTGACCGGGAAGCTCCTTGTAGCTGACGCTGACAGCCTCCTCGGTGCCTATGATATCACGCGTGGTGAGTGTGAAGGTGCTTCCGTTCTCGAGGAATACCGCGTTTTCGCGGAACTTGCCGATGCGGACCTCGGGTCCCTTGGTGTCGAGCATGATCGCGACGGGACGCGCGAGCTTCTTGCGTGCGGCTTTAATATATTCGATAGTTTTGGCGTGATCCTCGTGAGTTCCGTGGGAGAAATTGAGACGTGCGACGTTCATGCCGCTCTCTATCATTTTTTCTATCATCTTGGGGCTGTTTGTGGCAGGGCCCATGGTGCATACGATCTTTGTCTTAAGCATTGACTGTACGTTTCCTTTCGCGTTAATCGGGGCTCGACCTTTTGCCCCATTATATTATAATACCGAATACGTCAAATTTCAAGCGCTTTGGAGAAATATACACGGAAATTTTACGTACCGAGCGAAAGAAGGTGCAAGACGCGGTAAAAAATAAAAAAAGCACTTGACATTTCCGCCGTCGCGTGATATAATAGGAACGTTCAAAAAAAGAATAAAGGGGTATAGCTCAGTTGGTAGAGCAGTGGTCTCCAAAACCACGTGTCCTGAGTT
>CAZBFI010000217.1:0-1092 GCA_964491165.1 uncultured Faecalibacterium sp.
ATATATAAATATTTGCTAGATGTATCAATAAATAATTTCATAACCATTTTCCTCTAATTCTTTTTTTATAATTGATAAGTATTCGTTTAATTCTTTTGTAGCTTTAATTGTAACAATTCGTGTATTTAAATCATTTATTTTAAAATCAATTTCTAAATGTTCATCAGGTATTAAATCTTTAATAATATCGCACCATTCAACAACTGTTAAACCATCTTGATAAAAATATTCTTCTAATTCAAAGTCGCCACTACTATCTGTTAAGCGATAAACATCTAAATGATATAACTTGTCAATACCATCTATTTGGTTAGTCGCATTATGAACTTTCATAATTGTAAATGTTGGACTATTAATAGTTGTATCAACGCCAAGAGCTTTTCCAATTCCTTTTGTCATTGTTGTTTTTCCAGCTCCTAGGTCACCATTTAAAGCAATGAACATTCCTTTTTTAGCATTAGTTGCTAAAATATATCCTAATTTAATGGTTTGTGTTTCATTTTCTATTTTTATTTTTAGAGTGTTTTCCATTATTTTTCTCCTAAATAACTTATTATTCCTAAAGTTATCATTGTAACTAAATTATCTTGATATGTTTTGTTTGTTAGATTATTTAAATCATTATTATTTGATAAAAAACCTATTTCTACTAAACATCCAGTCTTTTTAGTATTGTCAATTAAATATTTGCCTGTTATTGGTTTAGCAAATCTTTGATTTGTTTTGTCAATTTGTATTAAAAAAGATTGAATCTTTTTTGATAATTTTTCATTTTCAATTGATTCTTTATAAAATACCTGGGCTCCATGAATTAAACTACTAGAATATGTGTTCGCATGAATACTAATATATAATAAAGTTGATTTATTTGATAATAATTCAACTCTTTTTAAAATATCTTCTCTTTTAGTTTTTCCAAGTGAAGTATCACTATATCTTGTAAGTAAAACATTATATCCAAACTTTTCTAATTTATTTTTAAGTTTTATGGATACTTCAAGTGTTAAATCTTTTTCAATAATATTTTTATTTATTGAAGTTGCGCCACCATCAAAGCCACCATGACCAGGATCAATATATATATACTTAGCT
>CAZBFI010000218.1:0-1067 GCA_964491165.1 uncultured Faecalibacterium sp.
GTCATCTTTGCTGGCGACATAGTTGACCAGCTCTATGGGGAATCCTTTCAAGGGGACCAGGACCAGATCACCGGAAGCTATATGAAGATCCCGGTAGAAGGAGAGTGTGGGCATGATGGCGGCAAAACCATATTGATAGATGCTCTGCTTGATGCTCTCAGTGCCGCTGAAGACCGCATATCGGTCCAGTTTGCGGAAATCGTCCGCCAAGGCGGTGTTTTGGAATTGGGGCTGAATAAATGTGGTGGCGATGGGCTGGTCTGCCAGCTCATCGATATGGACCACTTTCCGCTTGGCAAAGGCTGAATCAGCCCGGACACAAAGGCAATAGCGGTCTGTATAGACGACCTCCATCTGCAGTTGGCTGTTTTTGGCCTCTGCCTGATGCTTGAAAAGATTGGTGGAGGAGGTGATTCCGACGGCGATATTTGAAATACCCTGAGAAATGGAGGAGAAAGCCTTGGTAGAGCCGATCTCGTGGGTGTGGAGCCGGACTTCCGGAAAGGATTCACGGAGCTTTTCTGCCAGAAACGGACCGATGATGGAAGATCCGGAGGGATAGCAGGTGATGCTGACATTTTTCTGCGGCGGTTTACCACGAATGAGCGTGGTACAGAGTTGATCATAACTGTGCAGGATATCCTCTACATGGAGCAGGATCTCTTCTCCACTGGGGGTGAGTTGGATCCCGGAGGGGGTACGCTTGAAGATATCCGCGCCGAATTCCTTTTCCACAGAACGAATGATGGCGCTCAGGGACGCCTGCTGCAGCCGGAGCTTGCGGGCGGCGGCAGAGATGGATCTGCATTTTGAAACTTCCAGCAGATAATTCAAATACTCGATTTTCATGTTGCGAAACTCCAATCAAAGCACACATGCTTTCAAACATTTGATGTTGCCTACATTATAAACGATGTAGCCGATGATTTTACATGGGGAAAATTGCTACCTGAAAGCAAAAAGAGCGAAATAACAAAATTATTTGGCGTGCTTTTGGAAAAATCGTACACTTTTAAAAGGAAATACAGAAAAATCCCGCAGAGGGAAGACCCTGCGGGATTTGAAAT
>CAZBFI010000219.1:0-1016 GCA_964491165.1 uncultured Faecalibacterium sp.
GTTATCAATCGGAAAATACATCATCGGTGTTTTAACAAAGAGTATTTCAATAACTGCAGATGCAATCAACAACCTTGCAGATGCAGCATCTTGCATTGTCACCCTCGTTTCCTTCAAAATGGCAGCCAGAAAGCCCGATAAGGAGCATCCGTTCGGTCACGGAAGAATCGAATACATTGCCGCACTTGTCGTCGGTTTCCTCGTTGAGCTTATGGGCTATGAGCTTATAAAATCCTCCGTTGAAAAAATAAAAAATCCTCAGGCAGTTATTTTTTCCATTCCCGCAGTTTTGGTTTTGGCTATCTCGATTCTGGGTAAAGTCTGGCTTTTCATTTTCAACAGAAAGCTCGGCAAAAAAATCCAGTCTCCCGCCATGCTCGCAGTTGCAAAGGATAGTCTCAGCGACACCACCGCAACACTTGTTGCCGCAGTGGCATTAGTGCTTTCGCTCTTTACGGATATTGCAGTTGACGGTTACATGGGAATCATCGTTTCAATATTTATTCTCTCATCCGGCTTTGGCATATTAAAAGAATCAATCAGCATTCTTCTCGGAACACCTCCCGAAAAGGAAACCGTAGACGCACTTATAAGCTATGTCCTGTCTCACGATGAAATTATCGGAATACATGACCTTGTCATTCATTCTTACGGAGCTTCGAGAACCTTCGCTTCAATCCATGCCGAAATCAACTCAAATGAAAATCTTCTTGCCGCACATGATACGATAGACAACATTGAAAAAGAGGTCAAGCGCCGTTTCGGTATTGAGCTTGTTGTTCATCTCGATCCGGTTGAAGTCAATAACGATAAGGTCACTGAATTGAAAGAAGTTGTGACAAAAATCGTGCTTAATATCGACGAAAGCCTGAGCCTGCACGATTTCAGAATCGTAGACGGACCGACACACACAAACATACTTTTTGATGTCGTTGTTCCTCATGGATTCAAGATAAGCGATGAAAAGCTGAAATACATAATTTGCGAAAAGGTCAACGAAATAAACAGTGCATATT
>CAZBFI010000220.1:0-1013 GCA_964491165.1 uncultured Faecalibacterium sp.
CTTTAGCTGTGGGAACAGCACATATTATCAAAAAGGAAGTAGATTGTATATGGGTTTCAAATATTACATGGAAAGAGCGCTTGCAGCTCCCGAAGAGGGAGACAGAATTGAGTATATGAACCTCAAGGGCAGGGTTTCCGGAAATGTTCTTGCCAATTCGCAAAGAACAATTCCGACACCGACTTATTCTTATGAAGCCGATGTGACAAAGTTTTTTGAGGAGTTCCAAAAGCTTAAAAAGGAATGCGGTTATTCTCTTTCATTCAACACACTTATGATGCGCTTGCTCGTAGAGGGCCTTAAGGCAGCACCGAGGCTTAACGGACACTTTGAATATAATTATCTGGCATCCTCAGGCAGACTTATTGTCAAAAAGAACATCAATGTCGCCATGCCGATAATTCTCGACGGTGACACTACCTTTACCGTTAAGGTGAGCAAAATCGAGGACAAGAGCCTTAAAGAGCTTTCCGATCAGATTGCCGACATTATGAGACGAATTGAAAAAACAAATATCGACAACCTGCTTTTCGATTTGATTCAACAGAGAATGGTCGGCTTTATCCTTAAAGGAAAGCTTATTTCAACAGCAGCTCAGATCGGTTCGGGCTTTTTCGGCAAATATGCGGTTACAAGCGTTAAGGATATTTTCAAAAAGAAGGTTAAGGATCCCGAGTCATTGAGCATGTATGACTTTAACGAGGGAACTGTTTGCATGACAAACATCGGACCTCTTTACAAGGGACTTACGGGTAACATCACCTATGGCCCACTTCTTTATCCTCAGGTTTTCATGCTTGGAATCGGCAACATCAAAGAGGTTGATTATCCTTTCAGAAACGAAAAGGGTGAGGTTGATATCGGAACAAAGAAGCTGCTTCCGTTGACCTTTTCCTTTGACCACAGAATCGGCGGCTTTGCAGATGTTGTGCCGATGGTTAAAAAATTCGATGAGATTTTCGCCAATCCGGAAGTAATTCACGAATGGTAACTTATTGATATAGCTTTTATAC